>NZ_JBVIJC010000017.1:0-212904 GCF_055581605.1 Streptomyces sp. NPDC031418
ACCATCCCGAAAGAGGACAGGGGGGGAAAAAAAGAAAAGGAGGGCCCTTGCCGGTCCCCTCCGCTGGCCGCGGCGAGAGGCCCTAGGCCAGGACCCCGGGCCGCGGGCCCGCCTGCTGTTTCACGAGTGCGGTGGCGGTCATGGGGTCGGCCGCTCAGTCCTGGTAGGCCTTGGCCGCCGCGGACTCCAGCTTCGCCGCGGTCGCCTTGGGGTCGGAGGGGTCGCGCAGGAAGTCCTGGAGCAGCTTCCACTCCCCCGCGCCCTTGGTGCCGCCGAAGGCGGCGGGCGCCTGGTCGGACATGTCGAAGCGGACCGAGTCGCCGGCCGAGACCAGGGACCTGGCGGTGGCGCGGGTGACGTCGTCGGCGTACGCCGTGAGGGCGAGCTTCTTGTTGGGGGACAGGAAGCCGCCCGCCTTCGCCCATACGGCCGCGGCCTCGGGCGTGGCCAGGTACTCCAGGAGCTTCATCCCGGCCGTGGCGTTCTTGCCGTCCTTGAGGACGACCGCCGCGTCACCGCCGCTGACCACCGGTGCCGTGCCGCCGTCGACCGCGGGGAAGGGGAAGAAGTCCGCGTCCTTGCCGATGGTCCTGCCGAACTGGTCGTGCGCGACGCCGGCCACGAAGTCGCCCTCGAAGACCATGCCGGCCTCGGGCTTGGGCCCGAACACCTTCTCCACCGAGCCGGGGAAGTCGGTGTTCAGGGCCTCCTTCCGGCCGCCCGCGATCAGCTGCTTGTCCTTGAACAGCTTGCCGAGCGTCCCCAGCGCCTTGACCACGCTCGCGTCGGTCCACTTCAGCTTGTGGGCGGCGAGGGCGTCGTACTTCTGCGGACCGGCCTGGGAGAGGTAGACGTTCTCGAACCAGTCGGTGAGCGTCCAGCCGTCCTCGCCGCCGACCGCGAACGCGGCGAGTCCGGAGTCGGAGACGGTGTGCCCGTCCTTGAGCATCTCGTCGTACGTCTTCGGCGGCTTGACCCCGGCCTGGGTGAGGGCCTCGGGGCTGTACCAGACGGTGGACTTGTGGGCGGCCTTGAAGTAGAGGCCGTACAGGGTGCCGTCGACGCTGCCGTACTTCTTCCACACGGGGGCGTAGTCGGCGGTGACCGTCGCTCGCGCGGCCGGGGACAGCGGCTTCAGCCAGCCCTTCTTCGCGAACTGCTGGAGCACGCCGACCTGCGGGACCATCACGACGTCGGGCGCGTTGCCGCCCTCGATCTTGCTGCCGACGACGGTCGAGACATTGTCGCCGGTGGACACGAACTGGGTCTTGGCGCCGGTCTTCGCGGTGAACGCGTCCAGCACCTTCTGGAAGTTCTTCTGCTCGGCCCCGGACCAGACACCGGCCACGGTGACGGTCTGGCCGCTGAGCGCCTTGTCCCCGCCGCCGGCCGAGACGGGCCCGCCGCCGCAGGCGGTGGCGCCGAGGGCGAGGGTGAGGGCGGTACAGCTGGTGAGCAGGGTGGTACGGCGTCGCATCATCGTCGATGTCCCTTCGAGAACCGGTTGATCAGAGGTCGCTGAGCCACCAGGCCGCCGTGGAGCCGGGCAGGACGCCGGGCGGGCAGGGGCCGCTGGAGAGCAGGGGGGTGCCGGAGACCGGCGCGGGGGTGGGTGCGGTGGTGAAGTTGACGGCGCAGACCAGGCCGTCGCCCCGGACGAAGGCGAGCACACCGGGCGGGGTGTCCAGCCAGTGCAGCGAGCCCTCGCCCAACTGGGGCAGTTGCCTGCGCAGGTGCAGGCCCTCCCGGTACAGGTGCCAGAAGGAGCGGGTGTCGGCGAGCGCGCGGTCGGTGGCGTACTCGGCGAAGTAGTCGGGCTGCGGCAGCCAGGGCCTGGCGCCCTCGGCGCCGGAGGTGAAGCCGAACGGGGAGGCCTGTCCGGACCAGGGCAGCGGCACCCGGCAGCCGTCGCGGATCCGGGCGCGGCTGCCGGTGCGGCGGAAGATCGGGTCGGTGAGGACGTCGTCGGGCAGGTCGACGACCTCGGGCAGGCCCAGCTCCTCGCCCTGGTAGATGTACGCGGCTCCGGGCAGCGCCAGCATCAGCAGCGCGGCGGCGCGGGCGCGGGCGGCGCCGAGGCCGCTGCCGTGCGGGGCGGGTTCCCCGTAGCGGGTGACGGTGCGGACCTGGTCGTGGTTGTTGAGGACCCAGGTGACGGTGGAGCCGGTGCCCGCGATGTCCTGCATGGCCTCGGAGACGACCTTGCGGAAGGCGTCGGCGTCCCAGGGGGCGCCGAGCAGGTCGAAGAAGAAGGCCTGGTGGAGTTCGTCGGGGCGGACGTAGAGGGCGTGTTCGCGGGCGGTGGGCACGGAGACCTCGCCGACCAGGAGCCGCTCCCGGCCGTCGTGGGCCGTGTACTCCTCGCATATCGCGCGCCACCGCCGCCATATGCCGTGCACCTCGGGCTGGTTCCAGGCGAGCGGGTTGACCGAGTCGCGGGTGCGGGCGTCGGCCTCCGGGTCGTCGGAGTCGGGCAGCTCGGGGTGTTTGAACAGTCCGGCGGCGACGTCGATGCGGAAGCCGTCGACTCCGCGGTCGAGCCAGAAGCGCAGTACGCGGTCGAACTCGGCGGTGACGGCGGGCTCGCGCCAGTTCCAGTCGGGCTGTTCGGGGGTGAACATGTGCAGGTACCACTGGCCGTCGTCGACCCTGCTCCAGGCGGGGCCGCCGAACATCGCGTGCCAGTTGTTGGGCGGCTGCGAGCCGTCCGGGCCGCGGCCGTCGGCGAAGTGGAAGCGGGCGCGGGCCGGGCTGCCGGGCTCGCTCGCCAGCGCCTCGCGGAACCACGGGTGCTCGCTGGAGCAGTGGTTGGGGACGATGTCGAGGAGGACCTTGATGCCGAGCCGGTGGGCGGCCGCCATCAGCAGGTCGAACTCGGCGAGGTCGCCGAAGAGCGGGTCGACGTCGCAGTAGTCGGCCACGTCGTAGCCGTGGTCGGCCTGCGGCGAGGGGTAGAACGGGCTCAGCCAGATGCCGTCGACGCCGAGCTTCTTCAGATACGGCAGCCCCGCACGGACCCCCGCGAGATCGCCGACGCCGTCGCCGGTGCTGTCCAGAAAGCTGCGGACATAGACCTGGTAGATCACCGCGTCGCGCCACCAGCCGTACTTACTCAACATGCATGCATGTTAGGTAGGCGTGTCGCAGAGGTGTCAATGAAAAGAACGGAAGCTACTGCAGAGTTGGGGTGGCGAAGCAGGATGTATTAGGACAATCTGAAGCCAGATGAGATGTCTGCGTTACTTAACAAGTAACTAGAAGATGGTCAGCGGTGGGTGATCGCGTCCAGCTCGTGCGCCAGCCGCCGCACCGCCTGCTCGGGCGTCTGCCGGCCGGTCAGGGCGCCGTACACCACCGCCTGCACCACCAGGCTGACCTGGTCGTAGTGCGCGCTCTTCGGGCGCGGCGCGGCGGTGAGCACGGCGGTGCGCAGGGTCGGCAGATAGGGGAACCGCCGGATCAGCCCGGGGTCCTGGTAGAGCGCGGCGCGTACGGGAGGCAGCGCGCCCCGGACGAGCACCTGGCGCTGGACCGGTGCGCTGGTGAGGTAGGCGATCAGCCGCGCGGCCGAATCGGGGTGCCGCGCATGGGAGTTGACCGCCAGGTTGGAGCCCCCGAGGACGCTCGTCCCCGGCCCGTCGGGCCCGGGCAGCGGTACGGCGCCGATCTTCCCGGCGACCTCGGAGCCCCGGGCGGAGGCGACGGCGTAGGCGTAGGGCCAGTTGCGCAGGAAGAGCAGCCTGCCGTCCTGGAATGCCTGTTTGGACTCCTCCTCCTTGTACGTCAGCGCCTGCTTCGGTATCCACCCCTCGCGCAGCCCCCGGGCGAGGAAGCCGATACCCTCGCGGGCGGCCGCCGAGTCGACGGTGACCCGGGTGCCCTCGTCGCCGAGGATCGTGCCGCCCGCCGAGTAGACGGCCTCGGCCGCGTTGACGGTGAGGCCCTCGTAGGGCAGGAACTGGCCCGCGTAGCCGCCGAGGTGGTACTTCGGCGCGATCGTCCGCGCGTCGTGTTCCAGCTCGGCCCAGGTGCGCGGCGGGGGGACGCCCTCCTTGGCGAGGACGTCCCTGCGGTAGAGGAGAAGTCCGGCGTTGGTGACGTACGGGACCGCGTACAGCCGTCCCTCGTAGGTCGCCGTGTCCACCACCGGCGGCAGGAAGCTGCGCAGCGGGAACCGGCTGCGGGGCAGCGGGCGGATCCAGCCGGCCGCCGCGAACTCCGAGGTCCAGTTGACGTCGATGTTGAGGACGTCGAAGCGGCCCCGGTCGCCGCCGCGCAGGTCGGTGGTCATCTGCGCATGGGTCTCGTCGGCGGAGTCCGGCAGCTCGACGAGCGTGACCTTCTCGCCGGGATGGGTGCGGTTCCAGCCCTGGAGCAGCGGGCCGAGATAACCGGTGAGATCGCCGGCGGTGGCCAGGGTCAGCGGGCCGCGCCCGCTGTGCGCGCCCCCGTCGGACCGGACCCCGGAGGCGACGTACCCGGTGACGATCACCACGAGAACGAGGAGGCCCCTACCGGCGGCGCGTATCCACCGCATAGGTTCCTCCTTGCACACGTACACATGGCTCCGGGCGCCCTCGCCGGGAGTCAGAGGCCATGTATACCTGTTAGGTATGGGCGATACTAGAGCCTGGAGCACATTGTGAGAGGACAGGAGGACAGCACGCGTGCGCCTGGCTCTCCTGGCACTCCTGGCCCGCGGCCCGGCCCACGGCTATGAACTGAAGCAGGACCTTGAGCAACTGCTGGGCTCCGCGTACCCTCAGCCGAACGTCGGCCAGATCTACGTCACCCTCGGCCGCCTGGAGAAGTCCGGGCTGATCGAGGGCGAGGACGTCGAGCAGTCCAGCCGGCCCAACAAGAAGGTCTACCACCTCACCGACGCCGGTCGGGAGGCGCTGCACGTCTGGTTCGAGGAGACCGAGGACGAGCCGCGGGTACGGGACGAGTTCTTCATGAAGCTCGCCCTCGCCCCGCAGACCGGTCTCGCCGACCAGATCACCCTCATCAACCGGCAGCGGCGCCAGTACCTCAACACCATGCGCAGCCTGTCGAAACTGGCCGCGGCCGAGGACCGGGACAACAGAATCGCCCATCTGCTGATCGAGGGCGCGATGCTGCACCTGCAAGCCGACCTCGACTGGCTGGAGCGGTGCCAGGAGGAACTGGAATGAGCGAGGACAGTGTTCCGGTGCTGCGCGCCGAGGGGCTGGTCAAGACCCATCACGGCGAGGGCGCGCCCGCGCATGCCGTCCGCGGGGTCGACCTGAGCGTGGCCCGCGGCGAGTTCGTGGCGATCACCGGCCCGTCCGGCGCCGGGAAGTCGACCCTGCTGCACCTGCTGGGCGGGCTGCAACGGCCGGACGAGGGCAGCATCTGGCTGGACGGCCGGTGCACCGACTCCTTCGGTGAGGCCCGCTGGGCGGTGGAGCGGCGCAGGGCCATCGGCATCGTCTTCCAGTTCTTCAACCTGGTGTCCAACCTGTCCGTCGCCGACAACGTGGAACTGCCCGCCCTGCTCGCCGGGGTCCCGCCGAAGCAGGCCCGCGCCGAGCGCGAGGCGCTCCTGGCCGAGCTGGGCCTCGCGGGCAAGGAGCGCAGCATGCCGGGCGAGCTGTCCGGCGGCGAGCAGCAGCGGGTCGCCCTCGCCCGGGCCCTGGTCAACCATCCGCCGCTGCTGCTGGCGGACGAACCCGCCGGGAGCCTGGACAGCAAGGGCACCCGCGAGGTGATGCGGCTGCTGTCCCGCTTCCACGGGCGCGGCCAGACGATCGTCCTGGTCACGCATGACGCCCGGCTGGCGAGCGCGGCCGACCGGGTGATCAGCTTCTTCGACGGCCGGATCGCGGACGACGCGGCGCTGGACACCGCCCCGCCGCCCCGCCGCGGTGGCATCTCCGGGGTGCTGGAGCTGAGGGACTGACCGTGCTGGATCTGAGGGACGTACGGGCCACCCTGCGCTGGGCCCACTCCGATCTGCGCACCCACCGCGGCGAGGCGCTGTTCCTGGTGCTGGCCACCGCCGGCATCGTCGTCTCGCTGCTGCTGGCCACCGCCCTGTTCGGCTATGCCACCAACCCCTGGCAGCGCACCTTCGCCGAGGCGCGCGGGGCGCATGTCTGGCTGCACACCGTGCCGACCGCGGACGCCGGCCGGCTCGCCCGGCTGGACGGCGTCACCGCCGTCGCCGGTCCCTACCGCACCGAGTCCGTCACCGTCGCCGTACGCGGCACCCGTGCCTCCGTGGAGCTGCGCGGCACCCCCCGGCCGCCCGCCGTGGGCCGGCCGCTGCTCACCAGCGGGCACTGGCTGGATCCGGCCCGGCCGGACGGGGTCGTGCTGGAGAGCAGCCTGGCCCGCGCCCTGCTGGCCGAACCCGGCGACACCCTCAGCCTGCCCGGCACCGCCCGCACCCTGACCGTCGAGGGCGTCGCCGACAGCGCCGAGGCCCCGTACACCCCGGGCGAGCAGCCGGGCCTGGTCTGGGCGCTGCCCTCCGCGGTGCGGGCACCCGGCGGCCAGGTCATCGGGCTGCGGCTCGGCGATCCGGCCGACACCGACTACGCGGTGCAGCGCGCCGTCACCGCGCTGGGCGCGGGCGCGGTCGGCGAGGTGTCCACCTGGCAGCAGGCGCGGGCCGCGGCCCAGGGCGACAACCGGCTGCTGGGCCAGGTGCTCGGCCTGTTCGGGCTGGGCGCGCTGATCGCCGCCGGTCTCGCGGTGCACGGGGCGATCGCCACCCGGATCCGCGGACACCTGCGGGACCTGTCGGTGCTGAAGGCGATCGGCTTCACCCCCGGCCAGGTCGTCCGGGTCTTCCTGCTCCAGCATCTCGCCTACGCCCTGCTCGGCGCCCTGGCCGCCGCCGCGCTCACCGAGACGCTGGGCAGCCGGATCCCCGGGCGGCTCGGCGACGCGGTGGGCGTGTGGCAGGGGCTGCCCGGGCACACCGTGGCGCTGTGCGCGGTGCCCGTGGCCGCGGTGCTCTTCATCGGCCTGACCACGGGCCTCGCGGCCTGGCGGGCGGGCCGGGTGCCGCCGGTTCCGGTGCCGCGTCCCGACGCGCCGGCGGGCGGACGGCTCTCCGGTCCGGCCCGGCGGGCGCTGGGGCTGCGGCTGCCGGCCGCGCTGGTCCTCGGCTGCCACAAGCTGTGCGCGGGGCGCGGCCGGTCGCTGGCCACGGTGGCCCGGCTGACGCTGCCGCTGCTGCTGATCGTGGTGGCGCTCAGCGCCTGGACCACGATCGACCGCTTCCACAGCAGCCCGGACCGGGTCGGGCTGCCCACCTCCCTCACCGTCCGCTCGGACGGGCGACCGGACACCGTCCGCGCCCTGCTGGCACACGACTCCCGGGTGGCCGCCGCCTATCCGGGCGTCGAACTGGCCGCGCTGGTGCCCGGGCAGACCGGGACCATCGCGCTGCGCGGCCTCGGCACCGACGCACGGCCCTACCCCTGCGCCCTCGCCGAGGGCCGCGCCGCACACGGGCCGGACGAGGCGGTGGCCGGCCAGGGCCTGCTGGACCTGCTGCACGCGCGGGTCGGCGACTGGGTGCGGCTGACGGTCGGCGACCGGCCGCAGATCCTGCACATCGTCGGCCGCAGCATCGAACCGCAGAACGCCGGCCGGGTCGTCACGGCCTCCCTGGACACCCTCCGGGAGAACGCCCCGGGGCTCGCTCCCGCCTTCTACCAGCTGCGGCTGCGGCCCGGCGCCGACCCGCACCGGGTGGCCGCCGCGCTCACCGCGGCCGGTCACGGCCGTCTGGACGTGCACACCGTGACCAATCCGGCCGACGGGCTGTCCCCGCTGCGCGGAGTCGTCGCCGGACTGATCGCCGTACTGGCCCTGATCGGGCTGGTGGAGCTGCTGACCGCGATCGGCGGCAGCGTCCGCGAGGGCGAGCGGGACCTGCTCGCGCTCAGGGCGATCGGCATGTCCCCGCGCCAGATCACCGCGATCACCGTCACGGCCACGAGCGGTACGGCGCTGGCCGCGATGCTTCTCGCCACCGCCCTGGGGCTGCCGCTGGCCCACCGGCTGATCGACGCCCAGGGCGCCTCCAGCGGCATCGGCGCGGGGATCGCCCAGTCCCCGTCCGCCGGGCTGCTGCTTCTGCTGGGCTCGGCGGCCGTCCTGGGCTCGGCCGCGCTCGCCGCCCTGCCCGCGGCCCGAGCGACCCGCCGCCGCCTGGCGGACACGCTGAGCGCGGTGGCCTGAGGGCGGGGGGCTGGGCCGCCGGGCGTCAACGGCCGTATGGATTACTGCTGTTGTACGGCCCGTAGCCGCTGGTGTAGGGCCCGTGGCCGCTGGTGTACGGCGCCTGGCGCGGGGTGCGCAGCGACGGGTGGGCGGCCAGCCGGATGCCATGCCTCCGCTTGAGCCGGGCCATCTCGTACAGCGCGATGGCCGTGACCGTGACCGGGGCGCCGAGAATGAAGACGATGCCCAGCGTCAGTCCGAGACCGTGCAGATCACCGGTGAGCAGATCGGGCAGGGCCATCAGCCAGCTGGTGACGATGGCGAGCAGCGGCGGCAGACAGCGGTGTACGGCCGCCGTGCCGAAGAAGTTGCCGGTGATCCGCAGGGCTCCGGCACCGACGAACCAGACCAGCCACAGCGTCAGCACACCCACCGGGATCACCAGCAGACCCCCGCTCAGCGCGGTGCCGTTCTGGAGCAGCAGGACGGTCACGACGGCCGAGCCGACGAAGGTCACCAGCAGGCCCAGCGCCCGCAGCAGTGCCGGCCGCAGCGGGCGCAGGCTTCCGCCGCGCCGCCAGATCCAGAGCATCACCCCGACCGTGAGCGGGGTGACGACCAGCAGGACGAGCGAGGCGATCAGCAGGTTCTCCAGCATCTCCTGGGGAGCGAAGCCGCCCTCCACGAAGGTGTAGACACCCACCGCCGCGACCGTGCCGGCGGCGACGCGGATCCGCTTGAGCTGCTCGACCGCCGGATCCAGCGGCTCGGGTATCCATCCCGGATGGAACACCGCCGAGGCCGCGTGATGCGCCTTCAGATAGTTCCGGCCGGCCGGACCGGACCCCGTACGTCTCCCCCGCCCACGGGCCACCGCACACTCCCCCGCGTCATGACTCACATGATCACCGGGAGTGTACGGGAGCCGGGCGGTGTGCGCCGCGCCCGGCTCCCGCGGTCCTGGGTCAGCTACGGCCGCGCAGTTCCCGGTACTTGGCGACCAGCGCCGTGGTCGACGCGTCGAGGCCTGCCACCTCCGCCCCCTCGGTCAGCGCCGGCTCGACCCGCTTGGCCAGCACCTTGCCGAGCTCGACGCCCCACTGGTCGAAGGAGTCGATGTTCCACACCGCGCCCTGCACGAACACCTTGTGCTCGTAGAGAGCGACGAGCTGGCCGAGCACGGACGGGGTGAGTTCCTTCGCCAGGATGGTGGTCGTCGGCCGGTTCCCCTGGAACGTCTTGTGCGGGACCAGCTCCTCCGGCACCCCCTCCGCGCGGACCTCGTCGGCGGTCTTGCCGAAGGCGAGCGCCTGGGTCTGGGCGAAGAAGTTGGCCATCAGCAGGTCGTGCTGCGCCTTGAGTTCCCCGCTCAGCTCGGCGACCGGGCGGGCGAAGCCGATGAAGTCGGCCGGGATCAGCTTGGTGCCCTGGTGGATCAACTGGTAGTAGGCGTGCTGGCCGTTGGTGCCCGGGGTGCCCCAGACGACCGGCCCGGTCTGCCAGTCCACGGGCTCCCCGTCCCGCTGCACCGACTTGCCGTTGGACTCCATGTCCAGCTGCTGGAGGTAGGCGGTGAACTTGGACAGGTAGTGGCTGTAGGGCAGCACCGCGTGCGACTGGGCGTCGTGGAAGTTGCCGTACCAGATGCCCAGCAGGCCCAGCAGCAGCGGGGCGTTGGCCTCGGCCGGGGCGGTGCGGAAGTGGTCGTCGACGATCCGGAAGCCGTCGAGCATCTCCCGGAAGCGGTCCGGCCCGATGGCGATCATCAGGGACAGGCCGATCGCGGAGTCGTACGAGTAGCGGCCGCCGACCCAGTCCCAGAACTCGAACATGTTGGCCGTGTCGATCCCGAACTCGGCGACCTTCTCGGCGTTGGTCGACAGCGCCACGAAGTGCCGGGCGACCGCGGCCTGGTCACCGAGCGCGTCCAGCAGCCACGTCCGGGCGGAGGTCGCGTTGGTGATGGTCTCGATGGTGGTGAAGGTCTTGGACGCGATGATGAACAGCGTCTCCGCCGGGTCCAGGTCGCGGGTGGCCTCGTGCAGGTCGGCGCCGTCCACGTTGGAGACGAAACGGACCGTCAGCTCGCGGTCGGTGAAGCTGCGCAGCACCTCGTAGGCCATCGCGGGGCCGAGGTCGGAGCCGCCGATGCCGATGTTGACGACGTTCCTGATGCGCTTGCCGGTGTGGCCGGTCCAGGCACCGGAGCGGACCCGGTCGGCGAAGTCGCTCATCCTGTCCAGCACCGCGTGCACCTTCGGTACGACGTTCTCGCCGTCGACCTCGATCACCGCGTCCCGCGGCGCGCGCAGCGCGGTGTGCAGCACCGCCCGGTCCTCGGTGACATTGATCTTCTCACCGCGGAACATGGCGTCCCGCAGCCCGAACACGTCGGTCGCCGCGGCCAGCTCGCGCAGCAGCCGGAGCGTCTCCTCGGTGACCAGGTGCTTGGAGTAGTCGATGTGGAGATCGCCGACCTGGAGCGTGTACCCGCTGCCCCGCCCGGGGTCGGAGGCGAACAGCTCCCTCAGACCGGTGTCGGCCAGCTCCTCCCGGTGCTTGGCGAGCGCGGTCCACTCGGGCATCTGGTGGAGCCTGGTACGGCCGTCTGCGTTCATGTCCGACTTCAGCCTTCTTTCGTGCCTGTCCCAGCGGTTCCAACCTAATTGATCACCCCGCCGGTATCAGGGCGGTGTCAGCGGTGTCGAGGAGGATCCGAAGGGCTGCCGGGGTGAAGGCCGGCACGATGAGCAGCGGTCGGCCGCACGGGCCGGAAGACGACTCCGGCCCGGCACCCACAGGCGCCCGGCCGGTCTCGAACTCCTAGATCTCGCCCCGCAGTTTGGCGAGCGCCTCGGCGAGGATCGCCTCGCCGTCCGCGTCGCTGCGCCGCTCCCGTACATACGCGAGGTGCGTCTTGTAGGGCTCGGTGCGCGGCGGAGCCGGCGGATTGTCCCGGTCCTGGCCGGCCGGGAAGCCGCAGCGCGGGCAGTCCCAGGTGTCGGGGACCTGTGCGTCGCTGGCGAAGCTGGGCTGCGTCTCATGCCCGTTGGAGCACCAGAAGGAGATGCGCAGACGCGGCGCGGACTCGCCGCGCTCGGCCTCGCCCATCGGCCCCGCCCCGACCCGGCTTCCCCGGATCGCGTTGCCACTTGCCACGGTCGTAACTCCCTGCGTGATGGTGCCGCGAAGCGAGTCGGCGTTTCGCTTCGCTGCGAGCGCCTCAGTCTACGTAAGGCCCAACGCGCGTCCAGTGATTGGAGTTACAAGACCCCACACCTAGACGCAAGCCCCATGATAGGCCGCGCTCACGAGCGCGTACCGAACATGGGGCGTTACGTACGGAATGTGCGGATCGTCCGCGTCAGCTGTTCGTCTTCATCAGGATGCCGAGGACGATGATGCACGCGAACCACAGCACGCCGATCACGATGGTGATCCGGTCAAGGTTGCGCTCGGCGACCGAGGAGCCGCCGACGGAGGACTGCATGCCGCCGCCGAACATGTCGGAGAGGCCGCCGCCCTTCCCCTTGTGCATCAAGACCAGCAGCATCAGCAGCAGGCTGAAGATGATCAGGGCGATCGAGAACCCCAAAACCACGGCTGGACCAACTTCCTCGGATTCGGATGGGACGACGGGGCCCAGCACACAGCGCTGGACCCCGCAAGGGTACGACGGATCGCGCCTACCGCATACTCACAGCTCGGATCACTGGTCGCGGAAACGCACGATCTTGACGAACTCGTCGGCGTCCAGCGAGGCGCCGCCCACCAGAGCGCCGTCGATGTCGGCCTGCGCCATGATCTCGGCGACGTTGCCCGACTTGACGGAGCCGCCGTACTGGATGCGCACCTTGTCGGCCAGATCCTGCGAGTACAGCTCCGCGAGCTTGGCGCGGATGGCGGCGCAGACCTCCTGCGCGTCCTCGGCGCCGCAGACCTTGCCGGTGCCGATGGCCCACACGGGCTCGTAGGCGATCACCACGGTCTCGGCCTGCTCGGCGGGCAGGTCCTTGAGACCGCCCTCGACCTGGGCGAGGGTGTGGGCGACGTGGTTGCCCGCCTCACGGACCTCCAGCTCCTCGCCGACGCACAGGATCGGGGTCAGGCCGTGCTTGTAGGCGGCCTTGACCTTGGCGTTGACCAGCTCGTCGGTCTCGTTGTGGTACTGGCGGCGCTCGGAGTGGCCGATGGCCACGAACGTGCACTTGAGCTTGGCCAGCATCGAGCCGGAGATCTCGCCGGTGTAGGCACCGGAGTCGTGCTGCGAGATGTCCTGGGCGCCGTACTTGATCTTGAGCTTGTCGCCGTCGACCAGGGTCTGCACGGAGCGCAGGTCGGTGAAGGGCGGCAGGACGGCGACCTCTACGGCCTCGTAGTCCTTGTCGGCCAGGGCGAAGGCGAGCTTCTGGACGTGGGCGATGGCCTCCAGGTGGTTGAGGTTCATCTTCCAGTTGCCCGCCATCAGCGGCGTGCGAGTGGTCATGCGGGGTCAGTCCTCCAGTGCGGCGAGGCCGGGGAGCGTCTTGCCCTCGAGGTATTCGAGGGAGGCGCCGCCACCGGTCGAGATGTGGCCGAACGCGTTCTCGTCGAAGCCGAGCGTGCGCACGGCCGCGGCCGAGTCACCGCCGCCGACGACGGTGAAGCCCGGCGAGTCCAGCAGTGCCTGCGCGACGGCCTTGGTGCCGTTCGCGTAGTCGGGGTGCTCGAAGACACCCATGGGGCCGTTCCAGAAGACCGTACCGGCGTCGGCCAGCTTCGCTGCGTACAGCTCCCGGGTCTTCGGACCGATGTCGAGACCCTCCTTGTCCGCCGGGATGGCGTCCGCGGAGACGGTGTCGGGGTGGGCGGGCGCCTTGGTCTTCAGGTCCGGGAACTCGGACGCGACCAGGACGTCGACGGGGAGCACGAACTCCACGCCGCGCTTCTCCGCCTCCGCCAGGTACTCCAGGCACCGGTCCTTCTGGTCCTCCTGGAGCAGCGAGATGCCCACCTCGAGACCCTTGGCGGCGAGGAAGGTGTACGCCATGCCGCCGCCGATCAGGATGCGGTCGGCCTTCTTGAGCAGGTTGTCGATGACGCCCAGCTTGTCGGAGACCTTGGCGCCGCCCAGCACGACCACGTACGGGCGCTGCACCTCGTCGGTGAGCTTCTTCAGGACGCCGACCTCGGTGGCGATGAGGTAGCCGGCGTAGTGCGGCAGCTTGGCCGGGAGGTCGTAGACGGAGGCGTGCTTGCGGTGCACCGCGCCGAAGCCGTCACCGACGTACACATCGGCGAGGGCGGCGAGCTGCTCGGCGAAGGCGGCGCGCTCGGCGTCGTCCTTGGACGTCTCGCCGGGGTTGAAGCGGAGGTTCTCCAGGACGGCGACCTGGCCCTCCGTCAGACCGGCGACCGCGTCCTTGGCGGACTGTCCGACGGTGTCGGCCGCGAAGGCGACGGCGGAGCCGATGATCTCGCCCAGTCGCGAGGCGGCCGGGGCGAGGGAGAAGGCGGGGTCCGGGGCGCCCTTGGGACGGCCCAGGTGCGAGGCCACGACCACCTTGGCGCCCGCCTCCGTGAGGGCCTTGACGGTGGGCGCGACGGCGCGGATACGGCCGTCGTCGGTGATGGTCGTACCGTCCAGCGGCACGTTGAGGTCGGCGCGGACGAAGACCCGCTTGCCGCGCACACCGGCGGCGAGAAGTTCGTCGATCGTCTTCATTGAGTGGACTCCTGGGGAGGGCTCGTGGTGCACCTGATCGTAAAAGGACGTGGTCCGTACGCGAGACAGGGCCCGGACAGCGCGACGGCGCGCTGCCCGAGCCCTGCACTCACTTCAAGGTCCTGCTGCGGTGTTCTACGGCGATCAGAGCTGGCCGCCGACGAAGACCGTGAGGTCCACGAGGCGGTTGGAGTAGCCCCACTCGTTGTCGTACCAGCCGATGACCTTCACGTTCTTGCCCTCCTGGACCATGGTCAGGGAGGAGTCGAAGGTGCAGGACGCCGGGGCGTTGACGATGTCGGAGGAGACGATGGGGTCCTCGGTGTAGTCGAGGAGGCCCTTCAGCTCGCCCTCGGCGGCCTTCTGGAAGGCGGCGTTGACCTCTTCCTTGGTGACCTCGCGGGAGAGCTCGACGACCAGGTCGGTGACCGAGCCGGTCGGGACCGGGACGCGCATGGCGATGCCGTCCAGCTTGCCCTTGAGCTGCGGCAGCACCAGAGCGGTGGCCTTCGCGGCACCGGTGGTGGTCGGGATGATGTTCTCGGCGGCGGCACGGGCGCGGCGCAGGTCCTTGTGCGGGAAGTCCAGGATGCGCTGGTCGTTCGTGTACGCGTGCACCGTGGTCATCAGACCCTTGACGATGCCGAAGTTCTCGTCCAGGACCTTCGCCATCGGCGCCACACAGTTGGTGGTGCAGGAGGCGTTGGAGATGACGTGGTGGTTGGCCGCGTCGTACTTGTCCTGGTTGACACCCATGACGATGGTGATGTCCTCGTCCTTGGCCGGAGCCGAGATGAGGACCTTCTTGGCGCCACCGGCGATGTGCTTGGCGGCGTCCGCCTTGCTGGTGAAGATGCCGGTCGACTCGATGACGATGTCGACGCCCAGCTCACCCCAGGGGATGTCGGCCGGGTTGCGCTCGGACAGCACCTTGATGGTGTGACCGTCGACGGTGATCGTGTCGGCGGTGTGGGTGACCTCCTGCTTGAGGCGACCCAGGATCGTGTCGTACTTGAGCAGGTGAGCCGTGGTCGCGGTGTCACCCAGGTCGTTGACAGCCACAACCTCGATGTCCGCACCCTGCTCCAGCAGCGCGCGGAAGTAGTTACGCCCGATGCGGCCGAAGCCGTTGATGCCTACGCGGATCGTCACGAACCGATCTCCTCGTTGGTACGCCGGCTATGCGGTGCCGGCGAGCTCTGTTTGGGATGTCCCCGACCACCACCGACCCTACCTCTCTGAGGGCCCCGAGGTGACATCGAGATGGCCCATACACGGGCAGGCGTTCCGTACCCGTCAGTAGAGGTACGGACCGTCCCGGATCGGCAATGGGTTCACCCGTTTTTGGTACGGAATGCGGGGCACTCTTGGCGCCTTTTTCACTCGTTCGTGAGCCGGTTGGCTCACTTGATGACTACCCCATTCCTGCACCCTTGAGAGGGGGTTCCGCTCACCTGCCAAATTCAGCTGCCGAAAGGTGTGAAAAACGCCGGTGCCGAGACCCGTGGCGGATCTCGGCACCGATGTTTTTTCGCGTTTTCCGTGTCGGACAGGCCGTCAGCCGGCCAGATTCTCCGCCAGCTCCTCGGTGAGATTGGCTTCCGTGCCCGGAATGCCCAGATCGGCGGCGCGCTTGTCGGCCATGGCCAGCAGCCGGCGGATACGGCCCGCGACCGCGTCCTTGGTCAGCGGCGGGTCGGCGAGCGCGCCCAGCTCCTCCAGCGAGGCCTGCTTGTGCTCCATCCGCAGCCGGCCGGCCGCGGCGAGATGCTCGGGGACCTCGTCGCCCAGGATCTCCAGAGCGCGCTGCACCCGGGCCCCGGCGGCCACGGCGGCGCGTGCCGAGCGGCGCAGGTTGGCGTCGTCGAAGTTGGCGAGCCGGTTGGCCGTCGCCCGCACCTCGCGGCGCATCCGGCGCTCCTCCCACGCCAGCACCGACTCGTGTGCGCCGAGCCGGGTCAGCAGCGCGCCGATCGCGTCCCCGTCCCGGACGACCACCCGGTCCACCCCGCGCACCTCGCGCGCCTTGGCGGCGATGGACAGTCTGCGCGCGGCACCGACCAGTGCGAGCGCGGCCTCCGGGCCGGGGCAGGTCACCTCCAGGGAGGAGGAGCGGCCGGGCTCGGTCAGCGAGCCGTGCGCCAGGAAGGCACCGCGCCAGGCCGCCTCCGCGTCACAGGTGGCCCCGGAGACCACCTGCGGCGGCAGACCGCGGATCGGGCGGCCCCGGCCGTCGACCAGACCGGTCTGGCGGGCCAGCTGGTCACCGCCCGCGACGACCCGTACGACATAGCGCGAGCCGCGGCGCAGCCCGCCGGGCGCCATCACGATCAGCTCGGAGCTGTGGCCGAAGATCTCCAGGATGTCCCGCTTGAGACGGCGGGCCGCCATCGCGGTGTCCAGCTCCGCCTCGATCACGATGCGCCCGCTCACCAGGTGGAGGCCGCCGGCGAACCGCAGAATGGCGGAGACCTCCGCCTTCCTGCAGCAGGTCCGGGTGACGGGGAGCCGGGAGATCTCGTCCTTCACCGCTGCCGTCATCGCCATGGGCCGATCCTTCCATGCATCCGAAAAATACGGTCGTACGCGGCGGCCAACAGCTCCGGGTCGTGCCGGGGCGATCCGTCGGTCCGGGCCACCGGCGCCAGCTCGACCGCGGCTCCCAGCCGCTTGGCGGCCTCGGTGAGCGAGTCGCGGTCGGGCACCGCGGCCTCGTCGGCCAGCACCACGTCCAGGGCGAGTTTAGGGGCGTGTCGCCCCAAAACCTCCAAATGACGCTGCGGTGAGAAGCCCTCGGTTTCTCCCGGCTGCGGGGCGAGGTTCAGCGACAGGACCTTGCGCGCCTTGGTCTCGGTGAGCGCGTCCAGCAGGTCGGGGACGAGCAGATGCGGGATCACCGAGGAGAACCAGGAGCCGGGGCCCAGCACCACCCAGTCCGCGTCCAGCACCGCCGCGACGGCCTCCGGCACCGCGGGCGGGTCGTGCGGTACGAGGTGCACCGACTGCACCTCGCCGGGGGTGAGCGCGACCGTCGCCTGCCCGCGCACGGTGTCCACGTCCTCCGGGCGCGCCGGATCATGCCCCTTGACCAGGGCCTGGAGCTCCAGCGGTACGGCGGACATCGGCAGCACCCGCCCGTGCGCGCCCAGCAGCTTGCCGACCAGGTCCAGGGCCTGGACATGGTCGCCGAGCTGCTCCCACAGAGCCACGATCAGCAGATTGCCGACCGCGTGCTCGTGCAGGTCGCCCTGGGACTGGAAGCGGTGCTGGATGACGCGGGCCCAGGTCTGTCCCCACTCGTCGTCCCCGCACAGCGCGGCCAGCGCCTTGCGCAGGTCCCCGGGCGGCAGCACGCCCAGCTCGTCGCGCAGCCGGCCGCTGGAGCCGCCGTCGTCGGCCACCGTGACCACGGCGGTCAGATCGCCGGTGATCCGGCGCAGCGCGGCGAGCGAGGCGGACAGGCCCATGCCGCCGCCGAGTGCGACCACCTTGGGCTGTGTGCCCCGGCGGCGCGGCCGCCCGCCGCGGGACTCGGCAGGGCGGCCGGAGCGGCTCTCGGCGGGACGGCCGGCGCGCGCCTCCGGCACCATCCGGCGCAGCCTGCTCAGCCGCGGTGTACGTTCCGTCATTCCCGTCCCATGTCCCGGTGCACGACCACCGTCTCCACGCCCTCGGCCGCGAGCCGTGCGGCGAGCTTCTCCGACATCGCGACCGAGCGGTGCTTGCCGCCGGTACAGCCGATGGCGATGGTCACATAGCGCTTGCCCTCCCGGCGGTAGCCGGCCGCGATCAGCCGCAGCAGTTCCGCGTACCGGTCGAGGAACTCCTTGGCGCCGGGCTGGTTGAAGACGTACGCGGCGACCTCCTCGTTGACGCCGGTGTACGGGCGCAGCTCCGGGACCCAGTGCGGGTTGGGCAGGAACCGCATGTCCGCGACCAGGTCGGCGTCGACCGGCAGGCCGTACTTGAAGCCGAAGGACATCACGGTGGCCCGCAGCTCGGGCTCCTCCTCGCCGGCGAACTGGGCGTCCATCTTGGCGCGCAGCTCGTGCACGTTGAGGCTGGAGGTGTCGATCACCAGGTCGGCGTCGCCGCGCAGCTCGCGCAGCAGCTCACGCTCGGCGGCGATGCCGTCCACGATGCGGCCGTCGCCCTGGAGCGGGTGCGGCCGGCGCACCGACTCGAACCGGCGCACCAGGGCGTCGTCGGAGGACTCCAGGAAGACGATCCGCCGGGTGACGCCCCGGGTGTCGAGGTCGGCGAGGGACTCGCGCAGGTTGTCGAAGAAGCGCCGGCCGCGCACGTCGACGACGACCGCGATCCGCGCCACGTTGCCCTGGGAGCGGGCGCCCAGCTCCACCATGGTGGGGATCAGGGCGGGCGGGAGGTTGTCCACGACGAACCAGCCGAGGTCCTCCAGACACTTCGCGGCCGTCGACCGCCCCGCCCCGGACATGCCGGAGATGATCACCAGCTCGGGAATGGCCGCGTCCGCGGTCCCGGCTGCCTCGCTGCCCGTACTCACCTGTGCTCCGTTGTCCTGACCCGCGTCCTGGCCGGTGGCCTGACCGGTGTCCTGGCCCGCGTCCAGGACTCTGTCCTGGCCCGCGTCCAGGACTCTGTCCTGGTCCGTGTCGCGCCGGACGGCTGCGTCGCCCGGGGCGCTGTGCGTCTGATCTCGCCCCGCTGTGGGCTGTGCCTCGTGCTCGCTCATGTCTCCTGCCCCCGTCGTTCGTCCGGGGGGCCCGCGGTGACGGGCTCCCCCGAGGAACCCGCCGTCGTATCGGGTTCCTCGTCTTCAATGATCTCTCCGGTCGCCGTGTTCACGGCGGGTGCGGCCGGGGCCGCCTGGGCGAGGGCCGCGGCGATGGTCTCGGCCGTCTTCCGGCCTATGCCGGGCACTTCCTGGATCTGCTCGATTGTGGCGGACCGAAGCTTCTTCACCGAGCCGAAATGCTTGATCAGCGCCTGTTTGCGGGTGTCGCCGAGGCCAGGGACGTCGTCCAGCGCCCCGGAGCGGAAGCGCTTGGCCCGCTTGGCGCGCTGGTAGGTGATCGCGAACCGGTGAGCCTCGTCCCGGACGCGCTGGAGCAGATAGAGGCCCTCGCTGGTGCGGGGCAGGACCACCGGGTCGTCATCGCCGGGGAGCCAGACCTCCTCCAGGCGCTTGGCCAGACCGCACACGGCGATGTCGTCGATGCCCAGCTCGTCCAGGGCCCGCCGGGCCGCCGCGACCTGCGGCTGCCCGCCGTCGACCACGACCAGCTGGGGCGGGTAGGCGAACTTCCTGGGCCGGCCGTCGTCGTCCTTCAGGGAGGTGGTGATCGGCTCGCCGTCGGGCAGCGCGCTCCCGCCGTCCGGGGCGCTCTCCTCCCCGTCCCCGTCGGTCCACTCCCCCGTCCGCTCCTTCTCCGCGAGGTACCGCTTGAAGCGGCGGGTGATCACCTCGTGCATGGAGCGCACGTCGTCCTGTCCGGCGAAGCCCCTGATCTGGAAGCGGCGGTACTCGCTCTTGCGCTGGAGGCCGTCCTCGAAGACCACCATCGAGGCGACCACGTCGTCACCCTGGAGGTGCGAGATGTCGTAGCACTCGATGCGCAGCGGGGCGCTGTCCAGGTCGAGGGCCTCGGCGATCTCCTCCAGCGCACGGGAGCGCGTGGTGAGGTCGGAGGCGCGCTTCGTCTTGTGCAGGACGAGCGCCTGCTGGGCGTTGCGCTGCACGGTCTCCATGAGCGCCTTCTTGTCGCCGCGCTGCGGGATGCGCAGCGACACGTTCGCCCCGCGGCGGCCGGCCAACCACTCCTGGACCGGCTCGACCGGCTCGGGCAGGGCCGGGACGAGCACCTCCTTGGGGACGGCGTCCCCCGTCTCCTCGCCGTACAGCTGCTGGAGCGCGTGCTCGACCAGGGCGCCGGTGGTGACCTCCTCGACCTTGTCGGTCACCCAGCCGCGCTGGCCGCGCACCCGGCCGCCGCGCACGTGGAAGATCTGCACGGCCGCCTCCAGCTCGTCCTCGGCGACGGCGATGAGATCGGCGTCGGTCGCGTCGGCGAGCACGACCGCGTTCTTCTCCATGGCCTTTCTCAGGGCCTCGATGTCGTCGCGCAGGCGGGCGGCCCGCTCGTACTCCATCTCCTCGGCCGCCTCCGTCATCTGCTTCTCCAGACGGCGGAGGTAGGTGCCGGTGCGCCCCGCCATGAAGTCGCAGAACTCCTCGGCCAGATCCTGGTGGTCCTCGACGGTGATCCGGCCGACGCAGGGCGCGGAGCACTTGCCGATGTACCCGAGCAGGCAGGGCCGGCCGGTGCGGGCGGCGTTCTTGAAGACGCCGGCCGAGCAGGTGCGCACCGGGAAGACCCGCAGCATCAGGTCGACGGTGTCCCGGATGGCCCACGCGTGCCCGTACGGCCCGAAGTAGCGCACGCCCTTCTTCTTGTGACCGCGCATCACCTGTACCCGCGGGAACTCCTCGTTCATCGTCACCGCGAGGTACGGGTAGCTCTTGTCGTCCCGGTACTTGACGTTGAACCGGGGGTCGTACTCCTTGATCCAGGAGTACTCCAGCTGGAGCGCCTCGACCTCCGTGGACACCACGGTCCACTCCACGGACGCGGCGGTGGTCACCATCGTCCGGGTCCGGGGGTGCAGGTTCGCCAGGTCCTGGAAGTAGTTCGCCAGGCGCTGGCGCAGGCTCTTCGCCTTTCCGACGTAGATCACCCGGCGGTGCTCGTCACGGAACCGGTACACCCCCGGAGAGTCCGGGATGTCTCCCGGCCTGGGGCGGTAGCTGGAGGGGTCGGCCATGTCTCACACCCTACTGGCGAGCACCGACACCGCGTCGGGCCTGTGGACAACGCCGGTGCCGTGCGCGCCGCCGACCTTCCCGGACCCCGCGCCCGGGCGGGTTTCCGGTCATGCTGCCCGCCCCGCCCGGCGCGCCCGGGCCCGGCCCGTCGTGCTGTGCCCGCTTTCGCACCGCTTCCCCCGCTCCGGAGGGACGAGGTCCGGCCAGGAACGGACGGCGGCCGAGTCCGAGGTGTTGTCGGGGTCTGGTCAACACGCTTCAATGCGGGGGAACTCGGGGCCGCGCACGCCCGCCTCAGGGCAGCGGCATGCGCAGCCACGGCGTCGACGACGCCCACGGGGGGTGGCCCCGCACACCCGCGCAGCGGCCTGACCAGCCGTAGTGACACCACACAGAAAGGCGCCTCGGCATGCTGCATGTCACAGAGCACGCGGACGTCCCCACCGCGGAACTGGACGTGGTCCTGCGGGGCGGCCCCTTCCATGTGGCGCTGCGCGCCGCGATCGCCGCACGCGGCCTGCCCCTCCAGCGCGTCCAGCACCATCTGTCGCGCCACGGGGTCAAAGTCGGCGTCACCAGCCTGAGTTACTGGCAGCAGGGCGCCCGCCGGCCGCAGCGCCCGGAGTCCCTGCGCGCCGTACGGGCGCTGGAGGAGATCCTCCGACTGCCGGACGAGTCGCTGATCCGGCTGCTCGCCGAGACCGGCGAACACCAGGGAACCGGACGCCCGGCGGGCCGCTCCTACCGCTCCCTGCTCGCGGCCTCGGACGCCTCCGACCGGCTCCGGGCCGAACTGGGCTGGTCCCTCGACGGCGGGCTGCACACCCTGGGCCACCACGAGTGCGTCCGCATCGGCGCCCGGCGCGAGCTGGCGGTCCGCGAGGCCCACCACATCGTGCGGGCCCACCGCGACGGCGTCGACCGCTTCGTGGCCGTGCACCACGGCGACCCCGGTTGCAGCCCGCGCGACATCAGGGTGCGGGCCCTGGAGAACTGCCGCACGGGCCGGGTCCGCTGGGACCAGGACACCGGGGTGCTGTCGGCCGAGCTGCTCTTCGGCACCCGGCTGCGCTCCGGCGACACCTTCCTCTTCCGGTACGGCTTCGAGGACGGCACGGCCGGGCCCTCCCGCGAGTACCTGCACCGCTTCGACTCCCCCGGCGGCCAGTACGCCCTCCAGGTGCGGTTCGACCCCACCGCCCTGCCCGCGCGCTGCCACCGCTTCACCCAGCACTCCCCCGCGGCCCCACGCGCCAGCCGCCGGGAACTGTCCGTCACCGGACCGCACCACTGCGTCCATGTCGTCGAGCCCCGGATCCGGCCCGGTCTCATCGGCATGGCGTGGGAGTGGGACTGACGTAACGGGACTGACGTAACCCACCGGCGAGCGCCCGCCCGCGGGCACGCCCCGGGACAGCCGCCCCCCCAGCATCCCGTCAGGCGGCCGGGCCCGCGACGATCCTGCCGTTCACGTCCTTCACCGACAGCTCCGTCAGCGGCACGGTGGCCGGAGACTGGACCACCTTGCCCGTCACGGCGTCGAACTGGCTGCCATGGCAGGGGCAGATCAGGGTCGTCCCCTCCAGCTTGTTGATCGGGCAGCCCGCGTGCGTGCAGATCGTGCTGTACGCCTTCAGCGTGCCGTCCCGGTCACGGCTGACGACCACGTTGTGATCGCGGTAGAGCTTGTCGCCGCCCTTGGCGACCTCGCTCTCGGCGCCGAGATCGACAGGCGCGGTCGGGGCGGCGGCCGCGCCCCCGTCTCCCGGCGCCGCGCACGCGGCCAGGCCGAGCCCGGCGACCGGTGCCACGGCGGCCCCTCGAAGGACGGTACGACGACTCGCGGACGGTCGGGCGGACATCTGGACTCCACTGGTCAAGGGGCGGTGCAGGGCGCACGATACCCGGGCAGAACGACCGGGCCCGGGGCGGGGGCTCACCCGGCGGGACGGTGCGAGGGGTGGGCCGGCGGTGCGCGACACGGGTGGGCAGGGGTCGGTGCGCAGTCGCGGGGAGCGCCGCGCGGGCGCGGGTGCGGGGGCGGGTGCGGTCAGGGGTGGGTGGGGGTGCGTGGAGGACGTAAACGCTTGCGTAAGCGTTTACGTACGGGTGGCCGATGGGATACCTTCCCGGCCGGAAGACCGCGGCGGCTCGGCGCGGAAGGGGCTCGGCTCGGAAGGGGAACGCGATGCCCACCATGGCGGACGTCGCCCGCAGCGCCGGGGTCTCCGTGGCGACGGTGTCCCATGTCCTCAACGGGACCCGCCCGGTCCTGCCCCACACCCGCCAGGCCGTGCTGGACGCGGTCGACGCCCTCGGCTACACCCCCAACACCCTGGCCCGCTCCCTGGTGACGTCACGGACCCGCTCCATCGGCCTCGCGGTGTCGGCGATCAGCAACCCGTACTTCACGGAGATCCTCCAGGGTGTCGAGGCCGCCGCGCTGGAAGCCGGCTACAGCCTGCTCATCGCCGATCCGCACGACGACCCCGGGCATGAACGCACGGTCGTACAGCTCCTCCACGAGCGCCGGGTGGACGGCATGATCGTGGCCCCCTCCGCGCACCCGCACGACCTGGTCGCCTACCTGCACCGCCACGCCGTACCGACGGTGTTCCTGGACCGGTTGATCGACCCGCTCGCGATGGACGGCGCGGCGCGCTTCGACCAGGTCTGCGCCGAGAGTGCCGCACCGACGGCCCGGCTCGTCTCCCACCTCGCCGGGCTGGGCCACCGCCGGATCGGCCTGGTCGCGGGGCTGCCCGGGCTCAGCACGACCAGCGAGCGCATCGCCGGCTACCGGGACGGACTGACCGCAGCCGGTCTGGCCCAGGACGACGGCCTCCTGGTGTCCGGCAACTCCGAGTCGGCCGGTGCCGAGCAGGCCACCGCCGCCCTGCTCGCCCTGCCGGATCCGCCCACGGCGCTGGTCACCGCCAACAACGCGATGACCATCGGAGCCCTGCGGGCCCTGCGCCGGCTCGGCCGGTCGGTGCCGGACGACATCGCGCTGTGCTGCTTCGACGACTTCGCCTGGGCCGATCTCTTCTCGCCCCGGCTCACCGCCATCGCCCAGCCCAGCAGGGAACTGGGCGCCCAGGCGGTCCGGGTGCTCCTGGACCGCCTGGCCGAGCCGCACCGGCCGGCCCGGACGCTGCGCCTGCCGTGCGCGTTCGTCCACCGCACCTCCTGCGGGTGCCCGGAGGAAGCGGGCGCGTCCCAGGAGTCCGAGCGCACCCCGCCATCCACGCAGTACGAGAAGGGAACCGCCCGTGATCGTCGTCGCCGGTGAGGCACTGATCGACCTGGTACCGCAGGGCCCCGGGGCCCTCGCGGCGCTGAAGCCGACGCCCGGCGGCGGCCCCTACAACACCGCCGTGGCCCTCGGGCGTCTCGGCTCGCGCACCGCCTTCTGCTCCCGCACGTCGACCGACGCCTTCGGTGAGGCCCTGCTCGACGGGCTGCGGCGGGCCGGGGTGGGGGTGTCGGGCGTACAGCGTGGGCCGGAGCCGACGACCCTCGCGGTGGCCACCGTCGACGGGACCGGTTCGGCCGCCTACTC
Source organism: Streptomyces sp. NPDC031418 (assembly GCF_055581605.1). Taxonomy (NCBI): domain Bacteria; kingdom Bacillati; phylum Actinomycetota; class Actinomycetes; order Kitasatosporales; family Streptomycetaceae; genus Streptomyces; species Streptomyces sp. NPDC031418. Next base: position 24,274 of record NZ_JBVIJC010000017.1, read on the forward strand.
CTTCTATGTGGACGGCACCGCCGACCGTCTGTTCACCGCGCCCGCCGAGCTCCCGGAGGGAACACACGCGGTGTCCTTCGGCACCTGCTCGCTCGTCCTGGAGCCGGGGGCGAGCGCCTATGAGGAGCTGATGCGCACGGCGTCCGCCCAGGGGCTGTTCACCGCGCTCGACCCCAACGTCCGGGCGGGACTGATCCCGGACGCGGACGCCTACCGGGCGCGTTTCAAGAGCTGGCTGCCCTCGGTGACGCTGCTGAAGCTGTCCGCGGAGGATGCCGCGTGGCTGGGCGGCACGCCGGGCGAGTGGCTGGCCGCGGGACCGTCGGCGGTGGTGGTCACCCGGGGCGGTGACGGCCTGACCGTGTTCACCCGGGACGGCGGGGAGTGCTCCGTGCCGGGTGAGGAGGTCGATGTCGTGGACACCATCGGCGCCGGTGACACGGTGAACGCGGCGTTGCTGCACGGGCTGTCCGCCCTGGACGCGCTGTCGGAGGAAGCGCTCGCCGCCCTGGGGACTCAGGGCTGGACGCGGCTGTTGCGCTTCGCGGCACGCGCGGCGGCGATCACCTGCTCACGGGCGGGGGCGGAGCCGCCGTACGCGGCCGAGCTGGGTGCGCTGTGAGCCGGCCGCTTCCCTGGTGATCCTTCTCTGGAGCCTTTCTCCTGCTTTCTTCTCCATCGGTTTCCCTGTGCTCTTGTCAAGGTGCGGCCGGGCCCGGACTGCGGGGACCGGTCGAACCGCAGGGCCTGGGTGGCTGATGGTGGAACGAGCGGCGCCCCGCGGGGAGTTCCCGCGGGGCGCCGGTTTTTTGATGAGCTGTCAGGCCTTGTCCGCTGAGGGCGCTCAGGCCTTCCGGGCCCGCGTCGTCTTCTTCGCGGGCGTCGCCTTCTTCGCGGCGGTGGCGGCCTTCTTGGTGGCCGTGTCGTTGGCCTTGGCCGTCACCGTCTTCTTCGCCGTCGACCTGGCCGCGGCCGTCTTGCGGGCAGCGGTGGCGCGGGGCGCCTGCACCGGCTCGGCGTCGCTGATGCGGTCGGCGCCGAGGATCTCGCGCAGGAACTTGCCGGTGTGGCTGGCCGGCACCCCGGCGACGTCCTCGGGGGTGCCTTCGGCGACCACGAGGCCACCGCCGGCGCCGCCCTCCGGGCCCATGTCCACGATCCAGTCGGCGGTCTTGATCACGTCGAGGTTGTGCTCGATGACGATGACCGTGTTGCCCTTGTCGACCAGGCCGCCGAGGACGGTCAGCAGCTTGCTGATGTCCTCGAAGTGCAGACCGGTGGTCGGCTCGTCCAGCACGTAGACGGTGCGTCCGGTGGACCGCTTCTGGAGCTCGCTGGCGAGCTTGACCCGCTGGGCCTCGCCGCCGGAGAGGGTGGTGGCCGACTGGCCGAGGCGGACATAGCCGAGGCCGACGTCATGGAGCGTCTTCAGGTGACGCGAGATCGCCGGGACCGCCTCGAAGAAGTGCATGGCCTCCTCGATCGGCATGTTCAGCACCTCGGCGATGGACTTGCCCTTGTAGTGGACCTCCAGGGTCTCCCGGTTGTACCGGGCGCCGTGGCAGACCTCGCACGGGACGTACACGTCCGGGAGGAAGTTCATCTCGATCTTGATGGTGCCGTCGCCCGCGCAGTTCTCGCAGCGGCCGCCCTTGACGTTGAAGGAGAAGCGGCCGGGCAGATAGCCGCGGACCTTCGCCTCGGTGGTCTCGGCGAACAGCTTGCGGATGTGGTCGAAGACGCCGGTGTACGTCGCCGGGTTGGACCGCGGGGTGCGGCCGATCGGCGACTGGTCCACGTGCACGACCTTGTCGACCAGGTCGTCGCCCGCCACGCGCGTGTGCCGGCCGGGGACGGCCCGGGCGCCGTTCAGCTCGCGGGCCAGGTGCGTGTAGAGGATGTCGTTGACCAGCGTCGACTTGCCGGAGCCGGAGACGCCGGTGACGGCCGTGAAGACGCCCAGCGGGAAGGACACGTCGATGTCCCGCAGGTTGTTCTCACGGGCGCCGTGCACGGTGAGCTGCCGGGACGGGTCACGGGGCCGGCGTACGTCCGGGAGCGGGATCGACTTGCGGCCCGAGAGGTAGGCACCGGTCTGCGACTCGGTATTGGCGAGCAGCTCCTTCAGGGAGCCGCTGTGCACGACCTTGCCGCCGTGCTCGCCGGCGCCGGGGCCGATGTCGACCACCCAGTCGGCGACCTTGATGGTGTCCTCGTCGTGCTCCACGACGATGAGCGTGTTGCCCATGTCACGCAGCCGGACCAGGGTCTCGATCAGCCGGTGGTTGTCCCGCTGGTGCAGACCGATGGACGGCTCGTCCAGCACGTACAGCACGCCGACGAGGCCCGAGCCGATCTGGGTGGCCAGCCGGATGCGCTGCGCCTCGCCGCCGGAGAGGGTGCCGGCCGCGCGGTTGAGCGAGAGGTAGTCCAGGCCGACGTCGACCAGGAAGCGCAGTCGCTCGTTGACCTCCTTCAGCACCCGCTCGGCGATCTTCTTGTCGCGGGCGTTCAGCTTCAGCTTGCCCAGGAAGTCCGCGCAGTCGCTGATCGACATCGCGGAGACCTCGGCGATCGACTTCTCCATGATGGTGACGGCGAGGACGATCGGCTTCAGGCGCGTGCCCTGGCAGGTGGGGCAGGGCACCTCGCGCATGTAGCCCTCGAAGCGCTCGCGGCTGGCGTCGCTCTCGGCCTCGCTGTGCCGGCGCTTGACGAAGGGCACCGCACCCTCGAAGGGCGTGGTGTACACACGCTCGCGGCCGTAGCGGTTGCGGTACCGCACCTCGATCTGGGTCTTGTGGCCGTACAGCAGGGCCTTCTTCGCGCGCTGCGGCAGGCCCGCGAACGGGATGTCCGTGCGGAAGCCGAGGGCGTCGGCGAGGGCGCCGATGAGACGGCCGAAGTAGTCCTTGGTGTGTCCGTGCGACCAGGGGTGGATGGCGCCCTCGTCCAGGGACTTGTCGGGGTCCGGGACGATCAGCTCGGCGTCGACCTCCATGCGCGTGCCGATGCCGGTGCACTCGGGGCAGGCGCCGAAGGGCGAGTTGAAGGAGAAGGAGCGCGGCTCCAGCTCCTCGAAGGACAGGTCGTCGTACGGGCAGTACAGGTGCTCCGAGTACATGCGCTCGCGCTCGGGGTCGTCCTCGGGGAGGTCGACGAAGTCGAGCACGACCATGCCGCCGGAGAGCCCGAGGGCCGTCTCGACGGAGTCGGTGAGGCGGCGCTTGGCGGAGTCCTTCACCGTGAGGCGGTCGACGACCACCTCGATGGTGTGCTTCTCCTGCTTCTTCAGCGTGGGCGGCTCGGAGAGCTGGATGGTCTGGCCGTCCACACGCGCGCGGGAGTAGCCCTTGGTCTGGAGGTCGGCGAAGAGATCGACGAACTCGCCCTTGCGCTCGCGGACCAGCGGGGACAGCACCTGGAAGCGGCTCCCCTCCGGCAGCTCCAGGACCTTGTCCACGATGGCCTGCGGCGACTGGCGCGAGATGGGGCGGCCGCACTCGGGGCAGTGCGGCTTGCCGATCCGCGCGAACAGCAGTCGCAGGTAGTCGTAGACCTCGGTGATGGTGCCGACCGTCGAGCGCGGGTTGCGCGAGGTCGACTTCTGGTCGATGGAGACCGCGGGCGAGAGACCTTCGATGAAGTCGACGTCCGGCTTGTCCATCTGGCCGAGGAACTGCCGGGCGTACGAGGAGAGCGACTCCACGTAGCGGCGCTGGCCCTCGGCGAAGATCGTGTCGAAGGCCAGGGAGGACTTGCCCGACCCGGACAGGCCCGTGAAGACGATGAGCGAGTCACGAGGCAGGTCGAGCGAGACATTCTTGAGGTTGTGCTCGCGCGCGCCACGGACGATGAGACGGTCGGCCACGCCGGTCCGCACCTTTCTTGAGAGAAGTGACAGGGGCGGGGCCCCCGTCCTTCTTCAGACTAGGGGGAGCCACTGACAACGCCGGTCGGATTGCCCCGGTTGCATAACAACCCCCGGCCCTCCAGCATGCCCGACGCCGCCTTCGACGATATAGCACGTGCTTTCGATTTACGGACGCGCTTCACCACCTTCACCCAAAGGTGTGACGGCACTAGGGTCAGGCCCATGACTGATCACGCGCATGACCTGGCCTGTGTACGTGAAGCGACCGAACGGCTCCTCACCGCGGTCGCCGCACTGGACAACGCCGCGCTCGCCGAGCCGTCACGGCTTCCCGGCTGGACCCGGGGCCACGTCCTCGCCCATGTCTCCCGGAACGCGGACGCCCTCGTGAACGTCCTCGAAGGCCGTCCCATGTACGCGAGCGCGGAGGCACGCGACGCCGACATCGAGCGGGACGCCCGGCGGTCGCTGGAGGAGCAGCTCACCGACCTGCGCGAGAGCGCGGCCCGCTTCCAGGCGGCGGGGGACGCGCCGGCGGACTGGACGCGCACGGTCGAGCTGCGCAACGGCGTCACCGACTCCGCGGCCGGCGTGCCGTTCCGCCGGTGGGTCGAGGTGGACCTGCACCACGTCGACCTCGGGACCGGGTACGACCTCGAGGATCTTCCGGCGGAGTTCCTGGAGCGGGAGACCGACTTCCTCACCCAGCGGTTCTCCGGGCACCCGGACGTGCCCGCGACCCGGATCACGGACGGCACGCGCGCGTGGAGCACCGGCCGGGCGGCGGACCAGCCGGAGGTCGCCGTCAGCGGCGCGCCGGCGGACCTGGTGGGCTGGCTCGCCGGACGCCGTGACGGCGCGGCCCTGAAGGTCCAGGGCGGGGCGCTGCCGAAGCTGCCCCCGCTGTAAGGCCGTACGGGCCCCGCAGGGCTTCCCGCTATAGGCTGATCGGCATGACGTACAGCGGACAGGTCAAGGTCGGCGGACCGGCGGACGTGCACGAGCTGAAAGACCTGATGATCACCAAGATCGCGGTCGGCCCGATGGACAACAACGCCTACCTGCTGCGCTGCCGGGCCACCGACGAGCAGCTGCTGGTCGACGCCGCGAACGAGGCGGGAACGCTCCTCGGCATGATCGGTGACGACGGCATCGCGTCCGTCGTCACCACCCACCAGCACGGCGACCACTGGCAGGCGCTCGCCGAGGTCGTCGCCGCCACGGGCGCGCGTACCTATGCCGGCCGTGCGGACGCGCCCGGCATCCCGGTGCCCACGGACGTCCTCGTCGACGACGGCGACGTCATCCGCGTGGGCCGGGTGGAACTCACCGCACGCCACCTCGTCGGGCACACCCCCGGTTCGATCGCGCTGGTCTACGACGACCCGCACGGCCATCCGCACGTCTTCACCGGCGACTGCCTGTTCCCCGGCGGGGTCGGCAACACGCGCAAGGACCCCCAGGCGTTCGCCAGCCTGATCCACGACGTGGAGACGAAGATCTTCGATGTGCTGCCGGACGAGACGTGGGTCTATCCCGGGCACGGCAACGACACCACGCTCGGCGCGGAGAGGCCGCATCTTCCGGAGTGGCACGCGCGCGGGTGGTAGGGGGCCGGGCACGCACCCCGTGTGAACCGTTCGCACGTGCCGAGGGCGTGCGCACGCTGGCCCCGCCCTCCTGTCGTGCAGTCAACTGCTGGTGGCCCCGCGCGGGATGACGGCTCCCGCGCGGCTGTGGCCGCCGGTCCGCGACCCTGCCCTCGGCCGGCGGCCCGGCCCGGGCAGGTCTTCGCGGGCGGGCTGTGCGGCCGGCGTTCACATCACCGCAACACTCGTTCCCACCATGCGGACAAACACCGCTGTGACGTCGACAAACGCGGCGTTCGCTGCCACTCTCCCGCCATGAACCCTGCTCCTCACATCCTGCGCCGCGCGGTAGCGGCCGTCACGATCGCTCTGCTCGCCACCGCCGTCGGCTGTGCTCCGCAGCCCGAGGAGAAGGCGTCGGCCACCTCGTCCGGTGCGGCCGCCAAGAGCTGCGCCAAGGGCAAGCTGGCCACCCAGACGTCCGGGAAGCTGACCATCGCGACGGACGAACCGGCGTACGAGCCCTGGTTCAAGGACGACAAGCCCGCGAACGGCAAGGGCTTCGAGTCGGCGGTCGCCTACGCCGTGGCCCGTCAGCTGGGGTACGACAAGAGCGCGGTCGTGTGGCAGAGCGTGCCGTTCAACAAGGCGTTCGCGCCTGGTGCGAAGACCTTCGACTTCGACATCAACCAGGTGTCGATCAGCGCCGAGCGCAAGAAGGCCGTGGACTTCTCCTCGGGCTACTACGACGTGCGGCAGGCCGTCATCGCGCTCAAGGGCAGCAAGGCCGCGAAGGCGGCGGGCATCGCCGACCTGAGGAACCTGAAACTGGGCGCCCAGGTGGGTACGACCAGCCTGGACTACATCACCGACGTGGTGAAGCCCAAGCAGGAGGCCGCCGTCTACGCCAAGAACGACCAGGCCAAGTCGGCCCTGAAGAACGGCCAGGTGGACGCCATCGTCACCGACCTGCCGACCGCCTTCTACATCACCGCCGCCGAGGTGACGGACGCGAAGATCGTCGGCCAGTTCCAGAACCAGGGCGGCACGCCGGAGCAGTTCGGGCTCGTGCTGGACAAGGGCAGCGCGCTGACCCCGTGCGTGAGCGGCGCCGTCGACGCCCTGCGCAAGGACGGCACGCTGGCGAAGCTCGAGAAGCAGTGGCTCTCCGACGCCGTCGACGCTCCGGTGCTCAAGTGACCGTCACCAAGGGCGAGTCCGCGCGGGAGGAGGCGGACGACAAGAGTGGCATGCCCGGCGGCGGCTATGTGCCCTCCGCACGGCGGCTGGAACGCGAGCGCTACAAGCGGGCGCGGGCCCGGCGTGCCACGGCGATCGCGGCGCTGTCCACCCTGGTGACGGCCGTCGTGCTGTACCTGGTCGTGGTCAGCGCGCCCGGCTGGCCGCGCACCAAGGAGACGTTCTTCAGCGCCCGGTACGCGCGCGAGGCGTTCCCTAAGGTGCTCGAAGGGCTGTGGCTGAACGTCCGGCTGCTGGTGGTGTGCGGAGTCGCCGTCCTGGTCCTCGGCATGGTGATCGCCGTCGCGCGGACGCTGCGCGGCCCGGTGTTCTTCCCGCTGCGGGTCCTGGCGGCCGCCTACACGGACTTCTTCCGTGGCCTTCCCCTGATCATCAACCTGATGATCGTGGTCCTGGGCGTGCCGGCGCTGCGGTTGCAGGGCGTGACGGTGGATCCGGTGCTGCTGGGCGGTACGGCGCTGACGCTGACGTACTCGGCGTACGTGGCCGAGGTGTTCCGGGCCGGCATCGAGTCGATCCACCCCTCGCAGCGCGCGGCGGCCCGCTCGCTCGGGCTGACGAACCGGCAGGCACTGCGCTACGTGGTGCTGCCGCAGGCGGTACGGCGCCAGGTGCCGCCGCTCCTCAACGACCTGGTGTCGTTGCAGAAGGACACCGGCCTGGTGTCGATCGGCGGCGCCGTGGACGCCGTACGCGCGGCCGACATCATCGTGGGCCGCAGTCTCAACTACACGCCGTACATCGTCGCGGGGCTGGTGTTCGTGGCGCTGACCATCCCGATGACCCGTTTCACCGACTGGGTGACGGCCCGGATGGACCGGCAGCGGGCCCAGGGAGGATCGCTATGAGCGACGCACACACGCCGGTCCTGCGCATGAAGTCCGTCCGGAAGACCTTCGGCGGCTCGGTCGTGCTGCGGGACGTCGATCTGGAGGTCGCGCCGCACACGGTGACCGCGCTGATCGGCGCCTCCGGCTCCGGCAAGTCCACGCTGCTGCGCTGCGCCAACCTCCTGGAGGAGATCGACGACGGCGCGATCTGGCTGGACGGCGAGGAGATCACGGATCCGCGCGCCGACCAGGACGCGGTGCGGCGCCGGATCGGTGTGGTCTTCCAGGCGTACAACCTCTTCCCGCACATGACGGTGCTGGAGAACATCACGCTCGCGCCGCGCCGGGTGCACGGCGTCTCCCGCGCGGAGGCCGAGGAACGGGCCAGGGAGCTGCTGGAGCGCCTCGGACTGGCCGCGAAGGCCGATGCCTATCCGGACCGGCTCAGCGGCGGTCAGCAGCAGCGTGTGGCGATCGTGCGGGCCCTTGCCGTACGGCCCCGGCTGTTGCTGCTGGACGAGATCACCGCGGCGCTCGACCCCGAGCTGGTGGGCGAGGTGCTGGAGGTGGTCCGGGGCCTGAAGGACGAGGGGATGACCATGGTGCTGGCCACCCACGAGATGGGCTTCGCGCGGGACGTCGCCGACCAGGTCTGTTTTCTGGACGGCGGGGTCGTCCTGGAGCACGGCACCGCGGAGCAGATCTTCGGCGACCCGCAGCAGGAGCGCACCCGGCGGTTCCTGCGGCGGATCGTGGAGGCCGGCCGCCTCTAGCCGCGCGGCTACGCGTCCGCCTGCGCGGCGCCGACCAGAGTGGCGACCCGCTCCACGCCGAACACGTATCCCTGCACTCCACAGCCCGCGATCACGCCGTCGGCACGGAGTGAGACGTACGAGTGGTGCCGGAACGACTCGCGCTGGTGGATGTTGGAGATGTGCACCTCCAGCACGGGCATGCCGTCGCAGGTGTTGAGCGCGTCCAGGATCGCGACCGACGTGTGCGAGTAGGCGCCGGGGTTGATGACGATCCCGCAGTGGTTCAGCCGGGCCTCGTGGATCCAGTCGACCAGCTCGCCCTCGTGGTTGGACTGCCGGAGGTCCACCGTGCCGCCGTGCGCGGCCGCCGCCTTGGCGCACATCGCCTCCACGTCGGCCAGTGTGTCCCTGCCGTAGATCTCGGGCTGGCGCTGCCCGAGCAGGTTCAGGTTGGGCCCGTTGAGGATCATGATCGGGGCGTTGGCCAGGGTGCGGGGCACGGTTCCTCCGGTCCGTCGGGGCGGTTGTCTACGACCGCTGCTCGCACCCGGTGTATCACGGTGACCGGCGGCGGGTACCGGGCCCGGTGCGCCGGTGGCCACGGCGCGCACCGCACTCGCTGATCACCCCCGAGCGCCCCCGTAACCCGCGATTACAGCGTGTGGTTGAACAGAGCATGGCCGATGCACTTACCGTGAGCACCCCGTCCTTGCCGCGGCTCGCCGCCGCCTCGCTCGTCGGCACCGCGATCGAGTACTACGACTTCTTCGTCTACAGCACCGCGGCGGCCCTGGTGCTGGGGCCGCTGTTCTTTCCGACGTTCTCGCCGCTCGCGGGGACACTGGCGGCGTTCGGGACGTTCGGGGTGGGTTTCGTGGCCCGGCCGTTGGGCTCGGTGCTGTTCGGGCACATCGGGGACCGGCGTGGACGGCGGCCGGTGCTCGTGGCCTCGCTGCTGCTCACCGGTGCCTCGACGGTGGCGGTGGGCTGTGTGCCCTCGTACCGGTCGATCGGTCTCGTGGCGCCCTTGCTGCTGCTCGTGCTGCGCTTCCTGCAAGGGCTGGGGCTGGGCGGCGAGTGGGGCGGTGCCGTACTGCTGGCCGGGGAGCACGCGCCGGCCGGGCGGCGCGTGCTGTGGTCGAGCATCCCGCAGATGGGGTCCGCGGTGGGCTTCCTCCTGGCCAACGGGGTGATGCTCGCGCTGTCGGCGGCGCTGTCCGACGCGGAGTTCGCGCGGTGGGGCTGGCGGGTGCCGTTCTGGGTGGCCGGGGTGCTGGCGGTGGCCGGGCTGTGGCTGCGCTCGTCGCTCACGGAGAGCCCCCGGTTCCTGGAGATCGACGACCACGCGCGCGTGCCGCTGGTGGAGGTCGTACGGCGGCACGGGCGGCTGGTGCTGCTGGCGGCCGGGGCGCTGTCGGTCGGGTACGCGGTGTTCTACGCGGTGACGACCTGGTCCCTGGCCTACGCAACGGAGCAGCTCGGGGTGGGCCGCGGGGTCATGCTGGGCTGCGTCATGGCCGCGGTGGTCGTGAACGGCGCGTGCACGCCCGTCGCGGCCGTGCTCGGCGACCGGTACGGGCGCCGGATCATGTGTCTGACGGGGTGCGCCGCGTGTGCCGTGTGGATGCTGCCGATGGTCGCGCTGCTCGCGACCGGCAGGCCGCTGCCCATGTTCCTCGGCATCCTGGGCGCGCTGCTGGCCTTCGTCACCATCGTGGCGGTGATCGCCGCCTATCTGCCGGAGCTGTTCGAGGCGCGGGTGCGCTGCACCGGCGCGGCGGTCAGCTACAACCTGGGCGGGGTCCTCGGTGGCGCGCTCACCCCGATCGTGGCCACCGCTCTCGCGGCGCACGGCGGCCGTGTGCCGTGGGGGGTGGGCCTCTATCTGACGGGGGTCGCGCTGTTCAGCCTGGGGTGCTTCGCGTTGCTGCCGGAGACCAGGCCGGCGCCGGTGCCGGCGGCGGAACCGGTCATGGGCTGACCGCCAGTTCCAGATAGGCCGCGAAAACGATCAGGTGGACGCCGCCCTGGAGGGGCGTGGCGCGCCCCGGCACCACGGTCAGCGTGCCGACCACCATGGTGAGCGCGAGCAGCAGCATATGGCTGGCACCGAGCCCGAGGACGAGGGGTCCGGACAGCCAGACGGTGGCGAGCGCCACGGCCGGAATGGTGAGGCCGATGCTGGCCATCGCGGAGCCGAGGGCGAGATTGAGACTGGTCTGCACGCGATCGCGCCGGGCCGCGCGCAGTGCGGCGATCGTCTCGGGCAGCAGGACGAGCAGGGCGATGATCACGCCCACCACGGCGTGCGGCAGGCCCGCCGCCTTCACCCCGGACTCGAGGGCGGGCGAGACGCCCTTGGCCAGGCCCACCACGCCGACGAGTGCGAGCGCGAGCAGCCCGAGGCTGGTCCGGGCGGTGCGCGCGGAGGGGGGTTGGGCGTGGTCGTCGGCGGTGATGACCTCGCCCTGGCGGGTGACGGGCAGGAAGTAGTCGCGGTGGCGCACGGTCTCGGTGGCCACGAACAGGCCGTACAGGGCGAGTGACGACACCGCGGCGAACGTCAGCTGGCCGGCGGAGAACTCGGGGCCGGGCCTGCTGGTGGTGAAGGTCGGAAGCACCAGGCTGAGGGTGGCGAGCGTGGCCACGGTGGCCAGGGCGGCGCCGGTGCCCTCGGGGTTGAAGACGGCGATGCCGTGCCGCAGGGAGGCGAAGAGCAGGCACAGCCCGAGGATGCCGTTGCAGGTGATCATCACGGCGGCGAAGACGGTGTCCCTGGCCAGGGTGGCACTCTTGGGTCCGCCGTCGGCCATCAGGGTGACGATCAGGGCCACCTCGATGATCGTGACGGCGATCGCGAGAACCAGGGAACCGAAGGGTTCGCCGACGCGGTGGGCGACCACCTCGGCGTGGTGCACAGCCGCCAGGACCGAGCCGGCGAGCACCACGCTCACCAGGGCGACGACGGCGTCGGGCAGAGCACGGCCCCAGGTGAAGGCCAGCAGGACGACGGCGAGCACCGGCGCGAGGGTCGTCCACTGCACGGCGGGCGATCGCGGCCGAGTGATCATGTGGTGATCGTCGCAGAGCCGTGCGGGGTTCGCATGTCGCTCGTTTCGGGCGGTCTTCGGTGGGCGGGGCGCTCGACCGGTCCGGTCCACCCACCGGGTAACTCCTCGGAGTGAAGCTTCGGCGCGTTCGGCCTCATGGACGGCTCCGCATGATCGACTCGGCTGTGTTGCAGGGCTGACAGAGGTGAGACGCATGACTGAAGCAAGCACCGTTTCGGTGTCCGACTCCGCCAAGCACCGCATCTTCGCCATGCTGGACGTGGACGGTGACGGCCTGATCACCACGGCGGAGTACCTCGCCAGGGTGGACCGCGTGGCCGCGGCCACGGGCCGCGACGCCGGTCATCCGGTCGTCACGGCCGCACGCGCCGCTCACGAAGCGGTCTGGCAGGACATGGATGCCGACGGCGACGGCCGGGTGAGCTTCGAGGAGTACCGGACGTGGGCGGGTCACGACGCGTTCGAGCGCTCTTGCCGGCCCGCCCTGGGTTCGCTGTTCGACCTCGCCGACCTCGATGACGACGGGCGGTTGAACCGGGAGGAGTTCACCCGTCTGCGGGTGGCGGCCGGGAACACGGGGACGCACGCCGACGCCGCCTTCGACGATCTCGACACCGACGGCGACGGATTCGTCGACCGCGACACCTACCTGGCGGGCATCCGGGAGTTCGTCACGACGGGTGTCTCCCCGATGGCCGCCATGTACGGCGACGGCTGACCGGCGCTCAGCCCGCTGAAGCCCGGTCGCGGACGAGGGGCTCCTCCTCGGCGGCCGTCTGCTTCCGGGAGGCCAGCAGGCTGGTGATCGTCGTGACCACCAGGACGGCGCAGATCACGCCGAGCGAGACCGGGATGCTGATCTCGGGGACGGGGACCCCGGACTCGTGCAGTGCGTGCAGCACCAGCTTGACGCCGATGAAGCCCAGGATGATCGACAGGCCGTAGGAGAGGTGGACCAGCTTCTTCAGCAGGCCGCCGATGAGGAAGTACAGCTGTCGCAGACCCATCAGGGCGAAGGCGTTGGCGGTGAAGACGATGTACGGGTCCTGGGTCAGGCCGAAGATCGCGGGTATGGAGTCGAGGGCGAACAGGACGTCGGTGGTGCCGATGGCGAGCATCACGACCAGCATCGGGGTCATGACCCGCTTGCCGTTCTGCCGGATCCACAGCCTGGTGCCGTGGTACCGGTCCGCCACGCCGAACCTGCGCTCGGCGGCCTTCAGCAGCTTGTTCTCCTCGAACTCCTCGTTCTCCTTATCCGCGCGGGCCTCCTGGACGAGCTTCCAGGCGGTCCAGACGAGGAAGGCGCCGAAGAGGTAGAACACCCAGGAGAAGCTCGCGATGATCGCGGCTCCGGCGGCGATGAAGACGGCCCGCAGGACCAGGGCTATGAGGACGCCGACGAGCAGGACCCGCTGCTGATACCGGGTCGGCACGGCGAACTTCGCCATGATCAGCACGAAGACGAAGAGGTTGTCCACGCTCAGCGACTTCTCGGTGATGAAGCCCGCGAAGAACTCGCCGGCCGGTCGTCCGCCGCCGAAGACGAGCAGCCCGAAGCCGAAGAGCCCGGCGAGGACGACCCAGACGACGGTCCAGATTCCGGCTTCCTTGACGGACACCTCATGCGGCTTGCGGCCGATGAGGAAGTCGACGGCGATCAGGGCGGCGAGGCCCACAACGGTAAGGACCCACAGGGTCAGGGAGACTTCCACGGCACCTCCGGCAGTGCGTCACGGCAAACACGTCAGCGTTGTCGCTGCCGGAGGTCTCTTCCACCCGCGCGGGGCCGGCGCCCCGGGACCGGAACCGGTCCGTACTGACGGGTGCGCCGCAGTCAGGGAGTACTCCCCTCCGTACGGAAGACAGTACCCCAATCACCAAGAAAAGGTAAAGAGGAAGGCAAAGGAAAATTCAAGCTTGCTGGTCAGGGCCGCTTTGCCTGTCCTTGATTCTCGCTGTGGCGACCTCAGTCAGCACCTGATCCAGGATCCGGCTGCCCCTCGGCACCAGAGCGGGTTCGTAGGTCCACGCATGGCCGACCCAGGGGTCGGCGAGGTGGTCGTCGGGGACGGGGGTGAGTCGCATCAGCGAACGCCACAGCGGGTCGAGCAACGGGCCGTAGGCAACCGAGTCCTTCCGGTCCGCCACCAGCAGCAGGTGCACACCGACGGCCGGACCCTCATCGGCGAGATAGCGCAGCCGGGTCACGGCCCGGTCGTCGAAGCCGTGCGGGAAGTCATTGACGATCAGCAGCTGCCGGGCGGTGTCGAGATCGTCGGGCAGTGCCTCCGGCGCGCCGCCCCGCACCGCCATCTGCACCAGGTCGACCCGCCGGGTGAGCCTCTCCAGCGCGGCGGTGACGCCGGCCGCCCCGGCCGCGGGCGGGGCGGCCAGCACCCCCGCCCGGGTCAGCGGGAACAGCGCCCGCGCTCCGGCGCCGGCCGGGTCGACGACCTGTACACCGAACTCACCCGCCGGATGAACGGCGAGCAGCCGCGCCGCGACCGACACCGCCGCCTCCATGGCCAGATGCCGCAGCTCGGCCGAGTCCGGGACGGAGCCGCTGAAGGCCGCCGGGCCGCTGTCGATCCACAGGCCGCGCTCCAGCGGCAGCCGCACCAGCATGGGAATGCGCAGCGGGGCGCTCTCCGGGAGGTGGAGATCGCCGAGCCGGAGGGCCATCGGCGGCTCGGTGGGCACCCGGTAACCGTGCCAGACCGGGTTGTCCCAGCGGGCGTAGGCGGGCGGAAGCGCGGGCTCGACCACCTCGGACTCCGCGGTGAGCTGGGCGAGGTCACGGTCGAGGGCAGCGCGGGCCTGGTCGACGAGCCGGGCCCGGCGGGCATGGGCCGCCTCGCGTACGGTGTCGCCCCCGGCGCCGAGCCGGCCGGCCGGGTCCGCGAGGGCCTGCTCCAGCTCCTTGTCCAGACGGGAGTCGGCGAAGTCGACGGCGCTGCGGTACGCCGCCGTGGTGCGGGCCAGGTCCTCGAACATGCCCCACACCTGGTTGTACAGCCGCTCCTCCATCGACCAGCCCACGGCATCGCCCGCGACGGGCGCGCCGGGCTGCGCGTCGCTGTCCGGGGCGGCAGGCGGCGGGGTGGTGGGGAGACGGCGGCCGGGGTGCGTGTAGTCGACCGGCACGCCCGTCGCGGGCACACCGGTGCCCGGCGCCTGGGTGTCGCAGGGGCTCCGGCCGGTGTCGTACGGGTGCTGCGCGGGCCGGGAGTCGTACGACGGCGTCGGCACTGCGGCTGTCGTCCCCACCGACGGAACGTCCTGGGGCGTGGGCACGGTGGACGGTGCGGGTGCCGCGGGGGCGGTCTGGACGGTGGCCGCGAGCCGGTCCGCCTCGGGCAGTCCCCGGTCGGTGAAGAGCGCCGGGAGACCGCCGGCATAGCCCTGGCCCGTGGCGCGCACCTTCCAGCTGCCCTGCCTGCGGTACAGCTCCAGGGCGAGCACGGCCGTCTCGGTGTCGAGGCCGGTGAGGGTGAAGCAGGCGAGTTCGGTGCCGTCGGGCCCGTTGACCGTGGTGTGCGGGGCGGGCGCGGCACCGAACCGGAGCGGGCCGCCGGTCCCGGTGGGCAGGGCGAGGAACACGTCGACGCAGTGCACGGCCTCGGCTACGGCAGTCAGGTCGACGGCCAGGCGGTGCTCGGCGGCGATCCGGTGGGACACCGCCACCCCGGGCAGCGCGGGGGCGCCGGGGTGGGCCACCCATTGGGGGCCGTGCACCGTGCCGTTCTCGTCGCCGAGCGTCGCTCCGGCCAGGACCGGTACTCCGGCCGAGATCCGGATCTCCAGCCGGTTCTGGGACAGCGGGTGGTTCTGCCCCCGCACCAGCTCGGCCGTCATCGCCGTGGCCCCCCTGTCTCGTGTTGTCGTCGCGCCTGCCCGCCGGTGCGGACGGTGTGGTGTCAGAGAAGCGGCAGGATCGCCGGCATCAGGTCCTGGAACGTGCGGCCCTGGGCCGGGTTGCCGAGCGCGGTCATCGTCCAGCCCGTGCCGGCACGGTGCACCTTGGCCATGATCTGGGCGGTGTAGTCGCCGCCGCCGTCCAGCGTGTAGCGGGCCAGCTCCTGACCGGTGGTCTCGTCCACGAGGCGGCAGAACGCGTTCTGCACCTCCTGGAAGGTCTGGCCCGTGAAGGAGTTCACGGTAAAGACGATCTGGTCGACGTGGACCGGAACCCGCTGGAGGTCCACCAGGATCGCCTCGTCGTCCCCGCCCTGGCCGACGCCGCCGACCAGGTTGTCACCGGTGTGGCGCACGGAACCGTCATCGCTCACCAGGTGACGGAAGAAGACGACGTCGACCGGCTGCTTCTCGGCGAAGAGCACCGCGGAGGCGTCCAGGTCGATCTCCTTGGTCCGCGAACCGAACAGACCGCGCCGCTTCGCCGCCTGCCAGCCGAGTCCCATGCGGACCGCGGTCAGGGAGCCTCCGTCCTTCTTCTCCAGGCTGATGGCCTGACCCTTGGTCAAGTTGACGGACACGGCTGAATCCCCTCTCGATGGTCCCCTGTTGCCGCGCACTGCGCGGTTGTCCAGAACCCTACGCAGGGGCACCGACCGTGCCGAACCCCGGCCCGCGCTTTGTGTCGGTGTTGCAACACTTGACACCTGACATACGCAAACGCCCGAGGTCCGGCACGGTGGCAGGGGTCAGGCGATGCCCGCCTCCCGCATCTGGCGCAGCTCCTTCTTCATCTCCGACACCTCGTCGCGCAGCCGGGCGGCGATCTCGAACTGGAGCTCCGCCGCCGCGGCGCGCATCCGCTCGGTCATCGCCTCGATCTGCTCGGCGAGTTCGGCCGCCGGACGGTCCGTGGGCACCGTCTTGCCCTGGGCCGACGTGGCGGCCTTTGTGGCCTTCGCTCCCTTTGCCGCCTTGTCGCCCAGCGACGGTACGGGTGCCTTGGCGCCCTTGCCGTCCTTGGACTTGCGGTAGCCGGAGCCGAGGAGCTGCTCGGTGTCGACCTCCTCGCGCGCGATCTGCGCGACGATGTCGTTGATCTTCTTCCGCAGGGGCTGCGGGTCGATGCCGTTGGCCTTGTTGTAGGCGATCTGCTTCTCCCGGCGGCGGTTGGTCTCCTCGATGGCCCGCTCCATCGCCGGGGTGATCTTGTCGGCGTACATATGGACCTGGCCGGAGACATTGCGCGCCGCGCGGCCGATGGTCTGGATCAGCGAGGTGCCGGAGCGCAGGAAGCCCTCCTTGTCGGCGTCGAGGATGGCCACGAGGGACACCTCGGGCAGGTCGAGGCCCTCGCGCAGGAGGTTGATGCCGACCAGGACGTCGTACTCACCGGAGCGCAGTTCGCGCAGCAGCTCGATCCGGCGCAGGGTGTCGACGTCGCTGTGCAGGTAGCGCACCTGGATGCCGAGTTCCAGGAAGTAGTCGGTGAGGTCCTCGGCCATCTTCTTGGTCAGCGTGGTGACCAGGACGCGCTCGTCCTTCTCGGTGCGCTTGCGGATCTCGTGCACCAGGTCGTCGATCTGACCCTCGGTGGGCTTGACCACGACCTCGGGGTCGACCAGGCCGGTCGGGCGGATGATCTGCTCGACGACGCCGTCGGAGCGCGAGAGCTCGTAGGCGCCCGGGGTGGCCGAGAGGTAGACGGTCTGCCCGATGCGCTCCTGGAACTCCTCCCACTTCAGGGGGCGGTTGTCCAGTGCGGAGGGCAGCCGGAAACCGTGATCCACAAGGGTGCGCTTACGGGAGGCGTCGCCTTCGTACATGGCGCCGATCTGCGGCACGGTGACATGCGACTCGTCGATGACGAGCAGGAAGTCGTCCGGGAAGTAGTCCAGCAGGGTGTTGGGCGGGGAGCCGGGCGAGCGGCCGTCGAAGTGCATCGAGTAGTTCTCCACGCCGGAGCAGGTGCCGATCTGGCGGAGCATCTCGATGTCGTAGGTGGTGCGCATCCGCAGCCGCTGGGCCTCCAGCAGCTTGCCCTGCTTCTCCAGCTCGGCCAGGCGCTCCCCCAGTTCCTTCTCGATGTCGTTGACGGCCCGCTCCATGCGCTCGGGACCGGCCACGTAGTGGGAGGCGGGGAAGACGTAGAGCTGCTGGTCGTCGCTGATGATCTCGCCGGTGAGCGGGTGCAGCGTGGACAGCGCCTCGATCTCGTCGCCGAACATCTCGATGCGGACGGCCAGCTCCTCGTAGACCGGGAAGATCTCGATGGTGTCGCCGCGGACCCGGAAGGTGCCCCGGGCGAAGGCCACGTCGTTGCGCGTGTACTGGATGTCGACGAAGCGCCGCAGCAGTTCGTCCCGGTCGATCTCGTCGCCCACCCTCAGCGGGACCATCCGGTCCACGTACTCCTGCGGAGTGCCGAGGCCGTAGATGCAGGACACCGAGGCGACGACGATGACATCGCGGCGGGTGAGCAGCGAGTTGGTCGCCGAGTGGCGCAGGCGCTCGACCTCCTCGTTGATCGAGGAGTCCTTCTCGATGTAGGTGTCCGACTGCGGAACGTAGGCCTCGGGCTGGTAGTAGTCGTAGTACGAGACGAAGTACTCGACCGCGTTGTTCGGCAACAGCTCGCGGAACTCGTTGGCCAGCTGGGCGGCCAGGGTCTTGTTCGGTGCCATCACCAGGGTGGGGCGCTGGAGCTTCTCGATCATCCACGCGGTGGTGGCGGACTTGCCGGTGCCGGTCGCGCCCAGCAGGACGACGTCCTTCTCACCGGCCTCGATGCGCTTGGCCAGGTCGGCGATGGCTGTCGGCTGATCGCCGCTGGGCTGGTAGGGGCTGACGACCTCGAAGGGCGCCACCGTGCGTTCGATGTGGGAAACGGGCCGCATGCCATCCACCGTACGACCCCGCACTGACAACGGGTTCCGATCAGCGGTTCCGCTCGGGTCCGGCCCCGGTTCCGCGGGTCCGGATCAGCGGTTCTGCGGGGTGCGGGAGCCGTGGTGCTCTGGGTGGCGGACCGGCCTGGCACCTTCGGGCGGCGCCGGGCGGCGGTCCGGGTGGGAGGCGACGGCGGCGGCCGGAACGCCGGGCTTGTGTTCGACGGGCCGGAGGCCCGGCCGGCCCGCGACCATCGACGGATCGAAGATCACGACGACTCCGGCGAGCAGCAGGAAGGCGAGCGGTCCGATCAGCATGGGCGCGAGCACGGACGGCTCCGGTGCACCGGCGGTGCCGTGGGAGACGCCGTCGAGATGGACGCCGAGGGCCGCCATTCCGGTGTAGTGCATGCCGCTGACCGCGAGCCCCATGACCAGGCTCGCTCCCACGCTCCACAGGAAGCCGCGGACGCGGCCGGCGGCCCACAGCGCGGCGGTGGCGGCGACGACGGCTATGACGACGGAGATGGCGACGGTGACGGTGTTGTAGGTGAACCGCCCGTGGAAGCGCACTCCGGCCATGCCCAGGTAGTGCATCGAGGCGACGCCCAGACCGGTGATCGTGCCTCCGGTGAAGAGGGCGGTGCCGGTGGCGCCGCGGTAACCGACGATGAAGATCCCGACGCCGACCATCACGATGGCCAGGCCGAGGCTCGCATAGGTGATCGGTTTGTCGTAGTGGATCGGCGCTTCCTTGATGGAGAAGCCCATCATCGCGACGAAGTGCATGGTCCATATGCCGGAGCCGATCGCGGCCGAGCCGAGGGCCAGCCAGGCGGGCCGCCGGGCGTGTGTGACCAGCAGGGACCGGGTGGTGCAGCGCAGGCCGAGGGCACCGCCGAGGCAGGCCATCAGATAGGCCACCAATGGGGTGACGGCCCCGTAGCTGAATCCGTCGACCGTGCCTTGCATCCGCGGCTGCCCTTCCGCCCTCTTCTGTCCCGGAATACCCGAAAACGCCCCCCGTCCCAGGACCGCGTCGGCGGCCAGGGTTGTCGCAGAGAGTATGACCCCCACCAGAATGGTCGAACGATTTTCCGGCAAAGAAACACGCCCTTGCCCCAGATGTGCGGCAGCGGTGAGCGGACCTGGACATCTTCGTGCGATCTGTGGCGGTCGTGCGCCCAGGTGCCGTTGACCCACTGCTGTCAGTCTGGTGCTGTCGGTGTTTGCTCGACGCGAGGAGTACGGATGCACGCGCGCGTAGTTGCCGCCACGGTCGCGGCGGTCCTCGGCACGGTGGCCCTGCTGGCCTCCGTCGCCGGATCCGACGCCCGGGCGGGCGAGGTCGGCGAGCCCACGGTGATCGCCCATCGGGGCGCTTCCGCCTACGCGCCGGAGAACACGCTGGCCTCGATCGACAAGGCCGCGGAGATGGGCTTCTCCTGGGTCGAGAACGACGTGCAGCGCACCAAGGACGGCGAGCTGGTCGTGATCCACGACGCCGGCCTCGCCCGGACCACCGATGTCGAGCAGGTCTTTCCCGGCCGGGCGCCGTGGAAGGTGAAGGACTTCACCGCCGCGGAGATCGCCCGGCTGGACGCGGGCAGCTGGTTCTCGTCCGCCTACGCGGGCACGCGCGTGCCGACGCTCCGGCAGTACATGCGCCGGATCGAGCACAACCACGAGAAGCTGCTCCTGGAGGTCAAGAACCCGGAGCTCTACCCGGGCATCGAGCAGCAGATCCTCAAGCTCCTCGGGGACGAGGGCTGGCTGGACCGCGCGCACCTGCGGCGGCTCATCGTGCAGAGCTTCAGCGCCGACAGCGTGCGCACGGTCCACCGGCTTGATCCCGAGGTGACCACCGCCTACCTCGGCGCACCCACCGCGGCACAGCTGCACGGGTACGCGCGCTTCACGGATCTGATCAATCCGTCGTACACCTCGCTCTCGAGGGGGTACGTGGCGGCGGTGCACGCCTTCGACGGGCCGCACGGCAGGCCGCTTCGGGTCTTCGCGTGGACGGTGAACGACGCGGCCACCGCCCGCAAGGCCGCGGGCCTGGGTGTCGACGGGGTGATCACCAACGAGCCCGACGTGGTCCGTGCGGCGCTGGCGGACCGGGCCGCGCAGGCGTTGTCGGTGGGGGGCCGTACCGTGGGCGCATGGACAGCCATGGGCAGGATGAGCAGCGGATCGTATGGGCGGTGGCCGGTACCGACATCGGCCCGCTGATGCTGGTCGCGACCCGGGACGGCCTGGTCAACGTCGTCTTCCATGCCACCGAGGCGGTGCGCGAGCGGACCCTGGAGCGGCTGGCGGCCCGGCTGGGCGCCGACCCCGTGGAGGACCCGGACGCACCCCTGCTGGCCGAGGCCATAGGCCAGCTGCGGGCGTACTTCGCGGGCGAGCGGCACGACTTCGACCTGCCGCTGGACTGGTCGCTGATCTCCGGCTTCAACCGGCAGGTGCTGCGGGAGCTGGCCTCGGGCGTCCCGTACGGCACCGTGGTGGGGTACGGGGATCTCGCCGGCCGGGTCGGGCAGCCCGGTGCGGCGCAGGCGGTCGGCGCGGCCATGGGCGCCAATCCCCTGCCGGTGGTCGTGCCGTGCCACCGGGTGGTGGAGAGCGACGGCGGCATCGGCGGCTTCGGGGGCGGTCTGGAGACCAAGCGGAAGCTGCTCGCCCTGGAAGGCGTGCTGCCCGAGCCGTTGTTCTGACCTCCGCTGGGGAGGGTCCGCGACGCCGGCAGGATCCGAAAGAGAGGCCCTAGTCGTCGTAGTGCCGGGCCTCGAACACATTGCCGTCCGGGTCCTGGAAGTAGAAGTTCCGGACGGCGTTCCCGCGGGCTCCGGAGGAGTCGTGGCCGATGCCGCTCAGCGGGACGCCGTGCTCGGTCAGCCGGGCGTGCAGGGCGTCGAACGCGTCCGTCGGCAGGGCCAGACAGATGTGGTTGACGGGATGGCCGGCGCGGTCCGCGGAGCCGGGCAGCATCCGCATCCGTTCCGCGAGGGTGTGGGGCGCGAGATCCAGGATGGTCTCCTCGTTGACGCGGACCGAGGGGAAGGAGAGCTTGCCCTCGGTGAACTCGCCGACTCCCATGGGCTCCAGGCCGACGGCCGTCTCGTAGAAGCGGGCCGCGGCGACCGGGTCGGCGACCCAGAGGACGACATGGTCGAGGCGCATGGTGTTCTTCGTCATGCGGCCCAGGCTGGTGGCGTCCCCCACAGGCCGCAAGCGTTTAGCCGCGTCCGGCGCCCGCCAGAGATGAGGAAGGGCCGACGGACGGGAGGCGGGCACATGGTGCTGGTGGTGTCGGAAGAGGTCCGGGAGGCGATCGCGGCGCGGCGGCCGGTGGTGGCCCTGGAGTCCACGATCATCGCGCACGGGCTGCCGCGCCCGCGCAACCTTCAGGTGGCGCTGGAGCTGGAGGAGGCGGTACGGCACGAGGGGGCGGTGCCGGCGACCGTCGCCGTGCTCGACGGACGGCCCTGTGTCGGGCTGGACAAGGAACAGGTCGAGCGGATCGCGAACGAGGACGGCATCCGCAAGCTGAGCCACCGCGATCTGCCGCTCGCCGTGGCAAGCGGAGCGAGCGGGGCGACGACCGTGTCCGCGACGGCCCGGCTCGCCGCGCTGGCGGGGGTCCGGGTGTTCGCCACCGGCGGGCTGGGCGGCGTGCACCGGGAGTGGACGGTGACGCAGGACGAGTCGGCCGACCTGGGGCTGCTGGCGCACACCCGGATCACGGTCGTATGCGCGGGCGTGAAGTCGATTCTGGATGTGCCGGCGACCCTGCAACGGCTGGAGACGCTCGGCGTGGCCGTCGCCGGGTACCGCACGGACCGGTTCCCCGGCTTCTATCTGTCCGACTCGGGGCATCCGGTGGACTGGACCCTGGAATCTCCGGAGCAGGCCGCGGACGTCATGCGGGCCCAGGACGCGCTGGGCGCACCGCCTTCGGCGCTGATCGTCGCCAACCCCGTGCCGGAAGCGGAGCAGCTCGATCCGGAGCTGCACGCCCGTGTGCTCGCCGACGCGCTCACCGCCTGCGCGGAGCAGGGCATCACAGGGCAGGCAGTGACCCCGTTCCTGCTGGACTACCTGGTCCGGCACACGGACGGCGCCTCGCTGAGCGCCAATCTGGCGGCGGTGCGCGGCAATGTACGGCTGGCGGCGCGGATCGCCACCTCGTGGGCCCGGGAGTGACCACCGGGCGGACCGGGGCGCTGCTGGTCGTCGGGGACGTCGTCACCGACGTGGTGGCCCGGCACCGGGGTCCGCTCGCGGGCGGCACCGACACGGCCGCGGCGATCCGGACGGTGCCGGGCGGCGCGGGCGCCAATGTCGCCTGCTGGGCCGCTCACGCCGGCTGCGCGGACGTACGGCTGCTCGGCCGGGTGGGCGCGGACGCGGCGGCGTGGCACGAGCGGGAGCTGCTCGCGGCCGGGGTGCGACCGCGGCTGGTGGTGGACCCGGAGGCGGCGACCGGCACGGTGATCTGCCTGGTCGACACGGGGGCGGCGGCCGAGCGTACGTTCCTCACGGACAGTGGGGCCTCGCTGCGGCTCGAACCCGGAGACTGGTCGGACGCGCTGCTCGACGGCGTGGCCTGGCTGCATCTGTCGGGCTATCTGCTGTTCACCGAGCCGAGCCTGGCGCTTGCGCGGGTGGCGCTCGCGGCCGCCCGGGCGCGTGAGGTGCCGGTGAGCCTCGATCCGGCGTCGGCGGGGTTTCTGGTGGAGCTGGGGCTGGACCGGTTCCTGTCGTTCGCGGGCGGGCTGGACGTGCTGCTGCCGAGCCGGGACGAGGCGTGCCTGCTCACGGGGCTGCCGGACCTGGCGGACGCCGCGGCCAAGCTGAGCCGGCTGGTGCCGCTGGTGGTGGCCAAGGCGGGTGCCGACGGAGCCCTCGTGGCCCGGGCCGGCGCCGCACCGGCACGGGTCCCGGCCGTGCCGGCCACCCCTCGGGACACCACGGGCGCGGGGGACGCCTTCACCGGCGCGTTCCTCGCCGCCCTGCTCGCGGGCGCATCCGCGGAGGAGGCGGCGGCCGGCGGGTGCCGAGCGGGTGCGGAGGCGGTGGCCAGGGTGGGCGGCAGACCACCGCGGGCACAGAGCGGCGGGTAGGACGTGGATACGCGTCTGCGGAAGGCCGGGGCGCAGGCCCTGGCGTAGCCGGTTGGCGAGCCGTTGCACCGGGACGTGCTCGTCGGGGCAGGCCCCAACTGCCGGTTCCCTTGGCTCGTCCGACGCTCGTCCACAGGCGGGAACCAAGCGGAACTTCGTGTTCCCACAGGCTCGCCCGCACTGTGCCGGGGCCTGGCAGACTTGCCGGGCAAGGCGCGAAAGCGTCGCGCACGAGGTCCATGCGAGGGGGATCCGGATGTCCATGGCGGGGAATCTGCGGAAGGTCACGGAGCTGGGCAGGGTCGGCGGCCTGCGCAGGGTGGCACGGCTCGGCCGGCGCCGGCCGCGAGTGGACCTGAGCCATCCCGCCAGGTCGCCGCTGGGCTCGTCGGTGGTCAACTGCGTGACCTATCAGGACGGCGTACGGGTGCAGGGGAGCGCCGATCTGGTGGACGCGGTGAGGCTCGTACGCAAGAGCGGTGAGGGATTCGTCTGGCTGGGACTGCACGAGCCGACGGACCGTGAGTTCGCCGGCATCGCCGAGCTCTTCAACCTGCACCCGCTGGCGGTGGAGGACGCGGTCGAGGCCCATCAGCGTCCGAAGCTGGAGCACTACGGGGACACGCTCTTCGCGGTGTTCAAGACGGTCTGCTACGTGGAGCACGAACGACTGACCGCGACCAGCGAAGTGGTGAACACCGGCGAGATCATGGTGTTCGTCGGCAAGGACTTCGTCATCACGGTGCGGCACGGCCGGCACGGTTCTCTGGGACCGCTGCGCGAGGAGCTGGAGTCGGATCCGCAGCAGCTCGCCAAGGGCCCGGCGGCGGTGCTGCACGCGATCGCCGACCATGTCGTCGACGACTACCTGAACGTCACCGACGCGGTCCAGGCGGACATCGACCAGGTCGAGACCGAGGTGTTCTCCGAGGAGGGCGCGCGGCTCGATCCGGGGCGGATCTACCAGATGAAGCGCGAGCTGCTCGAACTGAAGCGGGCGGTGGTGCCACTGGGCCGCCCGGTGGAGGACCTGGCCACCCGGCCCATACGCGTCATCGCCCCGGAGATACAGGCCTACTTCCGGGATGTGCTCGACCACCTCATACGGGCCAAGGACCAGATCGCCGCGTTCGACGAACTGCTCAACTCCATCCTCCAGGCCCATCTCGCGCAGGTGACCGTCGCGCAGAACGAGGACATGCGGAAGATCACGGCATGGGCCGCGG
The DNA here is from genome assembly GCF_055581605.1 of Streptomyces sp. NPDC031418. NCBI lineage: Bacteria > Bacillati > Actinomycetota > Actinomycetes > Kitasatosporales > Streptomycetaceae > Streptomyces > Streptomyces sp. NPDC031418. Next base: position 48,814 of record NZ_JBVIJC010000017.1, read on the forward strand.
TGATCGCCGTACCCACGATGGTGTGCGGGGTGTACGGCATGAACTTCGACCATATGCCGGAGCTGCACTGGCGGTTCGGATATCCGCTGGTCATGGCCGTGATGGCCGGGGCCTGCGTGGCGCTGTACCGGGGCTTCAGGCGCAACGGCTGGCTCTGAGCGGGACGGTCGCGCCGGGGGTCAGCCGCTCCAGGCGGGATGGCGTGGGTCGTCGGCACGGACCAGGACGTCCGCCGTGCCGGCCGGATCGGCCTCGGAGGCGTAGCGCTCGAAGGCCGGGAGCGTCCAGTGGTCGGACTCAGGGGTACGGCGGCGCAGGGCGCCCGGGGAGAGGAGGACGTGGACGGTCAGGTCGAACGGGAACCAGTGCCGCAGCAGTAGCGGGCCGTGCAGCAACAGCAGTCCGCCTGGCGGGAGTTGGACGTAGGGGCTGCGGGTGGCCCGGTCGGTGACCGGATCCCACAGGTCGGGCAGGACGCGCCCGCTGCCGCCGGGATCGAGCGGTCCGAAGACCTCGCGCCACAGGGCACCCGTGTCGAACCATCCGTTGTAGTACGACTCCTCGTCCCGCCGCCCGTGTTCCAGGCGCAGCGAGGCCGGGCGCAGAAAGCCCTCGGCACCGACCACGAGCGAAGGCCGGCCACGCACCCGCAGCGCCTCGCCCACGCGCTCGGCGAGATCGCCGGGCCGGGCGGCCGGAGCCCCGTCGAAGCCGACCCGCGGCCAGGCTCCGCCGTCGGCCGGCTTCAGGTCGGTCAGCCGGTCGGCGAGCTGCTCGGCGAGCCGGTCCCAGGTGATCGCTTCGAGTCGCACAGGGCCCATGATGCCGGGTGCCGTGGCCGAGCGGCGACGGCGGCTGCCGGGAGAGGAGGTCACCAGAGCGGGGAGAGGGGGAAGCGGCCGGACAGGCACATAGGCGGGCCATGCCTTCGGTGAGGAGAAGGTGTCGATGATCAGCTCATGGGAGGAGTGCGGAAATATGCTCTGAAGAGCCCCGGGGAAGGGGACAGGCCCGCGGCGGTGGGGAAAGAAACGCGTATGGCGCTTCCCGCAACTCCCCACTCCCCCGGCCGCCTTGTCGCCATCCAGCCGCTGAAGGCCAAGCGCTGTGCCGCGTGCCGGCGGGGGCCGCTGTCGCTGCTGGTGCTGGAGGACGGAGCGCCCCGCTGTCTGGAGTGCGCCGACCTCGGGCACCTGGTGTTCCTGCCGCGCGGGGACACAGCGCTCACCCGCAGATCGCGGGAGGAGAGTGGGCTGTCGGTGGTGGTCGTGCGGTTCAACCGGCGCAAGAGCCGCTACGAACGGCAGGGCGTGCTCGTGGAGGAGGCGGCGCTGGCCCGGGCCGAGGCGCGGTGCCTGGCCGACGCGGAGGCACGGCGCCGGCGGCGGGCCCGGGACGCGCGGCGAAGGGCCGCGGAGGACGAGCGGTTCGCGGCGGCGTTCGCGGGCGAGATCCTCCGGCTGTTCCCGGGCTGTCCGGCCGAGCGGGCGCGGGCGATCGCCGGTCATGCCTCCGTGCGCGGCAGCGGGCGGGTCGGGCGCAGTGCGGCCGGGCGGGCCCTGTCCGAGGGGGCGGTGATCTCGGCGGTCGTGGCGGCCGTACGGCATGTGGACACGGCGTACGACCAGCTGCTGATGAGCGGGGTGCACCGGTTCGAGGCGCGGCGCCGGATCGCGCCGGCCGTGGAGAGCGTGCTGCGGACCTGGCAGGGGGCCGGGGAGGAGGTGGGCTGAAGGCGGGGGAGAAAGCGCTCTCCGACGTGCTGCGCGGCCGTCGGGGGAGACGTATCGTGGCCGGAAGAGCGCGGGTACCGGTACGCGAGGAAGACGCTCATGGCCGATCCCAAGGGGTTCATGACGACGCCGCGCCAGGAGTGGCCGCGGCGGCCCGTGGAGGAGCGGGTGCGGGACTGGGACGAGGTGTACGTCCCGGGCGCGCTGCTGCCCATCATCAGCAAGCAGGCCGATCGCTGCATGGACTGCGGCGTGCCTTTCTGCCATGACGCGTGCCCGCTGGGCAATCTCATCCCCGAGTGGAACGACCTGGTGTCGCGGGAGGACTGGCGGGCCGCGAGCGACCGGCTGCACGCCACCAACAACTTCCCGGAGTTCACCGGGCGGCTGTGTCCGGCGCCGTGCGAGGCGGGGTGTGTGCTGGCGATCAACCAGCCGGCCGTCACCATCAAGAACGTCGAGTGTGCCATCGCCGACCGGGCCTGGGAGGAGGGTTTCACACCGGCGCTGCCGCCCGACCGGCTGTCCGGGAAGACGGTCGCGGTCATCGGCTCCGGGCCCACCGGACTCGCCGCGGCACAGCAGCTGACCCGGGCCGGTCACACGGTCGCGGTGTACGAGAAGGACGACCGGCTCGGCGGGCTGCTGCGGTACGGCATCCCGGAGTTCAAGATGGAGAAGCACCATCTGGAACGGCGGCTGGCGCAGATGCGGGCCGAGGGGACGAAGTTCCGCACCTCGACATCCGTCGGGCGGGACGTCTCCGCGGCGGAACTGCGGTCCCGGTACGACGCGGTGGTGATCGCCACCGGCGCCACCGCCTGGCGGGAACTCACGGTGCCGGGCCGGACGTTGGACGGGATACACCAGGCGATGGAGTATCTGCCGCTGGCCAACCGGGTGTGCGAGGGCGATCTGGAGGTCTCGCCGCTGTCGGCCGCCGGCCGGCATGTGGTGATCGTCGGCGGCGGGGACACCGGTGCCGACTGTCTGGGGACGGCGGTGCGCGAGGGGGCCGCGTCCGTGACCCAGCTGGACATCTACGCGCAGCCGGGCGCCGAGCGGGACGAGGACACCGACCCGTGGCCGACGTACCCGAAGATCTATCGGCTGTCGGCGGCACACGAGGAGGCGCGGGAGCTGCGGACGGCACCGGAGGCGGACGCGGACGCGCGGCTGTTCGCGGCGTCCACGCTCCGCTTCACCGGAGACGAGAGGGGGTGGGTGCGTTCCCTGCACCTGGAGGAGGTCGACGAGCGGCGGCTTCCGGTGCCGGGGACCGAGCGGGAGCTGCCCGCCGACCTGGTGCTGCTCGCCCTCGGCTTCACCGGCCCCGACCGGGAGGACGGGCTGATCGAGCAGCTGGGGCTGGCGCTGGAGGAGCGGGGCACGATCAGCCGGGACGGCGGCTTCGCGACGAACGTCCCGGGGGTGTTCGCCGCCGGGGACGCGGCGCGGGGACAGTCGCTCGTCGTCTGGGCGATCGCGGAGGGGCGTGCGGTGGCGGCGGCCGTGGACGGTTTCCTCATGGGAAGCAGCCGGCTGCCCGCTCCGATCGCACCGACGGACCGCCCGATGCGGGTGTGAGAGACGGGTGGACGGCGGGCGCCCACCGGCAGGGGGTCAGGACAGCAGGAAGTCGGCCACCCCCGCCTTGGCGCCCTCGATGAACGCGGTCATCTCGTCCGTGGTGTAGATCAGTGCGGGCCCGTCCGGATCGGTGGACTGGCGTACGGCGATCCGGCCGTCGGCCAGCTTCATCGCCTCCAGGCAGTTTCCGCCGTTGCCGCCGCTCCAGGGCTTGTGCCAGCCCTCGCTGCCCAACTCCCGCGCGGGCATGCCGTTGTAGACGTGACCGCGGGGCTCTATGCGATCCATTCACAGCTCCTTGCGGAGATCGCCGAGGATCTCCTTCGTGCGTTGTGCCGTAGCGGCCTGTGCCGCCATGCGGTCCATGACCTCCAGGTGGGTCGCCACCTCGATGCGCGCGTCCAGGTAGACCGCGCCGGTCAGGTACTCGCTGTAGACCATGTCCGGCAGTTCCGGCATGGCAAAGCGGAACAGCACGAAGGGCCCGTAGGTCCCCGGGTGCGGCCCGTTGGCGAACGGGGCGACCTGGAGCGTCACATGGGGCAGCTTCGTGGCCTCGAGCAACTTGTCGATCTGCGCGCGCATCACCTCCGGACCACCGACCGGGCGGCGCAGGACGGTCTCGTCGATCACCGCCCAGAAGCGGGGCGCGTCAGGGCGGTTGAGCAGCTCCTGGCGTTGCATGCGCAGCGCGACATGGCGCTCGATGTCGTCCGGGCTGGTCTGGCCGACGGCACCGGACTTCAGCACCGCGCGTGCGTAGTCCTCGGTCTGGAGCAGGCCGGGGACGAAGTGCGGTTCGTAGGAGCGGATGAGGGAGGCCGCGCCCTCCAGGCTGACGTACATCGAGAACCAGCCCGGCAGGATGTCGTGGAACCGCTGCCACCAGCCGGGCCTGTTGGCCTCCTCGGCGAGCCGGACGAAGAGTTCGGCCTCGTCGGCGGGGACGCCGTACGCCTTCAGCAGCAGCTGCACATAGGGGATCTTGAGAGCGACCTCGGCCGTCTCCATGCGGCGGACGGTGGCGGGAGCGACATGGAGGACACGGGCGGCCTCCTCACGCTTCAGCCCGGCGCGCTCCCGCAGGTCCATCAGGCGCCGGCCGAGGACCACCTGGCCCACGGTCGGCGCGGACCGCGGTTCGCTCACGCTCCCACCTCCACAAGTATCCGGACAGCCCTGCGGCGCCGTTCGAAGACTCATTCGAAGACCGGGTCGGACTCCGGTGGTCCCAATTGGCGCCGCTCAACATGCTGTTGCGAGCAGTGTGCCACGGCCTCCGACCGAGTCACACAGCACTCTGCAATTTTCAGAGTGACACTTGCCAAGTGTTCCGGGCAGGGAGATAGTGGCAAGCGTGATTCCGTCCGCGCCCTTAGGAACAGACGCCGCCACAGGCCTTCCCGGCCTCGGCGCCGCACCGGGAGCCCCCCTTGCACGGGACGCTGCCGAGCGCCGGTTCCGCTTCGAACTGGCCGCGCATCCGGGTTCCGTGGCCCGGGCCAGACGCCTGGCGCACGCCCGGCTCGCCGGCTGGGCGGTGGGCGCGGACACCTGCGACAACGCGGCCCTGGTCATTTCCGAGCTGGTCACCAACGCGATCGTGCACACGGCGAGCAGCCGTGTGGTGTGCGAGCTGCACGACCACGACGACATGGTGCGCATAGCCGTACGCGACGAGGGCTGCTCCCCCGGCGAACCGCATCCGTCGCCGCAGCGCCCCGATGACGAGCACGGCAGGGGGCTGTTTCTCGTCGACGCGCTGTGCCAGGCCTGGGGCGCCCAGGAGCAGGGGGCCGGACTGCTGGTCTGGGCCGAGCTGGCCCGGCAGGCCGACCCGGCCCAGGAGGATGCCGCACCCCGCGCCGACCTCGGCTGGGGCGCGCGCCCCAAGCCGGGCCGCCCGCAGGACTCCGGCGAGGAAGGGGCCACCGAGACCCCGGACGGAACAGCGCGACAGCGCCGTCCCGGGTGCGCCGGCGAAGAGCGCCACGGTCACGACGGCCCGGAGCCCCCCGCACACGGCGACTCCGCGCACCCCACCCACGGCGAGCCCGTGCACCCCGCGCACGACGGCCCGGAGCACCGTACGCATGGCGGCGCCGGCCGGCCGCGGTTCGGGACGTCCGGGCAGCCGCTGCACCGCACTCCGGGACAGCACCGGCCGCGGGAGCAGTCGTGACCGGCACCAGCGGCACCGGCCGGCCTGACGTCGTACGCGCCGAGCGGCCGGGTGCGGCCGGGTCCGAGCAGTCGATCGGGCTGGACACCCTGGTGCGCTTGCAGCGTCGGCGGCCCGCCACGGAGAACGCTCGTCGGCTGCGGATTCCGGACGGCATGACGGCTCCGCTCGGCTTCGACGCCGTGGCCGTGCCCGACCGGCTGGGGCCTCTTGTCGTGCCGCGGCTGCCCCGGCTGGGCTGTGTGTACGCCGACGGCTCCCGCTGGTGGTGGATCGTGCCGTCGGACTCCGACTACGCGCTCCCCTGGCCGGAGCCGGCCCACTACGCCCCCGGCGCCCAGGTCAGCGGCACCGCGCGGCTCATCCATCGCCCCGACGGCACGGTCCCGTACACCCCGCCGATCCCGCTGTACCTGGCGCTGTGCCGGGCGACCGGGACCGCCCCGGACTGGTCGAGGGCGATGCCGGCCTAGGGCCTCTCTCTCGGGTCGGCCGAGAAGGCGCCGACCCCGCAGCCGACCTGATCCGAAAGAGAGGCCCTTGCCGCCGCGCACCCGGGCGGCTCAGTCGGCGGCTTCGCGCACGATCACCAGGAACGTGTCCGTCGCGAGGTCCATGACGACCTCGGCGGGCATGCCCTCCAGGCGCCGCGCGTGCGCGAACTCCTCGGCGGGCCAGGATCCGCGCGGACCACCGGCGGGAAAGCGTTCGAGCACCGTTCGCCCGCTCACCATCTCGCACCTCCAGGAAACGTCGTTCTCATAGGAGTGAACGCCCTGGAGAAGGCGAAGGGCTCGCCGGATGACGGGACTGAGACAATGCCGACACCGAATCGGCGCGGACCGTGATAATCCGGTCACGTTACGACACCAATGGCACCATCCGTATCAGAAGTCGTACTCGTCGTGAAGGCGCAGCCGGTCGCTCCCGGCCGGGTTGCGGCCGAGCACGGTCAGGTCGAGCAGCCCGGCGGTGGTGCCCAGCTCGTCCAGCGCGTCGTCGTACACGGAGTAGGTGTGGAAGACGCGGTCGCGGTCGCGCAGGAAGCAGCTCAGGCCCGGCCGCTCGGCCGGGCCGCCGCCGTCGGCCTCGACGGTCGCCTCGAAATCGCGGTTGAAGTCGCTGTGGTACGAGGAGTACCAGGGCACCGCCCAGCCCATCCGTGCCTTGAACGGCAGGATCCGGGTGAACGGCGCCTGGGAGACCACGGCGAAGGAGGTGTTCCGGGCGCGCAGATGGGCGAGATGGCCGACTTGGTCCAGAAAGCCGGCGCAGCAGGGGCAGCCGGTCTCCCACTCCGGCGCGAACATGAAGTGGTGCACCACGAGCTGGGCCCGCTCCTCGAAGAGGTCGAGGAGGGTCGCCTTGCCGTCGCCGCCCTCGAAGACGTACTCCGGGTCGACCTCGACCATGGGAAGCCGCCGCCGCTCGCCGCTCAGCGCCGCCCGCGCCCGTCTGACCGCCTCCTCCCTGCGCCGCAACTCCTCGCGCGCCGCGCGCCACTGCTCACGCGAGACGATCCCCGGAAGCGCCATGAGCCCTCCTGTGCCCTCTGTCCGACGGTCGGACCGAGGTGGTGACCGTCGGCGGGCGGGGAACTCATCGGCGCGCGCGGAGTTTTTCCGGTCGCCGCGCGGAGTTCTTCCGGTCGCCCTGCGGGAATGATCAGTACGTCACCGGCAGAGCCATCAGCCCCCGCGCGCGCATCGAGGGGCGCCACCGCGCCTCCCCTTCGGCCAGTGCCAGTCGGGGGAACCGCTCCAGCAGGGCGGCCAGTGCGATCTCCGTCTCGGCGCGGGCCAGGGGCGCGCCGACGCAGTAGTGGATGCCGTGGCCGAGGGCGAGATGGCCGGCGGCGTCGCGGGAGAGGTCGAGCCGGTCGGGGTCGGGGAAGCGGTGGGGGTCGCGGTCGGCGGCGGACGGTGACACCCAGACCGTCTCCCCCGCCGGGATGGTGACCCCGGCGATGGTCACGTCCTCGACGGGGAAGCGGCGGATGGCGAGCAGGACCGGGCCCTCGTAGCGGATCAGTTCCTCCACGGCGGCCGGGATGCCCGCCGGGTCCTTGCGCAGGGCGGCGAGCTGGTCGGGGTGGTCGAGGAGGGCGAGGACGGCGTTGCCGATGAGCTGGACCGTGTTCTCGTACCCGGCGAAGAGGATGAGGAAGGCCAGCGACATCAGCTCGTCCTCGCTGAGCCGGTCGCCCTCGTCGCGTACCGCGATCAGGTCGGAGAGCAGGTCGTCGGCGGGGGCGGCCCGCTTGGCGGCGAGCAGGTGGGTGAAGAAGTCGAGCATGGCGCCGACCGACTCGCGGGCCGCCTCGGGGCGTGCCGGGTCGGGGGCGACGAGGGTGTCGGTCCAGATCCGGAAGTCCAGCCGGTGTTCCTCGGGCACGCCGAGCAGGTCGCAGATGACGGTGATGGGCAGCGGGGCGGCGTAGGAGGCGATGAGATCGGCGCTGCCGTGGGGGCCGAGCGCGTCGAGGAGCCGGTCGGCGGTACGGCGGATGGGCGCGCGCAACTGCTGGACCCGGCGCGTGGTGAAGGCGCGGCCGACCAGGCGCCGGATGCGGGTGTGGTCCGGCGGGTCCATGGTGAGGAGGTTGGCGTCGAGGGCGGGAGGCAGCGCGAAGCCCTTGTAGGTGCCGGGTGCGGCGTGCCGCTTGTCCAGGGAGAGACGGGGGTCGGCGAGCGCGGTCCGGACGTCCTCGTACCGGGTGACGAGCCAGGCGGGGGTGCCGTCGGGTCCGGTGATGCGGTGGACGGGCGCGGTGTCGCGCAGGCGCCGGTAGGCGTCGTAGGGGTGCTCGATGAGGCCGTCCGTGAGGTCCATGGCAGGGAGCCTACGGGCTCGGGTGGCGCGCTCCCGACCACGCCGCCCGGGCCATCGTCGGCCGCCAACTCCCCTGCGGCGGCGGCCACATCGGCGGTGCGCAGACCGTGCCCGGGCTAGGCCGCGATCGGCAGCGGCACCTCCCGCTCCCCCAACGCCTCGAGTGCCTGGCGCAGTTGCCGGAGGTGGCGGGGGGTGAGGCGGCCGGTGTCGTCGAGATGGACCGCGCAGGCCGTGGTGGTGTCCACGAGCCGTTCCAGGGCGTCGGCCACCGTCTCCGTTCCCTCGGTGTGCCGGGCGAGGGCGGGCAGTTCGGCGGCGGCGAGGGCGATGGCGGTGCGGGCCTCGCCGAGGGTGCGGTAGGCCTCGCGGCGCAGCGCCCAGCGCTCGGTGCGGGTGTCTCCGGACCCGCCGTCCTCGGCGGGTGCTCCGGACTCGTACTCGCCGAGGACGTGGGTGAGATAGGCGTGCGCGGCGTTCCGGGCCGTCGTGAGGCGGGCCCGGACCTGGGCGCCCCGCTCGCCCGGCATCGGCAGATGTCCGACGACCAGGACGAGCGCGCAGGCGAGCAGCGTCTCGCCGATCCGGCCGGCGGAGGCCTGCGGCTCACCGCCGACCATGACGAGGGCGAGCACCAGGACGGTGACGACGGCGGTCAGCGCGGCGAAGTGCCGGGTGGCCACCGGTACGAGCGCTCCGCACACCGCGACCAGCGCGATCAGCCCGGCCGGGCGGGGCAGCAGCGCGGCGAACCCGGCGAACACCAGGGCGCCCAGCACGGTCCCGGCGGCCCGGCACAGCACCCGGGAGACGAGCGGCCCGAGGTCGGGCTTGACGAGGAAGACGGTGGTGGCCGGAAGCCAGTACCAGTGCTGGTGGTGGCCGTACCAGCCGGTGTGGTGCAGCGCCTGGGCGATGGCGGCACTGGCGCCGAAGCACAGGGCGACGCGCAGCCCGTACTCGCGTCCGCCGACTCCGTACGCGGCCCGCGCGGCGTCCCGGAGACCGCGCGGGCGGCCGACCGGTTCGCGATCGGCGGCCGTGCCCCCGTCGAAGGCCTCGGCGGCGTGCAACAGGGCGTCGTCCAGGGCGCGCAGGGCGGGTGCGGACCGGTGCGGCGCGGGCAGCGGGCCGGTGCCGGTGTTGCCGCGCACGGCCGCGGCGAGCCGGCGTGGTCCCTCGGCGGCGCGGGGCGTGACGGGCTCCCCGGCCCAGAACAGGGCGGTGGCGGCCTCGGCGAGGGGCAGCGCGGCGGTGTACTGGGCGCGCAGCCGGCGCTCGGCGGCGGAACTGGCGTACCGGCGCAGCCGGGGTCCGGCGAGGGCGTCCTGGGCGTGGTCGAGGGCGGCGGTGAGCGCGGCCCGCCGGGCGGTGGCCTGCGGACCGCCGGCCGCGTCGAGCAACGCGGCGATCGCGTCGTACACGGCGGCGACCGCCGACCGCTCCCCGTCGAACCGGAAGTCCCCGGCGAGCGAACCGGGTGTGGGCAGGGCGAGCCGCAGCAGGAGCAGCCAGCCGGCCCCGGCGGTGAAGGCGAGGGCCCGTTGCCAGCCGCTGTCGGCCGCCGGAGTCCCGGCGCCGATGGCCGCGGTGACCAGCAGCTGGGTGCCGGCGGCGGAGGCGACCGGCCCGACGGCGCTGATGCCGCCGGCGAGCAGCCCGAGCCCGGTGAGCACCAGGGTGAGCGGTACGGCGCCGACCAGCTGACCGGCGTACGAGCCGACGAGCAGCCCCAGCGCACCGGCCAGCGCGGGCACGCCGAGCCGCTTGACGGAGGCGCGCCTGCTGCCGGGACGGTCGTTGATGCCGGCGAGCATCGCGGCGATGGCGGCGATGACGCCGTGGGAGACCCGGCCGGTGAGCACTCCGGCGAGCGCCAGCGGCCCGGCGGCGAGCGCACCCCGGGTCACCGCGTTCCATGGCACGGGTCCGCGCTGGGCACGGAGGGCATGGGTGAGCCAGAGGGGTGCGGCGGGCCGGGACACGGGGCTCCTGTTCACGGTTGGGGTCGTACGAGGGGCACGGTTCAGGTCGTACGAGGGCGGGCGGGGCCTTCGGACGACGGTGGCCGGCGGGCCGTGCTTCCACGGTAGGTCCCCTACCCGGCGGGAACGGGGCGATCATGTTTCGGAGGCGTGAAAGGTGGCGGGACGGGGTGGTTTCTTTATGAACGCAATCCTGAACGCAATCGGACGCGGTCAGCGGTGAGCCGGCTCATCGCGCCCGCCCGGCCCGCCAGCACTTCAGCGAACTCCGGCAGCGCGTGGTCGCCGACTTCCCGCTCGATCCCGACGAGTTGGAGGTCCGCCCGACGGCGAACGAGACCAAGGGGCAGAACACCTGGGTGTGGCAGACCTCCGACTGTGTGCTCGCCGGAATGCTCGTCAAACGCAACGGCATCTGGTCGGCGACCGGCCTCGCCCGGCAGCGCCTGAAGACCCACTCCGACCCCGAGGGGTTCTTCGCCGGGGGCAGACAGGCCTTCACCTACTGGCGGGCGCACCAGCTGGGTTACGCCTGTGCGGCCATCTGGTCCACGCCCGGGGCGGCGCGCCCGAGACCCGGCACACGGTCCGCGGCACCGGCACGGTGATCGTCCAGCATGCCCTGGAGCTGGACGCGGAGCCGTCGCACGTCCTGGCGGCGGTGCACCGCATCGCGGCTCGATGGTGGCCGGCGGCGAGGAACCGGCGCGGGGTACGGCGGTCCGGGGCGTCGTCGGGCCGCGGACACCCCAGGCCGCCTCCACCGCCTGGGCCTCGTCCGACCGCGGACACCGCAGGCGTCCTCCCCCGCCTGACCTCATCCCCTGCTCACGGGCGGTCGGCCCGCTCGACGAGTGCCTCGGCCCGGGCGACCGCCTCGGTCAGGGTGTCCGGCTCCGGTCCCTGGGAGAGTGCCGCGAGGATGCCGTCCACGGTGCGCAGGCCGGCGCGTTCCAGCAGCCGCTTCTCGTTCGTCACCCACTCCCCGCGGGCGGCGAGGACACCGTGGGCGGCCTGGGCGGCGGCGGTGGCGATGGCGCCGGCGGTTTCCGTGAGGCGGCCGTAGGGGGCGTGGTTCGCCTTCGCGTAGGCGAGGGTGGCACGGGCGGTGCCGTGCCAGCGCTCGCTCGCGGTCCGGCGCAGCCTCTCCGGATAGGCCGTTGGGCGGGGCAGATCGCCGGTGAGGGTCCGGTTGAGGGCGAGTTCGGCGACGAGCAGGTAGGTGGGGATCCCGGCGAGATGGAAGAGCAGCGGTTCGACCCGGAAGCGGCCCTGGTCGGCCTCGGCCAGCTCGTGCTCGACCACGTCGAGGTCGCGGTAGTGCACATCGACCCGCCGGCCGTCGATGCTCAGCCAGGCCCCGCCGTTGAAGACGCCGCCGCCCCAGCCGCCGACCTCGAAGACCTCGCCCGCCCAGCCGAGGGCGCGCAGGTCGTCCGGGTCGAAGGGGCCGCGGTAGTAGACGGCCAGGTCCCAGTCGCTGTCCGGGCGGTGGGTGCCCTGGGCACGGGAGCCGCCGAGGGCGACCGCGCGGACGGTGGGCAGGGCGGCGAGGCGGTCGGCGGTGGCGGCCAGGAAGTCCTGGTCGGGGTCGGACGGATCGGACGGCGTGCACGGCAGGGACGGCATGGACACTCCGCGGGTCGGTCGGATTCCCGCCGGAGCGTACGCCCCGGTCAGCGGTGCCGGCGGGCATTTTCCGGGCGGCGAGCCCGACGGAACGGGGGCACGGGGGCCGCTCGCAGCGGGCCGGGTGCGCGGGAAATCCGGATGCGGTCGCGGGCGATGAAGGCGATCCTCGGACGGTTGCCCGCCGTCCGTTCGAGGAGCAGCCCAGTGATCCGACGCGTCACCGCCCCCGCTCTGTTCCCGCCCCCCGTCTACTCCCATGCCTCGGTCGTCGCGGCGGGGACGAAGCTCGCGTTCCTGGCGGGGGCCGTGCCACTCGACGAGAAGGGGGAGATCGTCGGCCCCGGTGACCCGGTGGTCCAGGCCGGGCAGGTGATCGCCAATCTGACGGAGCAGCTGCGCGCCGTCGGCAGCGACCTGGCGCACGTGGTCACGACCGATGTCTACGTCGTCACCGACCAGCCCGCGGTGCTGTCCTCGGTCTGGGAGGTGGTCGAGGCCTCGGGCCTGAGCACGGGACCACACTCCTCCACGCTGCTCGGCGTCAGCTGTCTCGGCTACCCGGAGCAGCTGGTGGAGATCACGGCGACGGCCGTGGTGCCGGAGGAACGGGAACAGGGGACGCCGTCATGACCGAGGCCGTACTCCGGCGGGCCGTCGCGGCCGACGCGCCCGCCGCCGCCGATGTCTGGCTGCGGTCCTTCGCCGCGGCCCTGCCGACGGTCGTCCGGCCGCGCACCGACGACGAGGTGCGCGAGCACTTCCGTCGGGTCGTGGTGCCGCTGCGGGAGACCTGGGTGGCGGAGGCGGCCGGCGCGGGGATCGTCGGTGTGCTGGTGCTGGACGGCGAGCTGCTGTCCCAGCTGTACCTTGCTCCCGAGTGGCGGGGGCGGGGTCTCGGGGACCGGTTCGTCACGCTGGCCAAGGAGCGCTCCCCGGGCGGGCTGACCCTGTGGACCTTCCAGGTCAACAAGCCCGCCCACCGCTTCTACGAGCGGCACGGCTTCACGGCCGTCGAGTCCACCGACGGGAGCGGCAACGAGGAGCGCGAGCCGGACGTGCGCTACGTCTGGCGGCCCTGAGCGCTCCCCCGGCGAACCGCCCGCTGTGCCCTGCAACCGGCGGGCTACGGCAGCCCCGCCGCGCCCGCCGCCGTACGCAGCACCTCGCGCAGCATCTCGGCGGTGAGCCGGCCGGTGAAGGTGTTGCGCTGGCTGACATGGAAGCAGCCGAAGAGGTCCAGCCCGTCGAGCGCGACCCGGGTGCCGTGCGCGAACGCCGGGCGGGGCCGGGGCACGGTCCAGCCCGCCTCGGCGAGCGCGGGCAGCGCGGCCTGCCAGCCGAAGGCGCCGAGCACGACCACGGCTTGGAGCGTCGGACGCAGCAGGGTCAGCTCCTGCACCAGCCAGGACCGGCAGGTGTCGCGTTCGCCGGGGGTCGGCTTGTTCGCCGGCGGGGCGCAGTGCACGGGGGCGGTGACGCGGACGCCGTACAGTTCCAGGCCGTCGCCGACGCGGACCGAGGTGGGCTGCGAGGCCAGCCCCACGTCGTACAGCGCCTGGTAGAGCACGTCTCCGGAGCGGTCGCCGGTGAACATCCGGCCGGTGCGGTTGCCGCCGTGCGCGGCCGGGGCCAGCCCGATGATCGCCAGCCGGGCGTCGGCGGGGCCGAAGCCCGGCACCGGGCGCCCCCAGTACGTCCAGTCGGCGAACGCGGCGCGCTTGGTCCTGGCCACCTCCTCCCGCCACTCGACCAGCCGGGGACAGGCCCGGCAGCCCGCGATGCGCCGATCGAGCCGGGCAAGGGCGCTGCTGTCGTCCATACGGCCACGGTATGCCCGATCTCCGCCGGTCCCTTCCCTGGCACCGATGCCTTTCCCCGGCACCGGCCCCTTTCTCTTCTCCGGCAGGGGCCCCTTCTTCAACTCGGGTCGCCGGAAAACCCGTCCGGGTCGCCGGGCTCGGCGCGTTAAGGTCGGACCATGGCTTCCGAGAACGCGGACGAGAACGACAACCGTGGGACCGGCACACCGGGCGAGGTGAAGGCCGCCCCGGACGCCGCGGCCCCCGGTGCCTCCGACGGGCAGCCGCTCGACCCCAAGATCGCCGCGGCGGTGGCCGCCGCCGAGGCCGCGGGACCCGCAGCCGGTGAGACGGTCCGGATCGACAGCTGGATCTGGGCGGTACGCCTGATCAAGACGCGTTCCCTGGGCGCCGCCGCCTGCCGGGGCGGGCATGTGCATGTGAACGGCGAGCGGGTGAAGCCCGCCTACTCGGTGCGCATCGGGGACGAGGTCCGGCTGCGCCACGAGGGCCGGGAACGGGTCGTGATCGTCAAGCGCCTGATCCGCAAGCGGGTCGGGGCGCCCGTGGCCACCCAGTGCTATGTCGACAACTCGCCTCCGCCGCCGCCCCGGGAGGCCGTCGCCCCCGCCGGTCTGCGCGACCGCGGTGCCGGCCGCCCCACCAAGCGGGACCGCCGCGACATGGAACGCCTCCGTGGCCTCGCCGCCTTCGGCCGCACGACCGGGTTCACCGGCGCCGCCGGCCCCGACGGTCCGGGCGGATCCGGTGGCGGCGAGGGAACACGCCGGGGCCGCTGAGCCGGCCCGGCACGCCTCGCTCCCAGTCCTCCCGCAGCCCGTTGCTGCGCCGCGTTCTCGAAGAGTACGTTGCAGGGAGGAGTGGTGATCCGATGCGTACAGGCAGTGAACCGGCGACCGCGCGCAGTGCTCTGCGGGCCCGGTTCTGGCTGAGCGTATGGGGTGTGACCTGGGCGATCTTCGGGACAACGGCGTTCGCGCTGGCCGGCCGCCCGGGCTGGGCCGCGGCCTGCGGGGTGCTGTGGCTGGTGGCCACCGTCGACCTGACCATGATCGTCAGACATATCCGGCAGGGCCCGCACTACCAGCCGGGCCGGGACATACCGCCGTACCGGCCGCCGGACAGCGGACCTCCGTATCCCGGACCGCCACGACACCGGCACCCCTGACCGCCCCGCATGTCCGACAGACCCGCTCAGTCCTCGAAACGGGCCGCCTTGAGGTAGTCCGGGTTGGGGTCCAGCGCGGCCGCCAGCCGGAAGTGCCGTCTGGCCTGGTCGGGGCGGCCCTGCCGTTCATAGGTGCGGGCCAGCGCGAAGTGCGCGAAGGCGTTGTCCGGCTCGCGCTCCAGCACGATGGTGAACTCGAGCTCCGCCGGCCGCAGTTGCGCGGCGGCGAAGAAGGCACGCGCGCGCAGGAGGCGGGCCGCGGTGTTCTCGGGGTGCGCGGCGATGACGCCGTCGAGCAGCTTCACCGCACCCCGCGGGTCCCGTGCGTTGAGCAACTGCTCGGCGGCACGGAAGTCGATGACATGCGTCTCCGGACTGCTTCCGGTGGAACCGCTGGTCTCGGGCACGGCAGAGATCCTTCCCTCGCTGCGCCGGTTCAACGCCCCAGCGGGAACGGGTATTCCGCCCCGGACCTCTGCCCCGGACCTCTGCCCCGGACCTTCGCCCCAGACCTCTGCGGGCCTACCGCGCGGCGCCCTCGTGCGCCCGGCGGACGAGCGTGTCCCACACCTCGGCGACCCGCTTCTCCAGCGCGTCCAGCGGCACGTCGTTGTCGATCACGATGTCCGCGATCTCCCGGCGCTGTTCCCGGGTCGCCTGCGCCGCCATGCGCGCGCGTGCGTCCTCCTCGGTCATCCCGCGCAGCCGGACGAGCCGGTCGAGCTGGGTCGCGGGGCTCACGTCCACGACGACCACCAGGTCGTAGAGCGATGCGAGACCGTTCTCGGTGAGCAGGGGTACGTCGTGGACGACCACGGCGTCATCGGCCGCGGCGGCCTCCAGCTCGCGGGAGCGGGCGCCCACCAGGGGGTGCACGATCGAGTTGAGGACCGCGAGCTTGTCGGGGTCGGCGAAGACGATCGAGCCGAGCCGGGGGCGGTCCAGGCTGCCGTCGGCGGCGAGGACGTCCGTCCCGAAGGCGTCGACCACGGCCGCGAGGCCCGGGGTGCCGGGCGCCACGACCTCGCGCGCGATGCGGTCCGCGTCGATCAGCACGGCCCCGTGCTCCACGAGCAGCCGCGACACCTCGCTCTTGCCGGCGCCGATCCCACCGGTCAGACCCACTGTCAGCATGAGCGGAAGCTTAGGCCCTTTCTTTCGGATCTTGCCGGCGTCGCCCAGAAGGCGCCGGCGCGGCAGCCGACCTGATCCGAAAGAAGGACCCTAGGCCCTGCCGCCGGCGGCCGAACCGGCGGCGGTCAGTTCTCGCCCTCGCGCTCCGCCAGGAACCGCTCGAACTCGCGCCCGATCTCGTCCGCCGACGGGAGGTCCGCCGGCTCGGCGAGCATGTTGCCCCGGGTCTCGGCGCCCGCCGCGGCGTCGTACTGGTGCTCGAGGCCCTGAACGAGAGCGGTGAGTTCCTCCTCGCCCTGCCGGACCTGCCGGTCGATCTCGGTCTGTGTGCGGTGCGCGTCGGTGCGCAGGGCGTGGGCGACGCCGGGCAGGACCAGTCCGGTGGCGGCCGTGATCGCTTCCAGGGCGGTCAGTGCGGCGTCCGGGTACGGAGAACGCGCGACGTAGTGCGGGACGTGCGCGGCGACGCCCAGGACATCGTGTCCGGCCTCCATCAGCCGGTACTCGATCAGCGATTCGGCGCTGCCCGGTACCTGGGCCTCCTCGAAGGGGCTGCGGTGGCCGGGGACGAGGTCGGTGCGGTTGCCGTGCGGGGTGAGGCCCACGGGGCGGGTGTGCGGGACACCCATGGGGATGCCGTGGAAGTTGACCGAGAGACGCACCCCGAGCCGCTCCACGATCTGCCGTACCGCGACGGCGAACCGCTCCCACTCCACGTCCGGCTCGGGACCGGACAGCAGCAGGAAGGGGGCGCCGGTGGCGTCCTGGACGACGTGGACCTCGATGGCCGGGACCTCGTAGTCGGTCCAGCGGTCGCGCTTGAAGGTCAGCAGGGGCCGGCGGGCCCGGTAGTCCACGAGCCGGTCGTGGTCGAAGCGCGCGACGAGCTGGTGGGGCAGTGAGTCGAGCAGCCGGTCGACGATCAGTTCGCCGGTGTCGCCCGCGTCGATGTATCCGTCGAAGTGGTAGAGCATGACCAGGCCGGCCGACTCCTGGGCGAGCGCCATGTCGACCACGGCGAGGCCCTTCGGCTCCCATGCGTACAAACCCTGCGGATCAAGCACTGTGACCGCTCCTCCTCGTGTCCGTTCATCGACAACACGGCTTCGGGAGCAGACATTCCCGCGGACGCCCTCTTGATCAGGGAGCGGTGGTCCCCGGTCCACGGAGAGCTGCGCGGGCGGAAAAGACCGAGGGGCCGCACCTCGAAAGGTGCGGCCCCTCAGGACCAGCTATCGGCTAGGCCGAGCGGCAGGCGCTCAGCTCTGGCCGCCCGCCAGCTTCTCGCGCAGCGCGGCCAGCGCCTCGTCCGAGGCCAGCGCGCCGGAGGTGTCCGCACCCTCGGAGGAGTACGAACCGCCGGTCGCGGCCGGAGCGGCAGCCTCGCCACCCTCGGCGGCAGCGGCAGCGTCCGCCTCGCGGGACTTGACGACCTGCTGCTGGTGCTGCTCGAAGCGGGTCTGCGCCTCGGCGTACTGGCGCTCCCACTCCTCGCGCTGCTTCTCGTAGCCCGGCAGCCAGTCGTTGGTCTCCGGGTCGAAGCCCTCGGGGTAGATGTAGTTGCCCTGGTCGTCGTAGGACGCGGCCATGCCGTACAGGGTCGGGTCGAACTCGACCGCCATCGGGTCGGCACCGAAGGACTCGTTGGCCTGCTTCAGCGAGAGGCTGATGCGACGACGCTCGAGGTCGATGTCGATGACCTTGACGAAGATCTCGTCGTTGACCTGGACGACCTGCTCCGGGATCTCCACGTGGCGCTCGGCCAGCTCGGAGATGTGGACCAGACCCTCGATGCCCTCGTCCACGCGGACGAACGCACCGAACGGAACCAGCTTCGTGACCTTACCGGGCACGACCTGGCCGATCTGGTGGGTGCGGGCGAACTGCTGCCACGGGTCTTCCTGGGTCGCCTTCAGCGACAGGGAGACACGCTCGCGGTCCATGTCGACGTCGAGAACCTCGACGGTGACCTCCTGGCCGACCTCGACAACCTCGGACGGGTGGTCGATGTGCTTCCAGGACAGCTCGGAGACGTGGACCAGACCGTCGACGCCACCCAGGTCCACGAAGGCACCGAAGTTGACGATCGAGGAGACGACGCCGGAGCGGACCTGACCCTTCTGGAGGGTCGTGAGGAACGTCTGGCGGACCTCGGACTGGGTCTGCTCGAGCCAGGCACGGCGGGACAGGACCACGTTGTTGCGGTTCTTGTCCAGCTCGATGATCTTGGCCTCGAGCTCCTTGCCGACGTACGGCTGAAGGTCGCGGACACGGCGCATCTCGACCAGGGAGGCCGGAAGGAAGCCACGGAGGCCGATGTCGAGGATGAGACCACCCTTGACGACCTCGATGACGGTACCGGTGACGATCCCGTCCTCTTCCTTGATCTTCTCGATGGTGCCCCAGGCACGCTCGTACTGGGCGCGCTTCTTCGAGAGGATCAGGCGGCCTTCCTTGTCCTCCTTCTGGAGGACCAGGGCCTCGATCTCGTCGCCCACGGCGACGACCTCGTTCGGGTCGACGTCGTGCTTGATCGAGAGCTCGCGGCTCGGGATGACACCTTCGGTCTTGTAACCGATGTCGAGCAGGACCTCGTCCCGGTCGACCTTCACGATGACGCCGTCGACGATGTCGCCGTCGTTGAAGTACTTGATCGTCTCGTCGATCGCGGCGAGGAAGGCTTCCTCGTTACCGATGTCGTTGACCGCTACCTGCGGGGTGGTGGCGGTGGTCTCGGTGCTGCTCGTCATGTGGGAAAGGGCTCCGGTACGGACATTGAAGTCGTAGGTACTGCTTACGCCGGGAGCCCGTTTCGCTCTGATGAAGCCGGACAGCCAAGGAAGCGCCACTTGAGCACCGGGTGCCCGGTGGCGCCTCGAGAACCGAGGGGACATACAACAGATGCGAGCGCAGCCTGCTAGGTCTGAGGTGCGCAGGCCCGCAGCGCAACTTGTAGCATACGGGGGCAGCCGGACAGGGTCAATGCGCGACAGCGCACCCCAGGGCGGATCGCCGCATTCCCGGCGGAAAAAACGTCCCAACTGGCCGCGCAGGCCTGGGCAACCCTTCCGTGAGACACCCCCGGCGGGTTGGACGGAAGAGTACGACGAGGGAGCCGATCATCCAAGAGTCGGAGACGGAACAGCACGGCGGGCCCGAGGGGTCCGAACCGGAGGCCACCCGGCGTGACGCCGGTGTGACGGAGAGCGCGCGGGCCAATCGGGGCTGGTGGGACCGGAACGCGGACGAGTACCAGGTCGAGCACGGCACGTTTCTCGGGGACGACCGCTTCGTGTGGGGCCCGGAGGGGCTGGACGAGGTGGAGGCCGAGCTGCTCGGCCCGCCGGAGGAGCTGAAGGACCGGGCGGTCCTGGAGATCGGCGCGGGTGCGGCGCAGTGCTCGCGCTGGCTGGCCGCGCAGGGCGCCCGCCCGGTGGCCCTGGACCTCTCGCACCGCCAGTTGCAGCACGCGCTGCGCATCGGCGGATCGTTTCCGCTCGTCTGCGCGGACGCGTCCGCGCTGCCCTTCGCGGACGGCACCTTCGACCTGGCCTGCTCGGCGTACGGGGCGCTGCCCTTCGTCGCCGACCCGCGGCTGGTGCTGCGCGAGGTGCGCCGGGTGCTGCGGCCGGGCGGCCGGTTCGTGTTCTCGGTGACCCACCCGATCCGGTGGGCCTTCCCGGACGAGCCGGGCCCCGAGGGTCTGTCGGTGGCCGCCTCCTACTTCGACCGCACGCCCTACGTCGAGCAGGACGAGCAGGGCCGCGCGGTCTACGTGGAGCACCACAGGACGGTCGGCGACCGGGTCCGGGACGTCGTGGCGTCCGGGTTCCGGCTGGTGGACCTGGTGGAGCCGGAGTGGCCGGCCTGGAACACCGCGGAGTGGGGCGGCTGGTCCCCGCTGCGCGGCCGGCTGATCCCGGGGACGGCGATCTTCGTGTGCGAGCGGGACTGACCGGCCTCTGCGGATCATCGGGGGCACACGCGCGTAGGGGCCGTTTCCGCCGTCGTACGACACTGGGGGCGTGATCCGTTACGACGCCCTGGACGCACTGCCCGTGCGCTCCGCCCTGCCCGCCCTGACCGACGCCCTGGACGGCGCCGGCACCGCCGTGCTCGTGGCGCCGCCCGGCACCGGCAAGACGACGCTGGTGCCGCTGGTGCTGGCCGGGCTGGTCGGGGACGGTCCGGCGCGACGGGTCGTGGTGGCCGAGCCGCGGCGGATCGCGGCGCGTGCGGCGGCCCGGCGGATGGCGTGGCTGCTGGGCGAGCGGCCCGGCGAGAGCGTGGGCTTCACGGTGCGCGGGGAGCGGGTCGCCGGCCGGCGCACGCGCGTGGAGGTCGTGACGACCGGCGTGCTGCTCCAGCGGTTGCAGCGGGACCAGGAACTGGCCGGGGTGGACGTCGTCGTGCTCGACGAGTGCCACGAACGGCATCTGGACGCGGACACGGCGGCCGCCTTCCTGTGGGACGTACGGCAGGCGCTGCGGCCGGAGCTGCGTCTGGTGGCCGCGTCGGCGACCACGGACGCGGAGGGCTGGGCGCGGCTGCTCGGCGGGGCTCCGGTGGTGGAGGCGGCGGGGGTCGCCCATCCGGTGGAGGTGGTGTGGGCCCCGCCCGCCCGTCCGGTGCGGCCGCCGCACGGGATGCGCGTGGATCCGGCGCTGCTGGCCCATGTGGCGTCGGTGATGCGGCGGGCGCTCGCGGAGCGGGACGGGGACGTGCTGTGCTTCCTGCCCGGGGTCGGGGAGATCGCGCGCGTGGCGGGACAGCTGGGCGGGCTGGGCGACGTCGACGTGCTCCAGGTGCATGGGCGGGCGCCGGCCGCCGTGCAGGACGCGGTGCTCGCACCCGGGGAGCGGCGCCGGGTGGTGCTGGCCACGTCGGTGGCGGAGTCGTCGCTGACCGTGCCGGGGGTGCGGGTGGTGGTCGACTCGGGGCTCGCGCGGGAGCCGCGGGTGGACCACGCGCGCGGGCTGAGCGGTCTGACGACGGTACGGGCGTCGCGGGCGGCCGGGCGGCAGCGGGCGGGCCGGGCCGGGCGTGAGGCGCCGGGGGCGGTGTACCGGTGCTGGTCGGAGGCCGAGGACGGGCGGCTGCCGGCGTTTCCGGCGCCGGAGATCAAGGTGGCCGATCTGACCGCGTTCGCCCTTCAGGCGGCGTGCTGGGGCGATCCGGACGCCTCGGGGCTGGCCCTGCTGGATCCACCGCCGGGCGGGGCGATGGCGGCGGCGCGCGCCGCGCTGGCGGCGGTGGGGGCGGTGGACTCCGCCGGACGGGCCACGGAGGTCGGGGGGCGGTTGGCCCGGCTGGGGGTGCACCCTCGGCTCGGGCGGGCGCTGCTCGACACCTCCGGCGCGGGTGCCGAGGTGGTCGCCCTGCTCTCCGAGGAAGTGCCCCGGGAGTACGGCGATGATCTCGCGGGGGCCCTGCGGCGGGCGCGGCGTGGGGGTGACGCGTACGCGGAGCGCTGGGCCGCTGAGGTGCGGCGGCTGCGGGCCCTGTCGAGGGAGGTTTCCCACCCGGCGGAGCCTTCCCATCCGGTCGGGCTTTCCCACTCGCCCACGCGGGACCGTCGGCGGGACGGCGCCGGCCCGGCCGGAGCCGTCGGGGTGGCGGGTGGTGGTGAGGAGCGGCTTGTCGGAGTCGTGGCTGCGCTGGCCTTTCCCGAGCGGGTCGCCAGGCTCGACGGAGGGTCGTACCTCATGGTGTCCGGGACACGGGCCGAGCCGGTGGACGGGTCGGCGTTGCGCGGGGCGCCCTGGATCGTCGTCGCCGTCGCCGACCGGCCCGCCGGGAAGGGCCACGCGCGCGTGCGGATCGGCGCCGCGGTGTCCGAGGACGTCGCACGGGCCGCGGCCGGGGCGCTGCTGACGGAGCGGGACGAGGTGCACTGGGCCGACGGGGACGTCGTGGCCCGGCGCGTCGAACGGCTGGGCGCCGTGGAGCTGGCCGTACGCCCCCTGAAGGAGGTCGAGCCCGGTCTGGTGCGCGCCGCTCTGCTGGACGGGCTCCGGCAGGAGGGGCTCGGGCTGTTGCGCTGGGCGCAGGAGGCGGTCGGGCTGCGGCAGCGGCTGGCGTTTCTGCACCGGCATCTCGGTGCGCCCTGGCCGGACGTGTCGGACGAGGCGCTGCACGCGCGCGTGGACGAGTGGCTGGAGCCGGAGCTGGGCCGGGCCCGGCGGCGGGCCGATCTCGGGCGGATCGACGCCGGGCAGGGGCTGGCGCGGCTGCTTCCGTGGGCGAGCGGGGACGCCGCGCGGCTGGAGGAGCTGGCGCCCGAACGGATCGCCGTACCGAGCGGGTCCAGGATCCGGATCGACTACGCGGACCCCGAGCGCCCGGTGCTCGCGGTGAAGCTCCAGGAGATGTTCGGCCTGGAGGAGACGCCGGTCGTCGCGGGTGTGCCGCTGCTCGTGCACCTGCTCTCGCCCGCCGGGCGGCCGGTCGCCGTGACGGCCGATCTCGCGTCCTTCTGGAAGGACGGTTACAAGGGCGTACGGGCGGAGCTGCGCGGCCGGTATCCCAAGCACCCCTGGCCGGAGGACCCGGCGACCGCGGAACCCACGCGGCACACCAACGCGCGGCTCAGGCGCTGACCGGTTCGGCTTCCGCGCGCGGTGCGGAGTCCGCCGGGTCCCGGGGGCGCCGGCCGCGTGCCTCCAGGTACAGGGACAGGGACAACAGCAGCAGGCCGAGGAGCAGCGAGCCCCGGGGGACGTACGAGGTGAGCGTCAGGACGAGGGTGCGGTTGTGCCTGACCAGCGCGACCGTGTGCTCGATGTAGTCCTCGCGCATCTTCACGTGCCCGGCGAACGCGGTGACCCGGTCCCGGCCGCCGAGCAGGGTGCCGCCGCGCAGCTCCTCCCGGTGGATCTCCTCGCCGTAGACGGGCGCCCCGGTGACCGGTTCGACCCAGAACCGGCGGACGGTGGTGTACCAGCGGGTGGTGCCCGTCCTCGCCACCGACTCGGGGGTGATGCCCTGCACGGGCATGGCCTTCGGGAAGGGCACCTTGGTCCAGGGGACGGTCTGCTCGAAGACGTAGACGGTCAGTCCGCGGAAGGTCCGGGTGCCCTCGTAGTGGATGGGGCGGGTGGTGCGGGTCTGCGCGTCGAAGTACTCGTAGTCCCGTTTCCGGGTGAGGAAGGGCCATTTGAACTCGATGCCGTCCCGCCTGACCGGGTCGCCGTCGACCATCTCGCCGGTGGCGTGCACCGGGTCCTGGCTGTGGGCGTCGAAGATGTAGCGCTCGGGTATCCGGGAGACCATCCTGCCGTCGGGGCCCTGGACGTAGGAGAGGCCGTCCCAGACGACGACCGGCCGGCCCGCCGCCTTCCCGATCCTGCGCGCGGCCGCCGTGTCGCCCTTGAGGGTCTGCACGATGGTGACCTTGGAGACCTTCTTCGCGCGCATGGTGCCGTAGTCGAGCAGGGTGGCGTCCTTCGCCTCCAGGACCATGTCCTGGTACTGGTTCGCGGGGATCCTGGCCAGGCGCGGGAAGGCGTACCAGCGCAGCAGCGGGGACAGCGCCGCGCAGAACACGGCACAGGCGAGCAGGACCAGGCTGGCCTTGCGGCGCATTCCGGCCTCCCTCCCGGACGGGCCCGGTCACGGGTGCGCGGGCACGGTCGTCAGCAGCGGCTTGGGGGATGTGGGGCCCGTCGGCGCGCCCGTCGCGCAGATCGTGAGGACCAGGGCGAACGCGAGGGCGAGACCGGTCGCGGCGGCGATGAGGGCGCGCATGCGGGGCCTCCCGGCGGAGCGTTCCTGATGGTGTGTCAGACCCGGCACCGTAGCAACGGGCGGGCGAGATGAGAACAGCGCTGCACGCACGAACGAGGGCGCCCTCCCCGCCGGTGCGGAGAGGGCGCCCTGGAGCCGCCGGGTCAGGACGAGGCGGAGGGAGACGGGGACGAGGTCGGAGTCGGAGTCGGGCTCGGGCTCGGGCTCGCCGAGGTGTCGTCCGCGGAGACCTTCAGCTCGACGGTGAGCGTGCCGCCGCCGGGGGTGGTGATGCGGAGCAGGAAGGTGCCGGTGGTGTCGTCCGCGTACAGCTTCGGCAGGGTCAGCAGGCCCTTGGCGTCGGTCGTCAGGCCGGTCAGGGTGCGGACGGGCTTGCCGTGGGCGTCCTTGAAGTACGGGCCCTTGTCGTTCTCCGTGGGGTCGTCGGTGGACTTGATCAGGGTGGCGGTGGCCGCCACCCGGTCCGCGACGGCGCCCTTGTACGTCGCCTTCACCTGGACCTGGTCGGCGAACTCGCCGCCCGGGGTGCAGGTCAGGTCGGTGTCGCTGGTGCGGGCCAGGGTGTCGGCGACCCGCTCGGTGACGGTGGCGGTGTAGGCGACGCCCCTGACCGCGCGGCCCACGACGGTGGCGACGACCTTGAAGTCGCCGGTCTTCCGGCCCGCTTGGAGCGCCGGCGCCTTGGCCACCCCGTGGGCGTCGGTGACGGCCGTGGCGACGGTCTCGCCGCCGGTGAAGGTCGCGTCCGTGTCCCCGGCGATGGTGAACCTGACCCTGACCTTGCCGACGGACGCGCCGGCCTTGGTCTCGGCACGGGTGGCGATCTGCTCGGCGAAGGCGTCGCCGGTCCGCGCGGTGAGCTTGCCGGTGCCGGCGTCCGCCAGGTGGTCCACCGTGTCGGTGGGGGTCTGCGGGGGCGTCGGGACCGGCTTCGGGTCCGGCTTGGGATCCGGCTTCGGGTCCGGCGCCGGCTTCGGGTCCGGCTTGGGATGCGGCTTGGGGGCCGGCTTCCCGCCGTGCGGCTCCGAGGACTTCGGGGACTTCGTGTGCGGGGTGCCGCTGCCGCTGTCGCTGCGGTGGGACGGGACGTCGCCGGTGCCGTCGGGCACGGAGTGGGTGCCCTTGCGGTAGTACTCCATCCACGACAGGACGGTGTTCAGGTAGTCCTGCGAGTTGTTGTAGCTGAGGATCGCGCTGTGCAGGCCGGCCGTGCTGGACAGGTCCCAGTCGTTGCGGCACAGGTAGTGGCCGGCGGCGAGGGCGGCGTCGTAGACGTTGTTGGGGTCCTTCTTGCCGTCGCCGTTGCCGTCGCGGCCGGCCCAGGCCCAGGTGGACGGGATGAACTGCATGGGGCCGATGGCCTGGTCGTACTGGCTGTTGCCGTCGTACGCGCCGTGGTCGGTGTCCTTGATGAGCGCGAAGCCGTTGCCGTCGAGCACCGGGCCGAGGATCGGGCGGAGCGTCGTGCCGTCGGCGTCCACGCGCCCGCCGCGCGCCTGGCCCGACTCCACCTGGCCGATCGCGGCGAGGAGTTGCCAGGGCAGGTTGCAGCCGGGCTTGGCGGTGCGCAGTTCGGCCTCCGCCTTCTTGTACGCGTCGAGGACCGTGGCCGGGATGCCCGCCTCGCCGGTTCCGGTGCCGTGAGGCAGGCCGGTGGTCGGCGAGGGGCTCGGCTTGGGGCTGTGCAGCGGGGGGAGGTCCGTGTAGTACGGCGAGTTGCCGGTGGCGTTGTCGTCGGAGGTCCGGTCCGGTACGGGGGTGGAGGCGCCGGCGGTCGTCTGTCTGCCGTGGTCCTCGCCGGTCGCTCCCGGAGCCTGGGACGCGGAGAGAGCCGCTACCGCCGCCGCGGCCACCGCTGTGGTCGCCGCTCCCTTGCGCAGCCGCCTGCCGAAGTGCGCCGCCATAGAGTGAACCCCTCCCGTGGACGTCCGTGCGTCCGTCTTCCGCCTGTCTGCCTCGCTCTGGTGTGACGGTTGACGTGGTGCTGTGGTTGCCCCTGTTTCCGCGCCTCCCGCGGGGGCCCAGGTGACCCTACGACAACTTGGTTGACACGGACAGCCATTCCTGCCCGATTTTCACCAGTTGGCCAACTTGTCGTTGCCATGCATGTGTGGACCGCCGTCCCATATACCGGACGGCCCGATGATCAACGGTTGGGGGCGCGGGGCGCGTTGGCGGGCGGGGTGCTTCCGTGCGCCGGCGCGGGGTCAGGCTCCGGGGTCCGGTTCCGACGGCCGGGCAGCGGCCGGCCG
This sequence comes from Streptomyces sp. NPDC031418, assembly GCF_055581605.1. Taxonomy (NCBI): domain Bacteria; kingdom Bacillati; phylum Actinomycetota; class Actinomycetes; order Kitasatosporales; family Streptomycetaceae; genus Streptomyces; species Streptomyces sp. NPDC031418. The sequence continues at coordinate 74,888 of NZ_JBVIJC010000017.1, forward strand.
CTCGCCGAGCGACGCGACGAAGACGGTCACGGTGGGCCGGGGGCGGGAGCGCGGGACGAGCGTGAGGGCGAGCGCGAGATAGCCGCGGGCCAGGTCGGCCCACTGCTGCCAGTCGGGTCTGCGAACCGCGCGGAGGGGGCGGCGCAGACCGGCGGCGGCCCGGCGGACGGTCGCGGCGCGGTCGGCCGGGATGCGGGCGGTGCTCGCGTCGGCCGCGAGGGCCGCCACCGGCGAGGCCGGCAGGGCCCACGCCGAGGCGGTGTCCGCCCAGGCCCGGGTGACTGCCTTGGGCGTCCGGCGGTGGAGCATGCGTATACCCATGCCCGCAGTGTTGCGGCTGCGGACGCCCCGGGGCGTTTTGACGGGGGCCACGTGAGTGAAGCCCCCTCCGCGGGTCCGGCCGGTTGGGAGGCGGGGGTGGCAGTCCGGCCGGTTGTGTGGTGCGGGTAGGGGTCCGGCCGGTTGTGGGGTGCGGGCGGGGCTCGGCGGGAGGGCTTGCCCACGCACCAGAGGGCCCCGCGCGGGGGCCGGGGCCCGGGGGCGGGGGCGGGGCCCGCACCCCCGGGCTGAGGCGCCGCAGGTCAGTGTGCGGCGGACTCCCAGTCCGGGCCCACGCCGACCGAGACGTCCAGGGGGGCCCTGAGCTGGACCGCGTTCGCCATTTCGCGGCGGACGATCTCCTCCGCGGCCGCCCGCTCGCCGGGGGCGATCTCCAGCACGATTTCGTCGTGGACCTGGAGGAGCATGCGGGACTTCAGGTCCGCCGCCCGCAGGGCGCTGTCCACCTTGAGCATGGCGATCTTGACGATGTCCGCCGCCGTGCCCTGGATGGGCGCGTTGAGGGCCATGCGCTCGGCCGCCTCCCGCCGCTGGCGGTTGTCGCTGTTGAGGTCGGGGAGGTACCGGCGGCGGCCGAAGAGCGTCGCCGTGTAGCCCGTGGCCCGGGCCTCGTCGACCGCCCGGCGCAGGTAGTCGCGGACCCCGCCGAAGCGCTCGAAGTAGGCGTCCATCAGGGCGCGGGCCTCCGCCGCCTCGATGTTCAGCTGCTGGGAGAGGCCGAAGGCGGACAGGCCGTACGCCAGACCGTACGACATCGCCTTGATCTTGCGGCGCATCTCCGCGTCGACCGCGGCCGGCTCGACGCCGAACACCTGGGAGGCGGCCGTGGTGTGCAGGTCCTCGCCGGAGGTGAACGCCCGGATCAGGCCCTCGTCCTCGGAGAGGTGGGCCATCACGCGCAGCTCGATCTGGCTGTAGTCGGCCGTCATCAGGGACTCGAAGCCCTCGCCGACCACGAAGCCCCGGCGGATCGCCCGGCCCTCGTCCGTGCGGACCGGGATGTTCTGGAGGTTCGGGTCCGTGGAGGAGAGACGGCCGGTCGCGGCCACCGTCTGGTTGAAGGTGGTGTGGATACGGCCGTCGCCCGCGATGGTCTTGATCAGGCCCTCGACGGTGACCCGCAGCTTCGCCTGCTCACGGTGCCGGAGCATGATCACCGGCAGCTCGTTGTCGGTCTGGGTGGCGAGCCAGGCCAGGGCGTCGGCGTCGGTGGTGTAGCCGGTCTTGGTCTTCTTCGTCCTGGGCAGGGCCAGCTCGCCGAAGAGGACCTCCTGGAGCTGCTTGGGCGAGCCCAGGTTGAACTCGTGGCCGGCGGCCGCGTGGGCCTCCTTCACGGCCTGCTGCACGGCGCCCGCGAACATCTGCTCCATCGCCTCGAGGTGCGCGCGGTCGGCCGCGATGCCGTGCCGCTCCATGCGGGCGAGCAGCGCGGAGCTGGGCAGCTCCATGTCCCGCAGGAGGTCCGCGGCGCCCACCTCCTCCAGACGGGCCTCGAAGGCCTCGCCGAGGTCCAGCACCGCGCGGGCCTGGATCATCAGGGCCTCGGCCTCCGCGCCCTCGTCCGTGCCGAAGGCGAGCTGGCCGTCGGCCGCGGCGGCCGGGGCCAGCTCGCGGTGCAGGTACTCCAGGGAGAGCGCGTCCAGGTCGAAGGAGCGGCGGCCCGGCTTGACCAGGTACGCGGCGAGCGCGGTGTCCATGGTCACGCCCTCGACGCTCCAGCCGTGCTCGGCGAAGACGCGCATGGCGCCCTTGGCGTTGTGGAACACCTTGGCGCGGCCGGCGTCGGCCAGCCAGGCGGCGAACGCGTTCTCGTCGGTCTGGTCCAGCTCGGCGGGGTCGAACCAGGCGGCCGCTCCCCCGGCCGCGGCGAGCGCGACCTCGGCGACCGAGCCGGCGCCCAGCGCCCAGGTGTCCACGGTGGCGACGCCCAGGGTGCCGGTGCCGTGCTCGGCGAGCCAGCCGGCCAGCTCGCCGCTGCCGAGGATCGCGCCGTCCAGTTCGATGCCGTCGGCGGCGACCGGGGTGGTCTCCGCCTCCTCGGAGCCGGGGTCGACGGCGAAGAGGCGCTCGCGCAGCGACGGGTTGCGGATCTCCAGGGTGTCCAGGATCATCGCGACGGCCTTGCGGTCGTACGGCGCCCGCTCCAGGTCGGCGACGGTCTTGGGCAGCTCGACCTGGCGCTCCAGCTCGGTGAGGACGCGGTTGAGCTTGACGGCCTCCAGGTGGTCGCGGAGGTTCTGCCCGGCCTTGCCCTTGACCTCGTCGACCCGCTCGACCAGCTCCGCGAAGGACCCGAACTGGTTGATCCACTTCGCGGCGGTCTTCTCGCCGACGCCGGGGATGCCCGGCAGGTTGTCGGACGGGTCGCCGCGCAGCGCCGCGAAGTCCGGGTACTGGGCGGGCGTCAAGCCGTACTTCTCGAAAACCTTCTCCGGGGTGAACCGGGTCAGCTCCGAGACGCCCTTGGTCGGGTACAGCACGGTGATGTGGTCGGTGACCAGCTGGAAGGAGTCGCGGTCACCAGTGACGATCAGCACCTCGAAGCCCGCGGCCTCGGCCTGGGTGGCGAGGGTGGCGATGACGTCGTCCGCCTCGAAGCCGTCGACGGCGAAGCGCGGCGCGTGCATGGCGTCCAGCAGCTCGCCGATCAGCTCGACCTGGCCCTTGAACTCGTCCGGGGTCTTGGAGCGGTTCGCCTTGTACTCGGTGAAGCGCTCGGAGCGCCAGGTCTTGCGGGAGACGTCGAAGGCCACCGCGAAGTGCGTGGGCTCCTCGTCACGCAGGGTGTTGGCCAGCATCGACGCGAAGCCGTAGATCGCGTTCGTCGGCTGGCCGGTCGCGGTCGTGAAGTTCTCCGCGGGCAGCGCGAAGAACGCGCGGTAGGCCAGCGAGTGCCCGTCCATGAGCATCAGCCGGGGACGGGTGCCGCCGGGGGTCTTGTCGGTCTGCTTCGGTGCTGTCTCTGCCACGTCCCCGATCCTGCCACGCCGCACTGACAGTCCGGGCCGCTCGGCTCCGGCGGCTGTGAGGGGCGCCACAGGACCGGCGGACCGGCGGCGGCCCGGAGCGCGAGTCCACCGGTGCGGTGGGCAACGGTTCCGGTCCCCGCACGCCCGCCCGGGCCCGTTGTCGGTGCCTCGTGGGAGGATCGTCGGCGTACTTCTCACACCCAGCCGAAGGGGAGCGGGCGATGGCGACGAAGCCGCCCAAGGGAGACCCGGTTCAGGACGCGCCGCAGGTCGCGGAGCCGAAGCACGCGGCCGCCGGGCTGCCGGCCATCGGGCACACCCTGCGCATCGCCCAGCGGCAGATGGGTGTGAAGCGCACCGCGCTGACGCTGCTGCGCGTGAACCAGAAGGACGGCTTCGACTGCCCGGGCTGCGCCTGGCCGGAGCCGGACCACCGGCACAAGGCGGAGTTCTGCGAGAACGGCGCGAAGGCGGTGGCCGAGGAGGCCACCCTGCGCCGGGTCACCCCCGAGTTCTTCGCCGCGCACCCCGTCGCCGACCTGGCCGGCCGGAGCGGGTACTGGCTGGGGCAGCAGGGCCGGCTGACCCACCCCATGTATCTGCCCGAGGGCGGGGAGCACTACGAACCGGTCACCTGGGAGCGTGCCTTCGACATCATCGCCGAGGAGATCGCCGCCCTCGGCTCCCCCGACGAGGCCGTCTTCTACACCTCGGGCCGCACCAGCAACGAGGCGGCGTTCCTGTACCAGCTCTTCGCGCGCGAGCTGGGCACGAACAACCTGCCGGACTGCTCGAACATGTGCCACGAGTCGTCCGGCTCGGCGCTGAGCGAGACCATCGGCATCGGCAAGGGCAGTGTCCTGCTGGAGGACCTGTACAAGGCCGACCTGATCATCGTCGCCGGCCAGAACCCGGGCACCAACCATCCGCGCATGCTGTCGGCGCTGGAGAAGGCCAAGGCGAACGGGGCGCGGATCATCAGCGTCAACCCGCTGCCCGAGGCGGGCCTGGAGCGGTTCAAGAACCCGCAGACCCCGCAGGGACTCCTCAAGGGTGCCGCGCTCACCGATCTGTTCCTCCAGATCCGCATCGGCGGCGACCAGGCCCTCTTCCGGCTCCTCAACAAGCTGGTGCTGGAGACGGAGGGCGCGGTCGACGAGGAGTTCGTCCGCGACCACACCCATGGCTTCGAGGAGTTCGCCGAGGCGGCCCGGGCCGCCGACTGGGACGAGACGCTGACCGCGACCGGTCTCACGCGCGCGGAGATCGAGCGGGCGCTCGCCATGGTGCTCGCCTCGAAGCGGACCATCGTCTGCTGGGCGATGGGGCTCACCCAGCACAAGCACGCCGTGCCGACCATCCGCGAGGTGGTCAACTTCCTGCTGCTGCGCGGCAACATCGGCCGTCCGGGTGCCGGTGTGTGCCCGGTGCGCGGCCACTCGAACGTGCAGGGCGACCGCACGATGGGCATCTTCGAGCGGCCCGCGCCGGCCTTCCTGGACGCGCTGGAGAAGGAGTTCGGGTTCGCCCCGCCGCGCGAGCACGGTTTCGACGTGGTCCGGGCGATCCGCGCGCTGCGCGACGGCACGGCGAAGGTGTTCTTCGCGATGGGCGGCAACTTCGTCGCGGCCTCCCCCGACACGGAGGTCACCGAGGCCGCGATGCGGCGCGCGCGGCTGACGGTTCATGTGTCGACCAAGCTGAACCGCTCGCACGTCGTCACGGGCGCGCGTGCGCTGATCCTGCCCACGCTGGGGCGCACCGAGCGGGATGTGCAGGCCGGCGGCGAGCAGTTCGTGACGGTCGAGGACTCCATGGGCATGGTGCACGCCTCGCGCGGCCGGCTGGCGCCGGCGGGTCCGCGGCTGCTGTCCGAGCCGGCGATCGTGTGCCGGATGGCCCGCCGGGTGCTGGGCGAGCGGAGTGTGGTGCCGTGGGAGGAGTTCGAGAAGGACTACGCGGCGATCCGTGACCGCATCGCGCGGGTGATCCCCGGTTTCGAGGACTTCAACGCGCGCGTGGCCCGGCCCGGCGGCTTCACGCTGCCGCACGCCCCGCGCGACGAGCGCCGTTTCCCGACGGCGACCGGCAAGGCCAACTTCACGGCAGCGCCGGTGGAGTTCCCCGAACTGCCCGCGGGGCGGCTGCTGTTGCAGACGCTGCGCTCGCACGACCAGTACAACACCACGATCTACGGGCTCGACGACCGCTACCGGGGCATCAGCAACGGCCGCCGGGTGGTGCTGGTGAACCCGGAGGACGCGCGGGCGCTCGGGGTCGCCGAGGGGGCGTACGTCGACCTGGTGAGCGAGTGGCGGGACGGGGTGGAGCGGCGTGCGCCCGGTTTCCGGGTCGTGCTCTATCCGACGGCCCGGGGATGCGCGGCGGCGTACTACCCCGAGACCAATGTCCTGGTGCCGCTGGACGCGACCGCCGACACCAGCAACACCCCGGCCAGCAAGTCCGTCGTCGTACGCCTGGAGGCGCGCACGGAGGACGGCCGCGAGGCACGTGCGGAGGACGGCCAGGCGCGCGCGGAGGGCCGTCTGGAACAATCGGCGACCGACTGAGCGTTTGCTCAGCGCCGCGATGTGAGAGCCGTACGACGAACGGAGCAGGGCCGATGGGTGAGCAGCAGCAGGTGAAGTTCCCGCAGGAGGTCCTCGAGGAGTACGCCGCGCTCGGTGTCGACCTCCCGGCCCTGTTCTCGGCCGGGCACCTGGGCACCCGGATGGGTGTGCAGATCCTGGAGGCCTCGGCGGAGAAGGTCGTCGGGACCATGCCGGTGGAGGGCAACACCCAGCCGTACGGCCTGCTGCACGGCGGCGCCTCCGCGGTGCTGGCGGAGACCCTGGGGTCGGTCGGCTCGATGCTGCACGGCGGCAGCTCCAAGATCGCGGTCGGTGTGGATCTCAACTGCACGCACCACCGCGGGGTCCGCTCGGGCCTGGTGACCGGCGTGGCCACGCCCGTGCACCGGGGCCGGTCCACGGCGACGTACGAGATCGTGATCAGCGACGAGGAGGGCCGCCGGGTGTGCACGGCCCGGCTGACCTGCCTGTTGCGGGATGTGCGTCCGCAGGACGGCGACCGGGCGAGCGCCTCGGCCTGACGCCCCGCACCCCGCCGCACGGGCCCGGTACCGCTCCCCAACAGGAGCCGGACCGGGCCCTTTTGGCTGGGGAATTTCTCTTTTCCGGGTGTAACACTCCGTAACGTGCGTGCAATACACACGGCCTTCTCCTCTGCAAAGATGCGCCCTTATGGATCTTTCTGGAGCGCGCGGAAATTCCGCCAAACCGGCCGAGACCTTCCTGGCCGGAAGTCAGGCGTCCACGTCGTCATAACAAGAAAGTCACAAGGAAGCGCACGGCGCTGCCCAGGTCTCCACACCGGGCTTAGAGTCACGGCCAGTCACCGCTCCAACGGGAGTTCGGTACCGGCGCGGCACCCGCTGACCCTTCAGGGGACTGGTGTGCCTGCGGAAAGGATCGATTGTGCGACAGCGTTCTCTGGTGATTCTTACCTCCGTGCTGACCACCGGAGCTCTGACTCTCACCGCCTGCGGCTCCCGCAACAGCGACGGCAAAGGCAGCGGCGACAACGGCAACGTGACGGTGACGATCGGCGTCGACGCCCCGCTGACCGGCCAGAACTCCGCCACGGGCCTCGGCATCCAGTACGGCGCGCAGATCGCCGTGGACGACGCCAACAAGAACAAGACCGTCCCCGGCGTCACCTTCAAGATCAAGGCCCTGGACGACAAGGCGATCCCGGCCACCGGCCAGCAGAACGCCACCCAGCTCGTCTCCGACAAGAGCGTCCTCGGCGTGGTCGGCCCGCTCAACTCCGGTGTGGCCACGCAGATGCAGCAGGTCTTCGCCACCGCCAACCTGGTGCAGATCTCCCCGTCCAACACCGCCCCGGAGCTGACCCAGGGCAAGGACTGGCAGACCAAGAAGTCCCGTCCGTTCAAGACGTACTTCCGCACCGCGACCACCGACGCCCTCCAGGGTGCGTTCGCCGCGGACTACGCCTTCAACGGCCTGCACAAGAAGAAGGCGTTCGTCGTCGACGACAAGCAGACCTACGGCGCCGGCCTCTCCAAGATCTTCAAGGAGCAGTTCGCCAAGCAGGGCGGCAAGGTCATCGGCACCGACCACGTCAGCGTCGGCGACCGCGACTTCTCCACCCTGGTCACCAAGATCAAGAACTCGGGTGCCGACCTGCTGTACTACGGCGGCCAGTACGACGAGTCCCAGGTGCTGACCAAGCAGCTCAAGGACGCCGGGGCCAAGATCCCGCTGTTCGGCGGCGACGGCATGTTCACCCCGACCTACATCAAGACCGCCGGCAAGGCCGCGGAGGGCGACCTGGTCACCTCCATCGGTGTCCCGGTCGACACCCTGCCCGCCGCCAAGGACTTCGTCAGCGCCTACAAGGCCAAGAAGTACCCCGGTGACTACGGCACCTACGGCTCGTACGCCTACGACGCCACCACCGCCATCATCAAGGCCGTCGGCCAGGTCGCGAAGGACGGCAAGCTCCCGGACGACGCCCGCTCGAAGGTCGTCGACGCCGTCCAGAACACCTCCTTCGACGGCATCTCCGGCAAGATCTCGTTCGACCAGTTCGGCGACACCACGAACAAGCAGCTGACCGTCTACCAGGTCACCAACGGGGAGTGGAAGTCCGTCAAGAGCGGCCTGGCCAACCCGAAGTAACGGGTCCGGCCGACTTAAGGCACCGACGGCACCACCGCACCACCAGGGCCGCGCGGCACTGACCACCGTCACCGCGCGGCCCGTCCGTTCCCTTCCCCTTGACTCTCCCCACCACATGGAGGCCATGCGGTGAACACCCTGCCGCAGCAGCTGGCCAACGGGCTGTTCCTCGGCTCGATGTACGGGCTGATCGCCATCGGCTACACGATGGTGTACGGCATCGTCCAGCTCATCAACTTCGCCCACGGCGAGATCTTCATGACGGGCGGCTTCGGCGCCCTGACGGTCTATCTCGCCCTGCCCGACGGCATATCCATGTGGATAGCCCTGCCCGCGATGCTCCTCGGCGGCGCGCTGATCGCCGTACTGATCGCCGTGGGCGCCGAGCGCTTCGCCTACCGGCCGCTGCGGGGCGCGCCACGGCTCGCACCGCTGATCACGGCCATCGGCCTCTCGCTCGCCCTCCAGCAGCTCGTGTTCAACCTCTACCCGAACGCGAAGACCGCCCGGGTGTTCCCGCAGCTGCCGTTCGGGCCGTACCACCTCGGCTCGGTCACGGTGCAGAGCGGTGACGTCTTCCTGATCATCGCCGCGCCGGTCTGCATGGCGATCCTCGCCTTCTTCGTCCGCCTCTCCCGCACCGGCCGCGCCATGCAGGCCACCGCGCAGGACCCGGACACCGCGCAGCTGATGGGCATCGACACCAACCGCATCATCGTGATCGCGTTCGCCATCGGCGGCCTGTTCGCGGCGGTCGCGGGCACGGCGTACGGCCTCAAGTACGGCTCGGTCTCCTACGACATGGGCTTCCTCGCCGGCCTCAAGGCCTTCACCGCGGCGGTCCTCGGCGGCATCGGCAACATCTACGGCGCCATGCTCGGCGGTCTCGTGCTCGGTCTCGCCGAGGCCATGGCCACCGCCTACATCTCCGACGTCCCGGGCATGCACCAGCTGGGCGGCATGAGCTGGGCCCCGGTGTGGGCCTTCGTCCTCCTGATTCTCGTACTCCTCTTCAGGCCACAGGGCCTGCTCGGCGAACGCGTCGCGGACAGGGCGTGAGCAGCATGACCGACACCACCACCCAGGCCCCCGCCGAGCGCGGTCCGATACCGCTGCCGCCCCTGGCCGCCCGGCTGCTGATCGCGGCCGGCGCCGTCGGCACCATCGCCAGCACCTTCCTCAGCTGGACCTGGACGCCCGACTTCCCCGGCGACCTGACCATCTACGGCTATCCGGCCGGTCTGCAAATCCTGGCCCTGGTCGCCGGCGCGCTGACCCTGCTGTACGGGCTCACCCTGTGGAACGTGAAGGGGCTGGGCTGGCTCAACCCCTCGGGCGCCACCACCCCCGTCGTCCTGACCAGCCTCTCCGCGTTCGCGGTCTGCTGGTTCACCGGCCTCGCCATCGCCGTCGACCTCGGCGGTCTGGTCAACCTGGAGCCGGGCGGCTTCGTGGCCATGGCGGCCTCCGCGCTCCCGCTCATCGGCGCCCTCGCCCTGCCCCACCCGGCGCCGGGCACCGGCATCAAGGGCTATCTCACCAAGCCCGACCAGCCGCACCACGGCAGCCTGTCGCCGCTCGCGGAGCGCGCCGCCGTCACCGTCGGCACCGCCCTCGGCCTGGTGGTCTTCACCTACGGCATCGGCATCAACGACGACGACAGCGAGACCTTCATCGGCTTCCTGCTGGTCCTGGTGTTCGCCGCCTGGGGCCTGGTGCACGCGGGTCTCCTCGACCGCTACGCGGCCATGTCCGCCCGGCACCGGAGCTTCGCCACCACGCTCGCCTTCGTGGCCGCCGTGATCTTCCCGTTCACCCAGAGCGACGACCACAACGCCAACATCGGCGTGAACATCCTGATCTTCGCCACCGTGGCCCTCGGCCTGAACATCGTCGTCGGTCTCACCGGTCTGCTCGACCTCGGCTACGTCGCCTTCCTCGGCGTCGGCGCCTACGCGGCCGCGCTGGTCTCGGGCTCCGAGTACTCGCCGTTCGACGTCCACTTCCCCTTCTGGGCCGCCGCGCTCACCGGCATGGCCGCCTCGCTGGTCTTCGGCGTGCTGATCGGCGGGCCCACACTGCGGCTGCGCGGCGACTACCTGGCCATCGTGACCCTGGGCTTCGGAGAGATCTTCCGGATCACCGTCAACAGCCTGGACGGCGACTCCGGACCGAACGTCACCCGCGGCCCCAACGGCATCACCCAGATCCCCGACATCAACATCTTCGGGTTCAACCTGGGCGACGCCCACCAGATCGGCTCGTTCACGCTCGGCCGGTTCGCCAACTACCTGTTCCTGATGCTGATCATCACGGCCGTCGTCGTGCTCGTCTTCACCCGCGCCGCCGACTCCCGTATCGGCCGGTCCTGGATCGCCATCCGCGAGGACGAGACCGCCGCCACCGCCATGGGCATCAACGGTTTCCGCGTCAAGCTCATCGCCTTCGCCCTCGGCGCCTCCCTCGCGGGTCTCGCCGGAACCGTGATGGCCCACGTGAACTACAGCGTCAACCCGCAGCCCTACCAGTTCGCCGGTGCCGCCCCGCCCAACTCGGCGTTCCTGCTGGCCGCCGTCGTCCTCGGCGGCATGGGCACCGTCAGCGGCCCGCTGCTCGGCGCCAGCCTGCTCTATCTGATCCCGGAGAAGCTCCAGTTCATGCAGAACTACGAGCTGCTGGCCTTCGGTGTCGCGCTGATCCTGCTCATGCGGTTCCGGCCGGAGGGCATCATCGCCAACCGCCGCCGTCAGCTGGAGTTCCACGAGACCGGCCAGCTCGACGTACCCCAGCAGGCGACGCTGTCCGACGAAGCGGCCGTCACCAAGGCAGGGGCGTGAGGAACCATGACGACACCTGTACTCGAAGCCCGTGACGTCACCATGCGGTTCGGCGGCCTGACCGCCGTCCGGTCCGTCGACTTCACGGTCAACAGCGGCGAGATCGTCGGCCTGATCGGCCCCAACGGCGCCGGCAAGACGACGTTCTTCAACTGCCTCACCGGTCTGTACGTCCCCACCGAGGGCACGGTCGCCTACCAGGGCAAGGTGCTGCCGCCCAAGCCGCACCTGGTGACGCAGGCGGGCATCGCCCGTACCTTCCAGAACATCCGGCTCTTCGCCAACATGACGGTGCTGGAGAACGTCCTCGTGGGCCGCCACACCCGCACCAAGGAGGGGCTGTGGTCGGCACTGCTGCGCGGCCCCGGCTTCCGCAAGGCGGAGAAGGAGTCCGAGGCGAAGGCCATGGAACTCCTGGAGTTCGTCGGCCTGGCCGGCAAGCGCGAGCACCTCGCCCGCAACCTGCCCTACGGCGAGCAGCGCAAGCTGGAGATCGCCCGGGCGCTGGCCAGCGAGCCGGGGCTGCTGCTGCTCGACGAGCCGACGGCCGGCATGAACCCGCAGGAGACCCGGGCCACCGAGGAACTGGTCTTCGCCATCCGGGACAAGGGCATCGCCGTCCTCGTCATCGAGCACGACATGCGCTTCATCTTCAACCTGTGCGACCGGGTCGCCGTCCTCGTCCAGGGCGAGAAGCTGGTCGAGGGCACCTCGGACGTCGTCCAGGCCGACGAGCGGGTCGTCGCCGCCTACCTGGGCGAACCGTTCGAGGGCGACCCGGGTACGGCGGAGGCCGCCGAGGTCGAGGCCGCGGAGGCCGCCGCCGACGCCGCCACCGAGAGCACGAGCACCACCGAGGGAGAGGCCCCGTGACCGCACTGCTCGAGGTCGAGGACCTCAGGGTCGCCTACGGCAAGATCGAGGCCGTCAAGGGCATCTCGTTCAGCGTCGAGGCCGGCCAGGTCGTCACCCTCATCGGCACCAACGGCGCCGGCAAGACGACGACCCTGCGCACCCTGTCGGGTCTGCTGAAGCCGGTCTCCGGAAAGATCGTCTTCGACGGCAAGCCGCTCGCCGGCATCCCGGCGCACAAGATCGTCGCCCTGGGGCTCGCGCACTCCCCCGAGGGCCGGCACATCTTCCCGCGCCTGACCATCGCCGAGAACCTCCAGCTCGGCGCCTTCCTCCGCAAGGACAAGGACGGCATCGAGAAGGACATCCAGCGGGCCTACGACCTCTTCCCGATCCTGGGCGAGCGGCGCAGGCAGGCCGCGGGCACCCTCTCCGGCGGTGAGCAGCAGATGCTGGCGATGGGCAGGGCACTGATGTCCCGGCCGAAGCTGCTGATGCTGGACGAGCCGTCCATGGGCCTGTCGCCGATCATGATGCAGAAGATCATGGCGACGATCGCGGAGCTGAAGTCGCAGGGGACGACGATTCTGCTGGTCGAGCAGAACGCCCAGGCGGCGCTCTCCCTGGCCGACCAGGGCCATGTCATGGAGGTGGGCTCGGTCGTCCTGTCGGGCAGCGGCCAGGACCTGCTGCACGACGAGTCGGTACGCAAGGCGTACCTGGGCGAGGACTGAGAAGAACGCCGGCTTCCCCGCGCCTCGGCAGGGGCGCGGGGAATCATCGGTCAGCCCTTCTTCGCGGCCTTCTTCTCCTGGCTGTCGGCGATGACCGCCTCGGCGACCTGCTGCATCGACATCCGGCGGTCCATGGAGGTCTTCTGGATCCAGCGGAACGCGGCCGGCTCGGTCAGGCCGTACTCGGTCTGGAGGACGGACTTCGCGCGGTCGACCAGCTTGCGGGTCTCCAGCCGCAGGGTGAGGTCGGCGACCTCCTTCTCCAGCTGGCGCAGCTCGGTGAAGCGGGAGACGGCCATCTCGATGGCCGGGACGACGTCGCTCTTGCTGAACGGCTTGACCAGGTAGGCCATGGCGCCGGCGTCGCGGGCCCGCTCCACCAGGTCGCGCTGCGAGAACGCGGTGAGCATCAGGACCGGGGCGATGGACTCCTCGGCGATCTTCTCGGCCGCGGAGATGCCGTCCAGCTTGGGCATCTTCACATCCATGATCACCAGGTCCGGCCGGTGCTCACGGGCCAGCTCGACCGCCTGCTCACCGTCCCCGGCCTCGCCGACGACGGTGTACCCCTCCTCCTCCAGCATCTCTTTGAGGTCGAGCCGGATCAGGGCCTCGTCCTCGGCGATGACGACACGGGTCGTCAGCGGAGGCACGTGCGACATCTCGTCGTCGGGCGCGTCTGCGGGCTGGGGCGACTCGGCGGTCACGGGGGCTCCTCGTTCAGGGGCAGGGGTACTGCTGACAAGAGCCTACCTAGCTACGGTATGGTGGACGCGCGGAGGGTCGGGGGAAACCTTGGATTCTGCGAGCCCCGGTAGCCCAATTGGCAGCAGGCAACGGATTCAAAACCCGTACAGTGTCGGTTCGAGTCCGACCCGGGGCACTTTTCCTTGGATCCCAAGGTCAGCACTTCTTGCGGGCCCCTCTCGAAGAGGGGCCCTTTTCGCGTTCACTTCGGGCTGTCGTCCTCGCCGATGTGATGCACCCGGACCATGTTGGTCGAGCCGGAGACCCCGGGCGGTGAACCCGCCGTGATGACCACGACATCGCCCTTGCGGCACCGGCCGTAGCGCAGCAGCAGCTCGTCCACCTGGGCCACCATGGCGTCCGTGGAGTCGACATGGGGGCCGAGGAAGGTCTCGGCGCCCCAGGTCAGGCTGAGCTGGGAGCGGGTGGCCGGCTCCGGGGTGAAGGCGAGCAGCGGGATCGGCGACCGGTACCGGGACAGCCGGCGGGCCGTGTCTCCCGACTGGGTGAAGGCCACCAGGAACCGCGCCCCGAGGAAGTCGCCCATCTCGGCGGCGGCCCGGGCGACCGCGCCGCCCTGGGTGCGGGGCTTGTTCCGCTCGGTCAGCGGGGGCAGACCGGCCGCCAGCATGTCCTCCTCGGCCGCTTCGACGATCTTCGCCATGGTGCGCACGGTCTCGACCGGGTACTTGCCGACGCTGGTCTCGCCGGACAGCATCACCGCGTCCGCGCCGTCGAGGACCGCGTTGGCCACGTCGGAGGCCTCGGCGCGGGTCGGCCGGGAGTTCTCGATCATCGAGTCGAGCATCTGGGTGGCCACGATGACCGGCTTGGCATTGCGCCTGGCCAGCTTGACCGCGCGCTTCTGCACGATCGGCACCTGCTCCAGCGGCATCTCCACCCCGAGGTCGCCGCGCGCGACCATCAGCCCGTCGAACGCGGCCACGATGGAGTCGAGGTCGGCGACGGCCTGCGGCTTCTCGATCTTGGCGATCACCGGGAGGCGGCGGCCCTCCTCGGCCATGATGCGCTGCACGTCCCTGGCGTCGTCGCCGCTGCGGACGAAGGAGAGGGCGATGACGTCGAAGCCGGTGCGCAGCGCCCACCGCAGGTCGTCCTCGTCCTTCGGGGAGAGGGCGGGGACGGAGACGGCGACGCCGGGGAGGTTGAGGCCCTTGTGGTCGGAGACCATGCCGCCCTCGACCACCACCGTGCGCACCCGGGGGCCGTCGACGGCGGTCACCTCCAGGCAGACCTTGCCGTCGTCGACGAGGACGCGCTCGCCGGGGGTGACGTCGGCGGCGAGACCGGCGTAGGTGGTGCCGACCTGGTGGCGGTCGCCCTCGACGCCCTCCTCGACGGTGATGGTGAAGGTGTCCCCGCGTTCAAGGAGTACCGGTCCTTCGCGGAAGCGGCCGAGGCGGATCTTCGGACCCTGAAGGTCGGCGAGGATTCCCACGCTGCGGCCGGTTTCGTCGGCCGCTTTCCGTACGCGCTGATAACGCTCCTCGTGTTCGGCGTAGGTGCCGTGGCTGAGGTTGAAACGGGCGACGTCCATTCCGGCTTCGACCAGTGCCTTGATCTGGTCGTACGAGTCGGTGGCGGGCCCCAATGTACAAACGATCTTTGCTCGGCGCATGAGTCGAGCCTATGGCTTACCCGCGGGTAGAGAATCGGCACCGTATGTCCACTCAACAGACTCTGGGTAAAGGCTTATTGACAAGTGTTGAATTGGGCGACAGCCCGCTCCTTTGAGCGATTTCCCGGTTTCTCGTTCTAGAGGTCGAACAGACGGACGTCCACGGCGTCGGCGATCGCTTTCGCGCCGGCGTCATTGACGTGCAGACCGTCGCCGCTGTCGAATTCCGGGCGGATCCGTTCGGGCTGCTCCGGGTCGGCGACGGCGGCGGCCACGTCCACCACCGCGTCGAACGGGTTCCGGTCGCTGAGCAGCCAGGCGTTGACCTCGCGCCGCGCGGCCTGGCCGGCTTCGGTGTCGTACCCCTCGTAAACCGTGCCCCGGTACGGGCCGATGGTGGAGCCGATCACGGTGAGGCCGGCGGCCCGCAGGCGCTCGGCGAGAGCGGTGAGCCCGGTGATGAGGTCGGCCGCGCCGGCACCCGCGGCGGGTGCGGGGAAGGCGCGGAAGCCGGGCATGCCGAGGTCGTTGAGGCCGATGTGGATCAGGACATGGCTCACCCCGGGCACCGCGAGGACATCGCGGTCGACGCGGCTGAGCAGACGCTCGCCGATCTCGTCGGTGAGCAGGCGGTTGCCGGCGATGCCCTGGTTGACGATCCAGCCGCGGCCGAGCCGGCGGCCGAGCTGCGCGGGGAAGCTGCCGTCCCGGCCGGGCGTGGTGCCCGTGCCCTCGATCCAGGAGTCGCCGAAGGCCACCGCGATCCGGGTGCCCTCGGGCGCCCGTACATCGGCGCCGATGCCGAAGTGGCCGGTCGGCACCTCCTCGGCGTCGCGCAGCCGCGCGGCGGACGCCTGGTCGCCGGGGGCCGCGTGGCCGGTGTCGTAGGGCACCATCGAGAAGGTGGTCAGGCCGGTGTCGCCGGGAAGATAGAGGCTGACGGCGAGTTCCTGGCCGGCGGTGACGGCACGCTCGACCGGGTCGCTGACGGTCTCCTCGCCCGCCGGGATCGTGACGGTGGCGGACCCGGCGAAGGTGAGCGGGGTGTCGGTCGCCGGGTCGATGCCGTGGCCGGCGGCGCGGGTGGCGAGGCGGGCGGCGCCGATCTCCAGGGGCTCCTTGCCGTAGCGGTTGCTGAGCGTGATCCGCACCGCCTCCCCTCCCCCGGCGAGCCGCAGATACTGACGGAGGGTCTGTCCGGCGAAGCCCCGACTCGGGGCCAGCGCGGAACTCTCGTACGGGCTGACGACGGCGGCACGGCGGGCGGCGATCCAAGTCGTGTTCATGGCAGCCCCCAACACCGTCGGGCGGCTCGTTCTTCCGGTATGGCCGGCTTTCTCACCTCCCGTCGGTCAGCGGGGTCAGCCGCTTCGCCTGCCGGGCCTGCGGAACCCGGGGTTCCTGGTGAAGTCCGAAGGTGGTGAAGGCGGTTCGGACCGGCAGCGGGTACGGCTCCTTGCCGGTGAGCGAGTTGAGGATGCTCGCGCTGCGCCAGGCGGCGAGGCCGAGGTCGGGCGCGCCGATGCCGTGGGTGTGCAGCTCGGCGTTCTGGACGTAGACCGCGCCGGTCACGGAGGGGTCGAGGACCATCCTGAACTCCTCGTCGATGCGCGGGCGTTCGCTGCTGTCCCGGCGCATGTAGGGGTCGAGTCCGGCGAGGATGCGGCCGAGGGGGCGCTCGCGGTAGCCGGTGGCGAGGACGACGGCGTCGGTGGTCAGCCGGGAGCGGCTGCTCTGCTGGAGGTGTTCCAGGTGCAGTTCGATCCGGGTGGTGGCGATCCGGCCGGCCGTACGGACCCGGACCCCGGGGGTGAGCACGGCGTCGGGCCAGCCGCCGTCCAGGGTGCGCCGGTACAGCTCGTCGTGGATGGCGGCGACGGTGTCGGCGTCGATGCCCTTGTGCAGCTGCCACTGGGCGGCGACCAGCCGGTCCCGGACGGGCTCGGCGAGGGCGTGGAAGTAGCGGGTGTAGTCCGGGGTGAAGTGCTCCAGGCCGAGCTTGGAGTACTCCATCGGTGCGAACGCCTCGCTGCGGCCGATCCAGTGCAGCTGCTCCCGGCCGGCCGGGCGGTGGCGCAGCAGGTCGAGGAAGATCTCGGCGCCGGACTGGCCGGAGCCGACGACGGTGACATGCCCGGCGGCGAGCAGGGCGGCGCGGTGGCCGAGATAGTCGGCGGCGTGGATCACCGGCACGCCGGGGGCGTCCACGAGGGGCTGGAGCGGGTCGGGCACATGGGGTGCGGTGCCCACGCCCAGGACGACGTTGCGGGTGTAGGTACGGCCCAGGGCCTCGGCCTCGCCCTCACTGTCGAGCTGGGTGAAGTCGACCTCGAAGACGTCCCGTTCGGGGTTCCAGCGGACGGCGTCGACCTGGTGGCGGAAGTGGAGTCCGGGCAGCTGCTGCGCGACCCAGCGGCAGTAGCCGTCGTACTCGGCACGGTGGATGTGGAAGCGCTCCGCGAAGTAGAAGGGGAACAGCCGGTCGCGGCCGCGCAGGTAGTTCAGGAAGCTCCAGGGGCTGGTGGGGTCGGCGAGGGTCACCAGGTCGGCGAGGAACGGCACCTGGATGGTGGCGCCCTCGATGAGCAGGCCGGGGTGCCAGTCGAAGCCGGGGCGCTGCTCGTAGAAGACGGCGTCGAGTTCGGCGAGCGGGTGGGCGAGGGCGGCGAGGGAGAGGTTGCACGGCCCGATGCCGATGCCGACCAGGTCACGGGGGGACTCGGGCTCGTGCCGTGGGGGGTGGGTCATCTGAGGGGGCTTCCTTCGACGGGTGGTTCCACAAGGTCTTCGGCGGGCTCTGCGGCGGCTTCTGCGGCGTGTTTGCCGACGAGTTCGAGGAGGTGGGCGAGGTCGGCCGGGCGGGTGTGGGGGTTGAGGAAGGTGGCCTTGAGCCAGAGCCGGCCGTCGAGGCGGGCGCGGCCGAGGACGGCCCGGCCCTCGTGCAGCAGCGTGCGGCGTACGGCGGCCACGTCGGCGTCGGCGGCCGCGTACGGCCGGAACAGGACCGTGCTGATCACCGGCCGGTCGTACAGCACGAAGCCGGGGTCGTCCTGGACCAGGGCGGCGAACTCCCGGGCGCGGGCGCAGACCTGGTCGACCAGGGCGCCGAGTCCGCGGCGGCCGAGGGTTCTCAGGGTGACGGCGATCTTGAGGATGTCGGGGCGCCGGGTGGTGCGCGGGGAGCGGGCCAGCAGGTCGGGGAGGCCGGCCTCGGTGTCGTCGTCCGCGTTCAGATAGTCGGCGCGCTGGTGCAGGGCGGCGAGTTCGCGGGGGCGGGCGACTGCGAGGAGCCCGGCGGCGACCGGCTGCCAGCCGAGCTTGTGCAGATCGAGGGTGACGGTGTGGGCGGCCTCCAGCCCGGCGAGCTTCTCCCGGTGCCGGTCGCTGAAGAGGAGGCCTCCGCCGTAGGCGGCGTCGATGTGCAGCCGGGCGCCGTGCGCGGTGCACAGCCCGGCGATCTCGGGCAGCGGGTCGATGAGGCCGGCGTCGGTGGTGCCGGCGGTCGCGGCGACCAGCAGCGGGCCGGAGAGGACGGTGAGGGCGGCGTCGAGGGTGGCGGGGTCCAGGGTGCCGCCGGGAGTCGGGAGGACGAGCGGGTCGGGCAGGCCGAGCAGCCAGGCGGCGCGCGGCAGCGAGTGGTGGGCGCCGGCCCCGCAGACCAGCCGGACGCTGCCGCCGTGCGCCTCGCGGGCGAGCAGCAGGGCGAGCTGGTTGGCCTCGGTGCCGCCGGTGGTGACCAGCGCGTCGGCAAGGCCGGCCTGCCGCGCCAGGGCCCGGGTGACCTCGGCCTCCAGGGCGGAGGCGGCCGGGGCCTGGTCCCAGGAGTCCAGCGAGGGGTTGAGGGCGCTGACGGCGAGGTCGGCGGCGGTGGCCACGGCGAGCGGCGGGCAGTGCAGATGGGCCGCGCACAGCGGGTCGGCGGGGTCGGCGGCGCCCTCGGCGAGGGCGTGCACCAGGGTGCGCAGGGCGTCGGGGTCGCCGTCGTCCGGCAGGACGTCCCCGAGGACGTCGGCGACGCGCGCGGCGACGGCCTGCGGTCCGCCCGCGGGCAGCGGCCCGCCGCGCGCCCGGCCGCCGGCGGCGAGCGCGTCCAGCACGGTGCCGAGCAGCGGCCGCAGTGCGTCGGGGCCGCCGGGGCCTGCGGCGAGGGGCGGGATGGACAACGGCTCTCCTGCGCTCATGGACCCTCCTCGGGCGGGGTGCGGGGCTCTGGGCGTACGGCCGGAGTTCCAGCTTGTACCGGTAGTGGAGCGCACGTCCCGAAAGTCCGGCGAACAGAACCCGAAAGTGGGTATTCCCGTACGGGGAAAACGCGTTGGGGCGGTGGTGTGCGTGTGGACGATCGACGTGCCCGGTGAGCGGGTGCTGGTGCGGGAGCTGGGCCCGGCGGACGAGGGGCCGCTGCTGAGGCTGTTCGAGGAGTGCGAGGACTGGTTCCTGGCGGCGACGGGGCTGCCGTCCGGGCCGGGCGATGTGCAGGGCCTGTACTACGCGCTGCCGGAGGGTGCGAGCCCCGACGACAAGGTGCTGCTGGTGCTGGAGCGGGACGGGGTG
Organism: Streptomyces sp. NPDC031418; assembly: GCF_055581605.1. Lineage (NCBI taxonomy): Bacteria > Bacillati > Actinomycetota > Actinomycetes > Kitasatosporales > Streptomycetaceae > Streptomyces > Streptomyces sp. NPDC031418. The sequence continues at coordinate 94,283 of NZ_JBVIJC010000017.1, forward strand.
GTGGCGGGCGTGGTGGACGCCGTACGGAACCATCCGGAGCCGGGCGCGGTGGCGGTGGGGCTGTTCCTGCTGGCCCCCTGGGCGCGGGGCCGGGGGCTCGGCCGGCTGCTCGCCGCGTCGCTGCTGGCCCGCGCCGGGGACACCACGACGGTGACGGCGACGGTGCCCCCCGGCTGGCCTTCCGGCGAACGCTTCCTGGAGCGGCTGGGGTTCAGCCTGGACACCGGCTCGCCACCCCAGGAGGAGCCGGGCAACCGCCGCCCGGGCCCGCGCGAGGGGCGCGTACGCCGGGCGGTACTGCGCCGGGCGGCGGCCTAGCGGGACGGTGCCCTAGCGGGACGGTGCCCTAGCGGGGCGGGGCCCTAGCGGGGCAGCGCCCCCGGGCCCCGTGCGAAGGGCGCGTACACCGGGCGGTACTGCGCCGGACGGCGCCCTCGGGAGAGGCCGCGCAGGGCGGCACCCTGGCGGGGCGGCGTCCCCGGGAGAGGGCGCGCAGGGGCGGTCTTCCAGGAGTACGGCCGCTCACTGCTGCCTTCGCTCGCGGGCCGCGACGACGGAGTCCTGCCGCTGCACCGCCGCGGCCTCGGCCGGGCCGCGTGCCGGGCCGGGCCGCGTGCCGGGCCGGGCCGCGTGCCGGGCCGGGCCGCGTGCCGGGCCGGGCCGCGTGCCGGGCCGGGCCGCGTGCCGGGCCGGGCGGCGGCCGCGCCGGGCGGCGGCCGCGCCGGAGAGGGGAGGAGGCCTCGCCGGGCCGAGGCGGAGGCCTCCGAAGCGGGGCGACCTGGGCGCCGGAGCGGGGCGGCCCGGGCGCCGGAGCGGGGCGGCCGGGGCGCCGGCGTGCTCCGGCGCACGGGTGGGGGTTGTGCGGGGCGCTCGCGCGCGGCGGCTCGCCCCCTCCGCCCCCCGGTGCCGCAGACTCTGTCGGTGCGGGGCCGCTATACCTCCGTTCGCTCGCCGCGTACCCGTAGCGCGCGGGACAGGTCGTCCAGGCGGTCGGCGAGGGTGCGGCGGAGGGAGGGGACGGGGTCCGCGTCGCGCAGGCAGGCCTCGCCGAGCCGGAGGTTCTCGGCGTCCACGGCGTGCGCCGGGAAGCACCAGCGGCCGGCGGCGACGGCGATGGCGGGGCCCCGGCGGGCGGCGAGGCCGACCGCGTCCTCGTAGAAGCGCGGCACGTACTCCCGTACCAGGTCGGCCTGTTCGGGCTGCCAGAAGCCGCGGGCGGTGGCGGTGAACAGGTAGTTGGACAGGTCGTCGCGGGTGAACATGGCGTCCCAGGCCGCGCGCTTGGCGTCCGGGTCGGGCAGCGCGGCCCGGCAGCGGGCGGCGCCCTCCTGGCCGGTGGCGCTCGGGTCGCGCTCCAGCTCGGCGGCGATGGCGGCCTCGTCGGTGGCGCCGAGCACGGCGAGCCGGCCGAGGATGCGCCAGCGCAGCTCGGGGTCGAGTTCCGGTCCGCCGGGCACCGTGCCGTCCGCGAGCCAGGCGGCGATGGTGTCGGGGTGCGCGGCCGCGTCGACGAACTGCCGCACGGCGAGCAGGCGCAGGCCGGGGTGGTCGCCGTCCTCGGTGCGGCGCAGCAGGTCGCGGGCGAGGGAGGTGAGGGTGGCCAGGGCGGCCGGGCGGTCCTCGGGACGCAGGTACTGGTCGGCGATCTGGCCCGAGGCGAAGGCCAGGGCGCCCTCGACGACGGCCAGGTCGGTCTCGCGCGGAAGGTGGGCGCGGGCCGTCTCCAGGTAGACGGCGGGCGGGAGTTCACCGTCGCGGACGGCGTCCCGCAGGGCGTTCCAGACGAGCGCGCGGCTGAGCGGGTCGGGCAGGGCGGACAGGGCGGTGCGGACCGTCTCGAAGGAGCCGGCATCGAAGCGGATCTTGGCGTAGGTGAGGTCGCCGTCGTTGAGCAGGAGCAGGGCGGGGCGCTTGCCGATGGGGTGCGGGTCGGCCGACGGCACGTCCAGGTCGAGGCGCTCGCGCAGCACCAGCCGGCCCTCGTCGGCGAGGTCGTGGTCGTACAGGCCGGCGGTGATGCGGTGCGGGCGGCTGCCCGCGCGGTCGACGGTCAGCGTGCAGCTGCCCTCGGTGGAGGCGATCACCGGGGTGAGCGTGTCGACGCCGGTGGTGCGCAGCCAGCTGTCGGCCCAGGCGTGCACGTCGCGGTCGGTGGCCGAGGCGAGGGAGTCGATGAAGTCGGCGAGGCTGGCGTTGCCGAACTTGTGCCGGGCGAAGTGGGTGTTGATGCCGGCGAGGAAGTCCTTCTCGCCGAGCCAGGCGGCCAGCTGGCGCAGCGCGGAGGCGCCCTTGGCGTAGGAGATGCCGTCGAAGTTGAGCAGCGCCGAGGCGGTGTCCTCGACGTTCTCGGGGGCGACCGGGTGGGTGGTGGGCCGCTGGTCGGCGTCGTAGCCCCAGGACTTGCGGGTGACGGCGAACTCGGTCCAGGGGCCGGTGAAGCGGGTGGCCTCGGCGGTGGTCTGGTAGCCCATGTACTCGGCGAAGGACTCGTTCAGCCAGACGTCGTCCCACCACCGCAGGGTGACGAGGTCGCCGAACCACATGTGGGCCATCTCGTGCGCGACGACCATGGCGCGGATCTGCCGCTCGGTCTCCGTGACGGCGGAGCGGTAGACGAACTCGTCGCGGAAGGTGACCAGGCCCGGGTTCTCCATGGCGCCCGCGTTGAACTCGGGGACGAACGCCTGGTCGTAGGAGTCGAAGGGGTAGGGCTCCTCGAACTTCTCGTGGTAGCGGTCGAAGCACGCGCGCGTGATGTCGAGGATCTCCTCGGCGTCGGCGTCCAGGTAGGGGGCGAGGGAGCGGCGGCAGTGCAGGCCGAAGGGCAGCCCGCGGTGTTCGGTGCGCACCGAATGCCAGGGGCCGGCGGCGACGGCGACCAGGTAGGTGGAGACCGGCGGGGTGGGTGCGGCCTGCCAGCGGCCGTCGCCCTGGTGCTCGGTGACGCTGTTGGCGAGGACGGTCCAGCCCTCGGGCGCCGTGACGGACACCTCGAAGACGGCCTTCAGGTCGGGCTGGTCGAAGGCGGCGAAGACGCGCTGGACGTCGTCCATGAACAGCTGCGAGTAGACGTAGGTCTCGCCGTCGCTGGGGTCGGTGAAGCGGTGCATGCCCTCGCCGGTGCGGGAGTAGCGCATGACCGCATCGACGTGCAGCTCGTGCTCGCCGGCGGTGAGGTTCTTCAGGGGCAGCCGGTCCGCGTGCAGCGACTCCGGGTCGAGGGGCTGCCCGTCGAGCGTGACGGCGCGCAGTTCCGCGGGCTTCAGCTCGACGAACGTGTCTCCCTCGGCCAGCGCGGTGAACCGGATCACTGTGCGGGAGAGGAAGGTCTCGTCCCCGGTGGTGAGGTCCAGTTCGACCGTGTACCGGTGGACGTCGAGGAGCTGTGCTCGGGCTTGCGCTTCGTCGCGCGTGAGTACGGACATGCACGCCATGCTGCCCGATGGGACCGACACCGCACAGGGGCGGGTCGGTACACGGCTTATGTCCGGTGCACCGGGGCGCCCGGCGCGTGCGCCCGCCGCCCCCTTGACGCCCCGCCTTTTCGGTGTCAGTGCTGTGCGGACTGTCCGTTGACGGTGTCCTCGGCGATGCTCTCGTGGTGCCGGATCACCTCGGCGATGATGAAGTTCAGGAACTTCTCGGCGAACGCCGGATCGAGCTTGGCGCTCTCGGCGAGGCGGCGCAGCCGCTCGATCTGGCGGGCCTCGCGGGCCGGGTCGGCGGGCGGCAGCTGGTGCACGGCCTTGAGCCGGCCGACCTGCTGGGTGCACTTGAAGCGCTCGGCGAGCATATGGACGACGGCCGCGTCGATGTTGTCGATGCTGTCGCGCAGCCGCTCCAGTTCCTGGCGGACCTCGGGGTCCACGGCACCGGTGCCGGTGTTGCTGGTGGTCATGGGTGTCAACCCTATGTGCTCGGCGGCGGTCGGCCTACGGGGTGTCCGGGGACTGGATCATCGGGGGCTGGCCGGGCTCGGGGACCCGGTCGCTCCAGCCGCCCGGGACGGCACGGCCCTGCTGGGCCCGGAAGCGGACCGGGGCGAGGCCGACGCGGCGGGTGAAGAGCCGCGAGAAGTAGGCGGGGTCGTCGTAACCGACCCGGCGCGCCACGGCGGCGACGGACAGCTCCGTGGCGGCCAGGAGTTCCTTGGCGCGGCCCAGGCGGATGCCGAGGAGATAGTCCTTGGGGGTGCATCCGGCGGCCCGGCGGACGGCACTGCGCAGCTCGGCGGCGGTCATCCCGTGCCGGGCGGCGTGGTCGGCGACGCTCATCGTCGTGCAGGCGTCCCGGGCCAGCGCCTGGAGCACCTGGTCGCCGTCCGGGGCGAGATCGGCGCGGGCGCGGCGCAGGGCCACCAGCAGCTCGTGCACGGCGGCGCCGGTCTCCACCTCCAGCAGGGGGTTGCCGCGGCGGGCGGCGCGGGCGATGCGGGCGATGACCGCGCGGGGCGCGGCGGCGTCGGAGAGGGGGACGACGGGCCGGTCGGGTTCGATGTAGCCGAGTTCGGTGTACGAGGGTGTGGCGGGGCCGGCGAAGTCGACGAAGCCCTCGTCCCAGCCGGAGTCCGCGTCGGGCGCGTAGTGGTGCGGCACGCCGGGGGTGAGCCAGAGCAGCGCGGGCGCCGTGACGGTCGTACGGCGGCCGTCCGCGGCCCGGTACCAGCCGCCGCCCGCGCTGATCACCACGGCCACGTGGTGGTCGAGGGTGCGCGGGCCGACGGTGGGCAGCGCACCGTGCTGGAGGCCCACGCCGAGGCAGACCAGGCCGAGCCGGTGGTGGGCGGGGCCGGGGCTGAAGAACCGCATCCAGGTCTGGTACATCGGCGCTCCTCGCGGCCTCGGCGGCAGCGGACTTCTGTCCAAGCAGCGCCGATCTTCGTCCATGGCGGCGATCACCGGAAGGGGTGAGGCTGGGAGGCATGGGCGAGTTCACGGTCGGGGAGTCGGAGTTCCTGCTGGACGGGCGGCCGGTGCGGCTGCTGTCCGGGGCGCTGCACTACTTCCGGGTGCACGAGCGGCTCTGGCGGCACCGGCTGGCGATGCTGCGTGCCATGGGCCTGAACTGCGTGGAGACGTACGTCCCCTGGAACCTGCACGCACCGGCCCCGGGCGAGTACCGGGACGTCGCGGCGGTCGGCCGCTTTCTGGACGCGGTCGCGGAGGCGGGCCTGTGGGCGGTGGTGCGGCCGGGGCCGTACATCTGCGCGGAGTGGGAGAACGGCGGGGTGCCGGTGTGGGTGACGGGCGGGCCGGGCACGCGCGCGCGTACGCGCGACGAGCGCTATATGGCGCCGGTGCGCGACTGGTTCCGCCGTCTGCTGCCGGACATCGTGTCCCGGCAGACCGACCGCGGCGGCCCGGTGCTGCTGGTCCAGGTGGAGAACGAGTACGGCAGCTACGGCAGCGACACCGGCCATCTCCGGGAGCTGGCCGCGCTGCTGCGGGCCGAGGGGGTGACGGTTCCGCTGTGCACCTCGGACGGTCCCGAGGACCACATGCTGACCGGCGGCTCGCTGCCCGGGGTGCTCGCGACGGTGAACTTCGGCTCCCACGCGCGCGTGGCCTTCGAGGCGCTGCGCCGCCACCGCCCGCAGGGCCCGCTGATGTGCATGGAGTTCTGGTGCGGCTGGTTCTGCCACTGGGCCGGGGAGCCGGTCGTACGCGACCCGGGCGAGGCCGCCGCGACGCTGCGGGAGATCCTGGCGTGCGGGGCGTCGGTGAACCTGTACATGGCGCACGGCGGGACCAGCTTCGGCGGCTGGGCGGGCGCCAACCGGGGCGGCCCGCTGCACGAGGGCCCGCTCGGGCCGGACGTGACGTCGTACGACTACGACGCCCCCGTCGACGAGTACGGCCGCCCGACGGAGAAGTTCTGGCGGCTGCGCGAGGTGCTGGCCGAGTACGCGCCCGGGCCGCTGCCCGCCCTGCCGCCGCGGCCGCCGGTGCTGGGCTCTCCGGCCGAGGTGGCGGTGACCTCCTGGGCGGCCCTGGGCGACGTCCTGGACACGCTGGGCGGCGAGGAGGTGACCGCCGCGCTGCCGCCCTCCTTCGAGGAACTGCGGGTCACCCGGGGGCTCGTGCGCTACACGGTGGACGTGCCCGGACCGCGCCGGCCGTACCCGCTGACCGTGCGCGGGCTGCGGGACCTGGCGGTGGTGTACGTCGACGGCGAGCGGGCCGGGGTGCTCACCGAGGAGGAGCCGCGGCTGCCGGAGCCCGTGGCGGGTCCCGCGCGCGTGGAGCTGTGGGTGGAGTCCCTGGGCCGGGTGAACTACGGGCCGCGGTTCGGCGAGGCGAAGGGCGTCACCGGCGGCATCCTGCACGAGCGGCAGTATCTGCACGGGGTACGCGCGCGTGGCCTCGATCTGGATGCCTTCCGCGGTGGTGTGGACGCGGTGCCGTTCGGTGCGCCGCCCGGGCGGGGCGGGCCGGGGCTGTACCGGGGGACGGCCGTGGTCCGCGGGGCCGGGGACGCACGGCTGGAGCTGCCCGGCCTGACCCGTGGCTTCGCGTGGGTCAACGGGTTCGGGCTGGGCCGCTACTGGTCGGTGGGTCCGCAGCGGACCCTGTACGTGCCCGGGCCGGTGCTCCGGGAGGGCGCGAACGACGTGTGGCTGCTGGAGCTCCAGGACGCGGCCCCGGACCGGCCGGCTCCCCGGCTGCTGCCCGTGTGACCGGCGGTCCGCGGCGCCTACAGTGGAGGAGGGCTCCGGCGTCTTTGGGGGTGCGCAGGTGGCGAACGGCGGACCGGTCGAGCACGGGTACCCGCATCTGGAGACGGTGCGGGCCGCGATCACCGCGCTGTACCGGCGCCTGTCCCCCACCGCCGTGCAGACCTTCTCGGCCAGCGTGGTCCCCGCCGATGTGGCCTTCTGCGACACCGACGACCTGCATGTGGGCGCGCAGCGGGTGGCCCACGAGCTCGTGCGGCACTTCCGGCTGCCGGACGCGCGGCTGGTCGTCGGCTTCCGGGAGATGACCCATGCGGCGCACGTGGAACTTGCGGCGGGGCCCGAGTACTTCGTGGAGCTCAACGACCGGTTCCGCACGCACCGCCGGGACATCGGCGCCGCGCTCGCCCACGAGGTGGCGCACGTCTATCTGCACCGGCTGGACCTCGCCTTCCCGACCACGGCCGAGAACGAGATCCTCACCGACACGGTGACGGCCTACCTGGGGGCGGGCTGGCTGCTCCTGGACGCCTACCGGGAGGACGCCGTCACCTCCCAGAAGCTCGGCTATCTCACCCCCGAGGAGTTCGGCTACGTGCTGGCCAAGCGGGCGCTGCTCTTCGGCGAGGACCCGTCCGTGTGGTTCACCAGCCCGCAGGCCTACACCGCCTACACCAAGGGGCTGACCCTGGCCCGCCAGGACGGGCAGCAGCCGCCGCTGACCGGCGCCGGCTGGGCGGGGCGCCGCCGGTACGCCCATGACCGGCGGCATGCGGTGCCGATGGCGCCGGGCGCGTCCGGGACCTCGTACGCCTTCGCCCCCGGCCCCTCCGGTGAGCTGCGCGTCTCCTTCCCCTGTCCGACCTGCCACCAGCGGATCAGGGTGCCGGTGCGGGGGCGGGTCCGCGCGCGGTGCGGGTTGTGCCGGACGGTGCTGGAGTGCGACACCTAGGGGTGCGGTCTCGGCAGCTGGGGGTGCGCTCCGTAGGCGGGGGCCGGAGGGTAGGCCGCGGCCAGCAGCCGGCGTGCTTCCTGCCCGGCCTCGGCCGGTGTCCAGCGGGCCGCCTTCTCGGCGGTCGGGCCGGGGCGCCAGCCCTCCATGACGGTGATGCGGCCGCCCTCCGCCTCGAAGACCCGGCCGGTCACGCCGTCGCTGGCGGCGGAGCCGAGCCAGACGACGAGCGGGGAGACGTTCTCCGGCGCCATGGCGTCGAACCCGGCCGCCGGGGCCGCCATGGCCGCGGCGAAGGCACGTTCCGTCATCCGGGTGCGGGCGGCGGGGGCGACGGCGTTGACCTGGACGCCGTAGCGGGCCAGTTCGGCCGCGGCGACCAGGGTCAGGCCGATGATCCCGGCCTTGGCGGCGCTGTAGTTGCCCTGTCCGACCGAGCCCAGCAGGCCCGCCCCGCTGCTGGTGTTGACGATCCGGGCCTGCGCGCTCCGCCCGGCCCTGGCCTCGGCCCGCCAGTGCACGGCGGCGTGCCGCAGCGGCAGGAAGTGGCCCTTGAGGTGGACGCGGATCACCGCGTCCCAGTCGTCCTCGTCCAGGTTGACCAGCATGCGGTCGCGCAGGAAGCCCGCGTTGTTGACGAGGGTGTCGAGCCGTCCGTAGCTCTCCAGGGCGGTCCGGACCAGGGAGGCGGCGCCCTCGGTGGTGGCGATGTCGCCGGCGTGCGCGACCGCCTCGCCGCCCGCGGCCCGGATCTCCGCGGCGACGCCCTCCGCGGGGTTCACCGCGCCGGGCGCGCCGTCCGGTGCGCCGTCGAGTGCGACGCCCAGGTCGTTGACGACGACGCTTGCGCCCTCGGCCGCGAAGGCGAGGGCGTGGGCCCGGCCGAGCCCGCGTCCGGCACCGGTGACGACGACGACCCGGCCGGCGCAGATTCCGTTCATCTCGGTTCTCCTGGTGGGAGGTTGACGGTCGCGGCGGCCAGGAAGGCGGGCCGTTCCCCGCCTCCGTGCACCTCGAGGCTCGCCCCGCTGATGTAGGCGGCCGCGTCGGAGGCGAGGAAGACGGCGGCGGCGCCGACGTCGGCGGGGGTGGCCAGGCGGCCCAGCGGGACGGTGCGGGAGACGGCGGCGATGCCGTCGGGGCCGCCGTAGTGCAGCGGGGACAGCTCGGTGCGGACCATGCCGACCACCAGCGTGTTGACCCGGACCTCCGGTGCCCACTCCACCGCCATGGAGGCGGCGAGACCGGCCAGGCCCGCCTTGGCCGCGCCGTAGGCGGCCGACCCGGGCGAGGGACGCGTGCCGCTGACGCTGCCGACCATCACCACCGAGCCCCGGCTGCGCCGCAGGTGCTCGTAGGCGGCGAGGGACGCGGTCAGCGGGGTGACGAGGTTCAGCTCGATGACCTTCGCGTGCCGTTCGGCTTCGGCGTCCACGAGCCGCCGGTACGGCGTGCCGCCCGCGTTGTTGACGAGGACGTCGAGGCGGGGCAGCGCGCCGAAGAAGGCCCGGACGGCGGCCGGGTCGCGCAGGTCGAGCGGGGCGAACTCGACTCCGGCCAGGGGGTGTTCGGGCGGTCTGCGGGCGCAGGCCAAAACCTGGGCACCGGCCGCGACGCAGGCCCGGGCGATCCCGGCGCCGACGCCCCGGGTGCCGCCGGTGACCACGACGGTTCTGCCGTGCAGCGAGTTGTCCACAGGGTGCGCCGCCGGGTTTTCCACAGGCCCTCCCGCTGGTCCGCGCCGACTGCTAGCTTCGAAGCCGCACACCTAACAAATGTTTGGTGGAAAGGCGTTGAGTGCGAAGGTAGCTGATGCGTCCATGGGTGTCTCCCTCTCGTCCCCGGAAAAGGGGATTTCGCTCGTCACGGTCGACTTCCCGCCGGTGAACGCACTGCCGGTGGCCGGCTGGTCCGCGCTGGCCGCGGCCGTGCGCACGGCGGGCCGCGATCCGGGGGTCCGGTGCGTGGTCCTGGCCGCGGAGGGCCGCGGGTTCAACGCGGGCGTGGACATCAAGGAGATACAGGCGGCCGGGCAGCGGGCGCTGATCGGCGCCAACCACGGCTGCGCGGACGCCTTCGCGGCGGTGTACGAGTGCGAGACCCCCGTCGTGGCGGCGGTGCACGGCTTCTGCCTGGGCGGCGGGATAGGGCTGGTGGGCAACGCGGACGCGATCGTGGCCAGCGAGGACGCCGTCTTCGGGCTGCCCGAGCTGGACCGGGGCGCGCTGGGCGCCGCCACCCATCTCGCCCGGCTGGTCCCGCAGCACCTGATGCGCGCCCTGTACTACACCGGGCGTACGGCGAGCGCCGCCGAGCTGCACCGGCACGGCTCGGTGTGGCGGGTGGTGCCGCGTGCGGGGCTGCGGGCGGCGGCCCTGGAGCTGGCCCGGGAGATCGCCGCCAAGGACGGGCGGCTGCTGCGGATGGCCAAGGCCGCGATCAACGGCATCGATCCGGTCGACGTGCGCCGCAGTTACCGCTTCGAGCAGGGCTTCACCTTCGAGGCCAACCTCAGCGGCCTGGCCGACCGGGTCCGCGACACGTTCGGGAAGGAGGGTGCGTAGATGGCCGACAAGACGATGACCGCCGAGGAGGTGGCCGGCCGGCTGGCGAGCGGCATGACGCTCGGCATCGGCGGCTGGGGCTCCCGGCGTAAGCCGATGGCCCTGGTCAGGGCGCTGCTGCGGACGGGGATCAGCGACCTCACGGTCGTGTCGTACGGCGGTCCGGACGTCGGGATGCTGGCCGCCGCCGGCCGGATCCGCAGGCTGGTCACCGCCTTTGTCACCCTCGACTCGATCCCGCTGGAGCCGCACTACCGGGCGGCCCGTGAGCGGGGGGCCTTCGAACTGACGGAGATCGACGAGGCGATGTTCCTGTGGGGGCTGCGCGCGGCCGCGAACCGGCTGCCGTTCCTGCCGGTCCGGGCGGGTCTCGGCTCGGACGTGATGCGGGTCAACCCGGGCCTGAGGACGGTCACGTCTCCGTACGAGGACGGGGAGACGTTCGCCGCCATGCCCGCCCTGCGCCTGGACGCCGCCCTGGTGCACCTCAACCGCGCCGACCGCCAGGGCAACGGCCAGTATCTGGGCCCGGACCCGTACTTCGACGACCTGTTCTGCGCCGCGGCGGACCGCGCCTATGTGTCCTGCGAGCGGATCGTCGACACGGCCGAGCTGACCAAGGCGGCAGCCCCGCAGACCCTGCTGGTCGGGCGGCATCTGGTGACCGGGGTGGTGGAGGCACCGGGCGGCGCCCACTTCACCTCCTGCGCCCCGGACTACGGCCGGGACGAGGCGTTCCAGAAGCGGTACGCGACAGCTGACTGGCCCCGGTTCGCGGCGCGTTATCTGGCCGGGGACGAGCGCGCCTACCGGGCGGCCGTCGAGGAGGGGTCATGAGCGAGGCCGTAGCCACCGGACGCGGGCTCGTCTCCCGTGCCGAGTACTGCGTCATCGCCTGCGCCGAGGCCTGGCGGGGCGCGGGCGAGATCCTGGCGAGCCCGATGGGCCTGGTCCCGTCCGTCGGCGCCCGGCTCGCCAGACGGACCTTCGCGCCGGATCTGCTGCTGACCGACGGGGAGGCGCAGCTCGTGGGCCCGGACGGCACCGTCGAGGGCTGGCTGCCGTACCGCAGGCATCTGGAACTGGTCACCGGGGGCCGGCGGCACGTGATGATGGGCGCGAGCCAGATCGACCGGTACGGCAACCAGAACATCTCCTGCATCGGCGACTGGGCGAGGCCGGCCCGGCAGCTGCTCGGGGTGCGCGGGGCGCCGGTCAACACGCTCAACCACCCGGCGAGTTACTGGATCCCGAAGCATTCCCGGCGGGTCTTCGTCGAGAAGGTCGACATGGTGTGCGGGGTGGGGTACGACCGGGCGGCCGGTGCGCCCTACCACCGCATCCCACGGGTCGTCTCCGACCTCGGCGTCTTCGACTTCGCCACGCCGGACCGCACCATGCGGCTGGTCTCGGTGCATCCGGGCGTGACGGTGGACCAGGTCCGGGAGGCGACCGGGTTCGAGCTGGTGATCCCGGACGGGGTGCCGCAGACCCGTGAGCCGACCGCCGCCGAACTGCGCCTGATCCGCGAGGTGATCGATCCCGGCAACACCCGGGCCAGGGAGGTTCCGGCCTGATGGACACGGCACTGACCCGGCTGGTCGGGGTCCGGCATCCGGTGGTGCAGACCGGCATGGGCTGGGTGGCCGGCCCCCGGCTGGTCTCGGCGGCGGCGAACGCGGGCGCGCTCGGCATCCTGGCGTCCGCGACGATGACACCGGACCGGTTACGCGAGGCGATACGGGAGGTGCGGTCCCGTACCGACGCCCCGTTCGGGGTGAACCTGCGGGCCGACGCGGGCGACGCGGCGGACCGCGTGGAGATCATGCTGGCGGAGGGCGTCCGGGTGGCCTCCTTCGCCCTCGCGCCCTCGCGTGAGCTGATCGCCGCGCTGAAGGAGGCCGGGGTCGTGGTCATCCCGTCCGTCGGGGCGCGACGGCACGCGGAGAAGGTGGCCGCGTGGGGTGCGGACGCGGTGATCGTGCAGGGCGGCGAGGGCGGCGGGCATACCGGCGAGGTGGCGACGACCGTGCTGTTGCCGCAGGTGGTGGACGCGGTGCGGATACCGGTGGTGGCGGCGGGCGGCTTCTTCGACGGGCGGGGCCTGGTCGCGGCGCTGGCGTACGGGGCGGCCGGGGTGGCGATGGGCACCCGGTTCCTGCTCACCTCCGACTCGACGGTGCCGGAGCCGGTGCGGGCCCGGTATCTGGCGGCGACGGTCCGGGACGTCACGGTCACCCGGGCGGTGGACGGCCTGCCGCACCGGATGCTGCGCTCGGATCTCGTGGACGCGCTGGAGCGGTCGGGCCGGATACGGACCTTCGCGCACGCGGTGCGGCGGGCGGCCGGCTTCCGGCGGCTGTCGGGGCTGACCTGGCGGCAACTGGTCCGCGACGGCCTCGCCCTCCGCCACGGCAAGGAGCTGTCCTGGAGCCAGCTGCTGCTCGCCGCGAACACCCCGATGCTGCTGAAGTCCGCGATGGTGGACGGCCGTACGGACCTCGGGGTGATGGCGGCCGGGCAGGTCGCCGGGGTGATCGACGACCTCCCGTCGTGCGCGGAACTGGTGGAACGGATCATGACGGAAGCGGAGGAGGTGCTGAAGCATGTGGGCGGGCTCGGAGAGGTCCAGTGACCGCCGATCGCCTCGAAGCCCGTCCGGTGACCGCCGCCCGCCGACCTGGGCGGGCTCGGAGAGGTCCAGTGACCGCCGCCCACCTCGAAGCCCGTCCGGTGACCGCCGTCCGGCTCACAGACGCTCGATGATCGTCACGTTCGCCTGTCCCCCGCCCTCGCACATCGTCTGGAGGCCGTAGCGGCCGCCGGTGCGTTCCAGTTCGTGCAGGAGGGTGGTCATCAGGCGGGCGCCGGTCGCGCCGAGGGGGTGGCCGAGGGCGATCGCTCCGCCGTTGACGTTGACCCGGTCGGGGTCGGCGCCGGTCTCCTTCAGCCAGGCCAGGACGACAGGCGCGAAGGCCTCGTTGATCTCGACCAGGTCGATCGCGTCGATGGTCAGGCCGGTCTTCCGCAGGGCGTGCGCGGTGGCCGGGATGGGCGCGGACAGCATCCGGATGGGGTCCTCGCCGCGGACGGAGAGGTGGTGGACGCGGGCGCGGGGGCGCAGGCCGTGCGCGCGGACGGCCCGCTCCGAGGCGAGCAGCAGGGCGGCCGCGCCGTCGGAGACCTGGGAGGAGCAGGCGGCGGTGATGGTGCCGCCGTCGAGGACGGGCTTCAGCGCGGCCATCTTCTCCAGGGAGGTGTCCCGGCGCGGCCCCTCGTCCACCGCGACCCTGCCGTAGGGGACGGTCTCGCGGTCGAAGCGGCCGGTGTCGAGGGCCCGCAGCGCCCGCCGGTGCGAGCGCAGGGCGAACTCCTCCTGGTCCGCGCGGCTGATGCCCCACTGCGCGGCGATCATCTCGGCGCCGGCGAACTGGTTGACGGGCTGGTCGCCGTACCGGGCACGCCAGCCGGTGCTGCCGAGGAAGGGGCCGTCGGTCAGGCCGAGCGGAACGGCGGCCTGGCGGGAGGCGAAGGCGATGGGTATCCGGGACATGTTCTGCACCCCGCCGGCGACCACCAGGTCCTGGGTGCCGGAGAGCACGGCCTGCGCGGCGAAGTGCACGGCCTGCTGGGAGGATCCGCACTGCCGGTCGACGGTGACGCCCGGCACCTCCTCGGGCAGCCCCGCGGCCAGCCAGCAGGTGCGGGCGATGTCCCCGGCCTGCGGGCCCACCGCGTCCAGGCAGCCGAAGACGACGTCCTCGACGGCGGCCGGGTCGATCCCGGTCCGCTCCATCAGCGCCGTGAGGACATGCCCGCCCAGGTCGGCCGGGTGGGCCTCGCTGAGCCCTCCCCCGCGCCGCCCGACCGGTGTGCGGACCGCTTCGACGATATAGGCCTCGGCCATGCTGACTCCCGCAGCAGGAAGGGGTGTTGCCACCCGTGTCATTCGCGTACGGCGATCCCGTCCAGCACCATCGACAGATACTGGCGGGCGATCTCCTCGGGGCTGTGCTGTCCGCCGGGCCGGTACCAGGAGGCGGCGACCCAGACGGTGTCGCGCACGAACCGGTAGGTGAGCCGGACGTCCAGGTCGGCGCGGAAGACCCGTTCGGCGACCCCGCGTTCGAGCGTGGACAGCCAGGCCTTCTCGAACCGGCGCTGGGACTCGGCGAGGAAGGCGAACCGGTCCTGGGCGACGAGCTGTCGGCTCTCCTTCTGGTAGATCGCGACGGCGGCGCGGTGCCGGTCGATCTCCCGGAAGGACTCGGTGACCAGCGCCTCCAGCGTCTGCCGGGGGCCGAGGCCGGAGGCGAGGACGGTGTCGTAGCCGTCCCACAGCTCGTCCAGGAAGGTCCGGAGGATCTCCTCGAGCATCGACTCCTTGGAGTCGAAGTGGTAGTAGAGGCTGCCCGCGAGCATCCCGGCATGGTCGGCGATCTTGCGGACGGTGGTGGCGTTGTAGCCATGCTCGGCGAAGACCTCGGCGGCGGTGCTGAGGAGTTCGCCGCGCCGGGCCGCGGCCGCGGTCACCTGGGGCTTCTTCTTGGTCGACACGCACCCATTGTGGTCCTAGGGGTGCTGGCTGCTGACGGCGACGACCTCGCCGGTCATGTACGAGGAGTAGCCGGAGGCGAGGAAGACGATCACGTTGGCCACCTCCCAGGGCTCGGCGTACCGGCCGAAGGCCTCACGCTCGGTCAGTTCCTCGAGGAGTTCGGCGGTGGTGACCTTCACCAGGTGCGGGTGCAGGGCGAGGCTGGGCGCGACCGCGTTGACCCGCACCCCGTAGGCGGCGGCCTCGACGGCCGCGCACCGGGTCAGGGCCATCACCCCGGCCTTGGCGGCGGCGTAGTGGGCCTGCCCGGCCTGGGCGCGCCAGCCGACGACGGAGGCGTTGTTGACGATGACCCCGCCGCCGCTCTCCCGCATGGCGCGCAGGGCGGCGCGGGTGCAGCGGAAGGTGCCGCCCAGGGTCACGTCCAGGACCCGGTTCCACTGTTCGTCGGTCATGTCGGCGAGGGCCGAAGTGCCGCCGAGTCCGGCGTTGTTGACGACGATGTCCAGCCGGCCGTGCCGGGCCACGGCCGTGTCGAACAGCGTGTGCACCTGGGCCTCGTCGGTGACGTCGCAGGGCACGGCGGTGACCGCGCCGGGGAAGCGGCGGCCCAGTTCCGCCTCCTGTTCCTTCAGCCGGCGCGCATGGGCGTCGCTGATCAGCACCCGCGCGCCCTCCTCCAGGAAGCGGCGCGCGGTCGCCCCGCCGATGCCGGTGCCGGCCGCGGCGGTGATGACGGCGGTGCGGTCCTTCAGCAGTCCGTGCCCGGGCACATAGGCCGGGCTCTCGACGCCTGTCATAGGGCCACGCTAACCTACCAAACACTTGTTAGGGAAGGACGGTGACGGGGACCGTGGACCTGACCCACTCGAAGGCCGACGAGGAGTTCCGTGCCGAGGCGCGGGCCTGGCTGGCCGCCCATGTGCCGCGCACCCCGCTGCCGTCCCTGGAGACGGCGGAGGGCTTCGCCGCCCATCGCGCCTGGGAGGCCGAACTGGCCGCGGACCGCTGGTCGGTGGTGTCATGGCCGGAGCGGTACGGCGGGCGGGACGCCGGGCTGCTGCGCTGGCTGGTCTTCGAGGAGGAGTACTGGGCGGCGGGCGCGCCGGGCCGGGTCGGCCAGAACGGCGTCAGCCTGCTCGCGCCGACCCTCTTCGACCACGGCACCCGGGAGCAGCGCGCGCGGGTGCTGCCGCCGATGGCCACCGGCGAGGTCGTCTGGGCCCAGGCCTGGTCGGAGCCCGGGGCCGGCTCGGATCTGGCCGCGCTCAGCTCGAGGGCCGTACGGACGGCGGGCGGCTGGCTGCTCAGCGGGCAGAAGACCTGGTCGTCGCGGGCGGCCTTCGCCGACCGGGCCTTCGGCCTGTTCCGCAGCGAGCCGCGGGCCGGCAAGCCGCACCAGGGGCTGACCTATCTGATGTTCGACCTGCGCTCCCCCGGTGTCACCGTCCGCCCGGTGGCCCGTCTCGACGGCAAGCCGGCCTTCGCCGAGCTGTTCCTGGACGAGGTGTTCGTGCCGGACGAGGACGTGATCGGCGAGCCCGGCGAGGGCTGGCGGATCGCGATGTCCACGGCGGGCAACGAACGCGGGCTCACCCTGCGCTCCCCGGGCCGATATCTGGCCGCGGCGGACCGGCTGCTCGGCCTCTGGCGGGCGCGCGGCCGCCCGGAGCACCTGCGGCAGCGGGTGACCGACGCCCTGGTCGGCGCCCGCGCCTACCAGCTGTTCACCTACGCGGCCGCCTGCCGCTTCCTGGACGGCGCCCGGCTCGGCCCGGAGTCCAGCGTGAACAAGGTGTTCTGGTCCGAGCTGGACCTCGCGCTGCACGAGACGGCGCTCGATCTGCTGGACGGGGAGGGCGAGTTCGCGGACACGGCCTGGGCGGAGGGCTATGTCTTCGCGCTCGCCGGGCCCATCTACGCGGGCACGAACGAGATCCAGCGCGACATCATCGCCGAGCGGCTGCTCGGCCTGCCGAAGGGACGCCGCTGATGCGCTTCCTCCTGGACCCCGAGCAGCGCGCCTTCGCGGCCACCCTGGACCGGATGCTGACGGCCGCGGACACCTCGGCGGTGATCCGCGACTGGACCCGCGGCGACCGGGCGCGCGGGCGTGCGCTGTGGGCGCGGCTCGCCGAGGCGGGGGTGTTCGCTCTCGCGGTGCCGGAGGGGTACGGCGGTCTGGGCCGGCGCCCGGTGGACCTGGCGGTCGCCTTCACCGAGCTGGGGCGGCACGCGGTCCCGGGCCCGCTGGCGGAGACGGTCGCGGCGGCCGTGCTCCTGGCCGGTCCCGGCACGGCCGGGCGGTTCCTGCCCGGGCTCGCGGCAGGGACGGAGATGGCGACGGTGGCGGCGCCCGGCGGATACGCGCTGGACGGCGACGCGGCCACGCTCCGGCTGCTGCCCACCCCCGAGGGGCTGCGGCTGTCCACCACCGCAGGGCCGGTCCGCCGCAGCCTCGACCCGGCCCGCCGGCACACCCCGCTGGCCCCGGACGGGGAGCTGCTCACCGCCGGGCTGCCCCCTCCGGAGGCCCTGGTCTGGGCCCGGCTGGCCACCGCCGCCCAGGCCCTCGGCACCGGACTCGCGCTGCTGGACCGGACCGTCGCCCATGTCCGCCGGCGCACCCAGTTCGGCGTGCCCGTGGGCTCCTTCCAGGCGGTCAAGCACCGGCTTGCGGACGCCAGGACCGCCCTGGAGTTCGCCCGCCCCCTGCTCTTCGGCGCGGCGGTGTCGCTGCGCCCGGCGGACGTGGCCGCGGCCAAGCTGGCGGCCTGCGAGGCGGCGTACACCACGGCCCGTACGGCGCTGCACCTGCACGGCGCGATCGGCTACACGGCGGAGTACGACCTGTCCCTGTGGCTGACCCGGGCCCGCGCCCTGCGCTCGGCGTGGGGCACCCCTGAGGAGTGCCGGGCGGTGTTCCTCGACGACGCGCTCGGCAGACCGGCGAGCGGGTGAGCGAGGGTGCGAGGGTGCGGACATGCGACGACGCCTGCCCAGGCGTCCGGTCGGGGACAGTTGGGCAGGCGCCGTTCGGTGTTCCGCACGCCGTTGTGCGGGACGTCTCAGGGGTGCCGTCAGACCGCCAGGGCGCGGTCCGTCGGGCGGATCGGGGCCGGCAGGTCGCTGGCACCGGTCAGGTAGCGGTCGACTCCGCGGGCGGCCGAGCGGCCTTCCGCGATCGCCCACACGATCAGGGACTGGCCGCGGCCGGCGTCACCGGCGACGAACACACCCGGCACGTTGGTCTGGAAGTCGGCGTCGCGGGCGATGTTACCGCGTTCGTCGAGGTCTAGACCAAACTGGTCCACCAGGCCGTTCTCCCGGTCGGTGCCGGTGAAGCCCATGGCGAGGGTGACCAGCTGGGCGGGGATCTTGCGCTCGGTGCCCGGCTTCGGGGTCAGCTTGCCGTCGACGAACTCCACCTCGCTGAGGTGCAGCCACTGGACGTTGCCGTCCTCGTCGCCCTCGAAGTGGGTGGTGGAGACCGAGTAGACGCGGTCGCCGCCCTCCTCGTGGGCGCTGGTCACCTTGTAGAGCATCGGGAAGGTGGGCCACGGCTGGCTGGCCGGGTTCCGCTCCTCGCTCGGGCGGGGCATGATCTCCAGCTGGGTGACGGAGGCCGCGCCCTGCCGGTGGGCGGTGCCCACGCAGTCCGCACCGGTGTCACCGCCGCCGATCACGACGACGTGCTTGCCCTCGGCCGAGATGGGCGCGGTGACGTAGTCGCCCTCCTGCACCTTGTTCGCCAGGGGCAGGTACTCCATCGCCTGGTAGATGCCCTTGAGCTCGCGGCCCGGCACCGGCAGGTCACGCGCGGTCGTGGCACCGGCGGCGATCACGATCGCGTCGTACCGCTTCTTCAGGTCGCGCGCGTTGATGTCGCGGCCGATCTCCACCCCGGTCCGGAAGCGGGTGCCCTCCGCGCGCATCTGCTCGATACGGCGGTTGATGTGCCGCTTCTCCATCTTGAACTCGGGGATGCCGTAGCGGAGGAGGCCTCCGATGCGGTCCGCGCGCTCGTAGACGGCGACCGTGTGGCCGGCCCGGGTCAGCTGCTGGGCGGCGGCGAGACCCGCCGGGCCCGAGCCGATGACCGCGACCGTCTTGCCGGACAGGCGCTCGGGGATCTGCGGGGCGACGTCCCCGGTCTCCCACGCCTTGTCGATGATCGAGACCTCGACGTTCTTGATGGTGACCGGCGGCTGGTTGATACCGAGCACGCACGCCGACTCACAGGGGGCGGGGCAGAGGCGACCGGTGAACTCCGGGAAGTTGTTGGTCGCGTGCAGCCGCTCCTGGGCGGCCGCCCAGTCCTCGCGGTAGGCGTAGTCGTTCCACTCGGGGATCAGGTTCCCCAGCGGACAGCCGTTGTGGCAGAACGGGATGCCGCAGTCCATGCACCGGCTGGCCTGCTTGCTGATGATCGGCAGCAGCGAGCCGGGGACGTAGACCTCGTTCCAGTCCTTGACGCGCTCGGCGACGGGACGGGTCTTGGCGACCTCACGGCCGTGGTTCAGGAAGCCCTTCGGGTCAGCCATTGATCGCCGCCTCCATCATCTTCTCGGTGATCTCGGTCTCGGACAGACCGGCTCGCTCGGCGGCGTCCTTGGCGGCGAGCACTGCCTTGTACGTGCTGGGGATGATCTTGCTGAACCGCTGCACGGCCGTGTCCCAGTCGGCGAGCAGCTTCTCGGCGACCGTCGAGCCGGTCTCCTCGGCGTGGCGGCGCACCACGTCGTGCAGCCACTGCTTGTCGGTGTCGTCCAGCGCCTCGACCGCGTCGGCGTTGCCGGCGTTGACGTTGTCCGGGTCCAGGTCGATGACGTAGGCGATACCGCCGGACATGCCCGCCGCGAAGTTGCGGCCGGTCGGGCCGAGGACGACCGCGTGGCCACCGGTCATGTACTCGCAGCCGTGGTCGCCCACGCCCTCGGAGACGACCAGCGCGCCGGAGTTGCGGACGCAGAACCGCTCACCGGTGCGGCCGCGCAGGAACAGCTCGCCGCCGGTCGCGCCGTAGCCGATGGTGTTGCCCGCGATGACCGAGTACTCGGCGAGGTGGTCGGCGGCCCGGTCCGGGCGGACGATGACACGGCCGCCCGAGAGGCCCTTGCCGACGTAGTCGTTGGCGTCGCCCTCCAGGCGCAGCGTGACACCGCGAGGCAGGAAGGCGCCGAAGGACTGGCCGGCCGAACCGGTGAAGGTGATGTCGATGGTGTCGTCGGGCAGGCCCGCACCGCCGAACTTCTTCGTCACCTCGTGGCCGAGCATGGTGCCGACCGTGCGGTTGATGTTGCGGATGGCGACCTGGGCGCGCACCGGCTGGGCCTCGGTGGCGTCACCGGCGGCGAGGGCGTCGGCGGCGAGCTTGATCAGCTCGTTGTCCAGCGCCTTCTCCAGGCCGTGGTCCTGCTCGACCACCTGGTGGCGCACCGCGCCCTCGGGCAGCGACGGCACGTGGAACAGCGGCTCCAGGTCCAGGCCCTGCGCCTTCCAGTGGTCGACGGCACGGGCGACGTCGAGCGCCTCGGCGTGGCCGACGGCCTCCTCGATGGAGCGGAAGCCCAGCTCGGCGAGGATCTCGCGGACCTCCTGCGCGATGAACTGGAAGAAGTTCACCACGTACTCGGCCTTGCCGGCGAAGCGGTCGCGCAGCACCGGGTTCTGGGTGGCGATGCCGACCGGGCAGGTGTCCAGGTGGCAGACGCGCATCATCACGCAGCCGGAGACGACGAGCGGAGCGGTCGCGAAACCGAACTCCTCGGCGCCGAGCAGCGCGGCGATGACCACGTCACGGCCGGTCTTCAGCTGGCCGTCGGTCTGCACGACGATACGGTCGCGCAGGCCGTTGAGCAGCAGGGTCTGCTGGGTCTCGGCGAGGCCCAGCTCCCAGGGACCGCCGGCGTGCTTCAGCGAGGTGAGCGGCGAGGCGCCCGTACCGCCGTCGTGGCCGGAGATCAGGACGACGTCCGCGTGCGCCTTGGACACACCGGCCGCGACCGTGCCGACGCCGACCTCGGAGACCAGCTTCACGTGAATCCGCGCCTGCGGGTTCGCGTTCTTCAGGTCGTGGATCAGCTGGGCCAGGTCCTCGATGGAGTAGATGTCGTGGTGCGGCGGCGGCGAGATCAGGCCGACGCCCGGCGTCGAGTGACGCGTCTTGGCGACCCACGGGTAGACCTTGTGGCCGGGCAGCTGGCCGCCCTCGCCGGGCTTGGCGCCCTGGGCCATCTTGATCTGGATGTCGTCCGCGTTGACCAGGTACTCGGAGGTGACGCCGAAGCGGCCGGAGGCGACCTGCTTGATCGCCGAGCGGCGCGCCGGGTCGTACAGGCGCTCCGGGTCCTCGCCGCCCTCACCGGTGTTGGACTTGCCGCCCAGCTGGTTCATGGCGATGGCGAGGGTCTCGTGCGCCTCCTTGGAGATGGAGCCGTACGACATGGCGCCGGTGGAGAAGCGCTTGACGATCTCGGAGACCGGCTCGACCTCGTCGACGGGGATCGGCGCGCGGTCGGACTTGAAGCCGAAGAGTCCGCGGAGCGTCATGAGCCGCTCGGACTGCTCGTTCACGCGCTCCGTGTACTTCTTGAAGATGTCGTAGCGGCCGCTGCGCGTGGAGTGCTGGAGGCGGAAGACCGTCTCCGGGTCGAACAGGTGCGGCTCGCCCTCGCGGCGCCACTGGTACTCGCCGCCGATCTCCAGCGCGCGGTGCGCCGGGGCGATGCCGGAGGCCGGGTAGGCCTTGGCGTGCCGGGCGGCGACCTCCTGGGCGATGACGTCGATGCCGACGCCGCCGATCTTGGTGGCGGTGCCGTTGAAGTACTTCTCCACGAAGGTCTCGTCCAGGCCGACGGCCTCGAAGACCTGGGCGCCGCGGTAGGAGGCGACGGTGGAGATGCCCATCTTCGACATGACCTTCAGCACGCCCTTGCCGAGGGCGTAGATCAGGTTCTTGATGGCCTGCTCCGGCTCGATGCCGTCGATGAAGGTGCCCGCGCGCAGCAGGTCCTCGACCGACTCCATGGCCAGGTACGGGTTGACGGCGGCGGCGCCGTAGCCGATCAGCAGGGCGACGTGGTGGACCTCGCGGACGTCACCGGCCTCGACCAGCAGGCCCACGTGGGTGCGCTGCTTGGTGCGGATGAGGTGGTGGTGGACGGCCGCGGTGAGCAGCAGCGACGGGATCGGCGCGTGCTCGGCGTCGGAGTGGCGGTCGGACAGGACGATCAGCCGGGCGCCGTTCTCGATGGCGGCGTCGGCCTCGGCGCAGATCTCCTCGATCCGCGCGGCGAGGGAGTCGCCGCCGCCGCTCACCCGGTACAGACCGGACAGGGTCGCGGCCTTGAAGCCGGGCATGTCGCCGTCGGCGTTGATGTGGATGAGCTTGGCCAGCTCGTCGTTGTCGATGACCGGGAAGGGCAGCACGACGGACCGGCAGGAGGCGGCGGTCGGCTCGAGCAGGTTGCCCTCCGGGCCCAGCGAGCTGCGCAGCGAGGTGACCAGTTCCTCGCGGATCGCGTCCAGCGGCGGGTTGGTGACCTGCGCGAACAGCTGGGTGAAGTAGTCGAAGAGCAGACGCGGGCGCTCGGACAGGGCCGCGATCGGCGAGTCCGTGCCCATGGAGCCGATCGGCTCGGCGCCGGTGCGGGCCATCGGGGCGAGGATGACGCGCAGCTCTTCCTCGGTGTAGCCGAAGGTCTGCTGGCGGCGGGTGACCGAGGCGTGCGTGTGCACGATGTGCTCGCGCTCGGGCAGGTCGCTCAGCTCGATCTCGCCGGTCTCCAGCCACTCGGCGTACGGCTGCTCGGCGGCGAGGGCCGCCTTGATCTCGTCGTCCTCGATGATGCGGTGCTCGGCGGTGTCGACGAGGAACATCTTGCCGGGCTGGAGGCGGCCCTTGCGGACGACCTTGGCCGGGTCGATGTCGAGGACGCCGACCTCGGAGCCGAGGACGACGAGGCCGTCGTCGGTGACCCAGTAGCGGCCGGGGCGCAGACCGTTGCGGTCGAGCACGGCGCCGACCTGGGTGCCGTCGGTGAAGGTGACACAGGCCGGGCCGTCCCAGGGCTCCATCATCGTGGAGTGGAAGCCGTAGAAGGCGCGCCGGGCGGGGTCCATGGAGTCGTGGTTCTCCCACGCCTCCGGAATCATCATCAGCACGGAGTGCGGCAGCGACCGGCCACCCAGGTGCAGCAGCTCCAGCACCTCGTCGAAGGAGGCGGAGTCGGAGGCGTCCGGGGTGCAGACCGGGAAGATGCGCGAGAGGTCGCCGTCGCCGAACAGGTCGGAGGCCAGCTGCGACTCGCGGGCGACCATCCAGTTGCGGTTGCCCTTGACGGTGTTGATCTCACCGTTGTGGGCGACGAAGCGGTACGGGTGCGCGAGCGGCCACGACGGGAAGGTGTTCGTGGAGAAGCGCGAGTGGACGAGCGCGATCGCGGAGCCGAAGCGGCGGTCGGACAGGTCGGGGAAGAAGGGCTCCAGCTGGCCGGTGGTCAGCATGCCCTTGTACACGATCGTGCGCGCGGAGAGCGACGGGAAGTAGACACCGGCCTCGCGCTCGGCGCGCTTGCGCAGCACGAAGGCCTTGCGGTCCAGCGCGATGCCCTCGCTGGCGTGGTCGGTCACGAAGATCTGCCGGAAGGCCGGCATGGTGGAGCGGGCGGTGGCGCCGAGCAGCTCCGGGGCGACCGGGACCTCGCGCCAGCCGAGGACCGTCAGGCCCTCCTCGGCCGCGATCGTCTCGATCTTCGAGACGGCGTCCTCGGTGCCGTCCTCCGGCAGGAAGGCGACGCCTACCGCGTAGGAGCCGGCGGCGGGAAGGTCGAATCCGGCCACCTCACGGAAGAAGGCGTCCGGCACCTGACAGAGGATGCCCGCGCCGTCGCCCGAGTCGGGCTCGGAGCCGGTGGCACCGCGGTGCTCCAGGTTGCGCAGCACGGTGAGTGCCTGCTCGACCAGCGTGTGGGACGCCTCGCCGGTAAGGGTGGCGACGAAACCGACGCCACAGGCGTCGCGTTCGTTGCGGGGGTCGTACATACCCTGCGCAGCAGGGCGAGCATCCATGAACGACCAGTTCTGGCCATTCGCGGAGTGCTGGGACGGCTGGCGCGGCGTACGCATCGGCTCTCCCGTCGTCGTCATGAGGCATGTGGCAGGTGCCGAGGGACGACGTTGGCCCTCTGCGTGAGATGCAAAATTTCGTGCAGGTTACATGATGGAGCGTTTCTCGGGAAGCGGGATACTCCGTTCCACCATGTGGACGCCACGGGTCCGTGGCCGGTGCCGCGCGAGGGCGGCGGGGGTACCGCGCGAGGCGGCAGGGCGCCGCACGGGGCGGCTGTGTGCCGCGCGGTGGCGGCGGACGTGTAAGAGGGGACCGCTGCGGACGAGATCGGTCGGATCGGTGTCCGTCGGCGGCCCGGAAGGCGGCGGGGGGAGCGTCGTCGGCTCACCCCGCGGGGGTGCGGCGGGCGTCATTGCCCACAGTGCTTACGGCTCATGCCCGGTGGTCACGCAGTCGAAACCAGCGAGTAACGGCTATTTATGCGGCCCAACGCATAAGTACCGGACGCTTATCCTACGGCCGTTCCGAACAGGCTGCCCAGGACGTACGTCACACCGGCCGCGGCACCGCCCAGCGCGAGCTGCCGCAGACCGCTGTACCACCAGGTCCGCGCGGTCACCTTGGCCACCACGGCACCGCAGGCGAACAGCCCCACGAGGGCGAGCAGCAGGGCGGGCCACAGGGCGGTCGCACCGAGCAGGAACGGCAGTACGGGCAGCAGGGCGCCCAGGGCGAAGGAGCCGAAGGACGACACGGCCGCGACCAGCGGCGACGGCAGATCGCTCGGGTCGATGCCCAGCTCCTCGCGGGCGTGGATCTCCAGCGCCTGCTCGGGGTCCTTGGACAGCTGCCGGGCCACCTCGCGGGCCAGCTGCGGCTCGACCCCGCGGGAGACATAGAGGGCGGCCAGCTCGTCCTCCTCGTCCTGCGGGTGCTTGCGCAGCTCACGCCGTTCGACGTCGAGTTCGGCCTCGACGAGTTCGCGCTGCGAGGCGACCGAGGTGTACTCGCCGGCCGCCATGGAGAAGGCGCCGGCGGCAAGGCCCGCGAGCCCGGTGAGGACGATCGTCTGATGGCTCACGGCACCGCCGGCCACACCGGTCATCAGCGCGAGGTTGGAGACCAGGCCGTCCATCGCACCGAAGACGGCGGGCCGCAGCCAGCCGCCGTTGACATCGCGGTGGGTGTGGTTGTCGCGGTGCGCCTCGTGCAGCGCGGCGGTGGTTTCGATGATGGCCATGCGGGCCCCCCGGGATAGCTTAGCCAAAGCTAACTTTGGACGAGTTCTACTTTTCGACTACAGGAAATCTACGCCGATCCGGTGCCCCCCGCCAGCAAGGAAAGGCTGGGCTAACCTGCGCTTTCTCCGTGACGTGCGCATCGGAGCCCCCTGCTTCCCGGGTGCGCGAGCGGGTGAACCCGGCCCCTCGACCGGCTCGGTGCGAGGCCCCCCGGGGGACACATCCGCAAAGGGTTTCCCCGGCACGGAGCCCGCGCGGTGCCGCCCCCAAGGAGGCCGTCCATGGCATCGATCGCCTGCTTGCCCCCGCTCCCCGCGCCCGGGGACGCCACCGGTCCGCGCGCCCGGGCCCGTGGCGCCCTGCTGGGGCTGGCCGTGGGCGACGCGATGGGCGCCCCCGCCGAGAACCTCAGGCCCTCCGAGATCCGCGCCCGCTGGGGCCGCATCACCGGTTATGTCACCGAGGACCCGTGCGGCACGGACGACACCGAGTACGCGATCCTCTCCGGCCTGCTGCTGGCCCGGCACGGCTCGGCGCTCACCCCGGCCCATGTGGAGGCGGCCTGGCACGAGTGGATCGCCGACCGGGCCGAGGGCCCCTTCCGGGGCGCGGGCTTCAGCGAGCGCGGCACCCTGGAGAACCTGCGCCGGGGCCTGGCCGCGCCCGTCTCCGCCCAGCACCGCCACGCCTGGAGCGACGGTCTGGCGATGCGCGCGGCGCCCTTCGGCGTCTTCGCCGCGGGACGCCCCGAGGAGGCCGCCCGGCTCGCGGCGATCGACGGCTCGGTCAGCCACGAGGGCGAGGGCATCTACGGCGGCCAGGCGGTCGCCGCCGGGGTCGCGGCGGCGATGGCGGGGGCACCGGTCCCGGTGGTGGTCGCCGCCGCGCTCGCGGTCGTCCCCGAGGACTCCTGGACGGCCCGTTCGCTGCGGCGAGCGGTGGCCGTGGCGCACCGCGGTGAACGGGCGGTGCGCTCCGCGGTCGTCATCGGCGGCTACCCGTGGACGGACCTGGCCCCGGAGGCGGTCGCCCTGGCCTTCGGCGCGTACGCCACCGCCGACGGCGACTTCCGGCAGGCGGTGCTCACGGCCGTCAACATGGGCCGGGACGCCGACACGACGGCGGCGGTGGCGGGCGCCCTGTCCGGTGCGACCCAGGGCGTCTCGGCCATCCCCCCGGACTGGGCCCGACCCATCGGCCCGTCCCGCGGCCGCTGCCTGCCCGCCATGGCGGGCCGCCACATCCTGGACATCGCCGAACTGCTGGTACCCGGGGAACGGGAACACCCTCGGCCACCCGGGGAGGGGGAGCACCTTCGGCCACCCGACGAGCCGGAACGCCGGCGGCCACCCGGTCGCCTGCCGACCGGACACCGGCCGACCCCCGCCTCCCAGCCGCCCGCCCACCAGCCGGCTCCCACCCCGCGACCCACCGAGCCCGGCGGCGGGAGCCCCCTGGTCGCGGTCGGCCAGTCCGCGGAGCACGACAGCGAGGGACGGCCATGAAGCCCCACACGACCAAAAGCCCCTTGGTCGGGCTCGGCACGGGCCACG
This sequence comes from Streptomyces sp. NPDC031418, assembly GCF_055581605.1. NCBI lineage: Bacteria > Bacillati > Actinomycetota > Actinomycetes > Kitasatosporales > Streptomycetaceae > Streptomyces > Streptomyces sp. NPDC031418. The sequence continues at coordinate 120,897 of NZ_JBVIJC010000017.1, forward strand.
CCACCGACCGGCCCACCCACCCCGGCAACACCGGCCGCCTCATCAGGCTCGGCCAGGCCGCAGCGCACGACAGCGAGGCATGCCCATGAAGCCCCGCAGGATCGAGGGCCTCCTGCTCGGGCTCGCCGCGGGCGATGCCGCCGGCTGGCCCGCGGCCCGGCACCGGGCCACCCGGATGCCCGAGTGGACCCGTCGGCTCACCCGCGAACTGGACACCTTCGCCGAGCAGAACGCGACGACCACCCTGCCCGTGCCGATCGCCCTGAACCAGCCCCCCGAGCCGCTCCGCCTCGGCCCCTCCGACGACGCCGAATGGGCCGTGTTCGCCGCGGAGGCGGTGCTGCGGGCCGGTGACGCCGACGCCTTCGGCGCCCCCGGTGACCTCGGTGATCCGGGCGACCTCGGCCGGGAGCGCCGGATGCGCGCCGCGATCGACCTCACCTGGACCGCCGTCGCCGCGGAGGTCGCCGCCGCGGCGGAACGCGCCCCCGAGGTCGAGTCCGCCGTGCTCCCGCTGCGCGCCCGCATCTCCGTCCGCGCCGGCCTCGGCAACCTCGCCGCCGGGCTTCGCCCGCCCGCCACCGGCCACGACAACCCGCACTACTTCGACGACGCGGCCTGCGTGCGCGCCTGTGTGCTCGCGGTGGCCCACCCCGGCGACCCGGGGCGCGCCGCCGCCCTCGCCGAGTTCGACGCCCGCTACACCCAGGACGGCGACGGCGTGCACGGCGCCCGGGCGATGGCCGCGGCGCTCTCCCTCGCCCTCGCCGGCGCGGAACCGGACACCTGTGTGACCGGAGCGCTCGCCGAACTCCCCGCAGACACCGAGATCGGCCGCAACACCCGCCACGCACTCGCCCTCGCCGAGGACACGGAGTCCGCCTTCGCCCTCGTACCACTCCTGGAGCACCAGATCGTCGACCACGTCTACAGCTACGGTGTCGCCGCCGCCGAGACCGTCCCGGTGGCGCTCGCGCTGGCCACCACCGCGCACGGCCGGATCGCCGAGGCCGTGCCCGCCGCCGCCTGTCTCTCCCGGGTCGCCGACTCCGCGCCCGCCCTCGCGGGCGCCCTCACCGGCGCGCTCGGCGGCGGCGCGGCCGTCCCGCAGGCCTGGCGCGACGCCTGCCGCACCCTCTCGGGCTGCACCCTGCCCCGCCTCACCGGCACCGACCTGGTGGAACTCGCCGGACTCCTGGAAGCCGCACAACCGGCCCGGCCAGGGGGATGATTCGGGGCATGAGGCCCAAAGAGTGCGAAGAACTCGGAGCATGCGAGGACCCGGCAGGAGGTGAAAGGGGCGCACACCACGAGCCCTCCGCCCTGGAGGAGCGCGTCACCGCCGCCCTCGTCGGGGCCGCCGTGGGCGACGCCCTGGGCGGGCCGGTCGAGGGCTGGTCACCGGAGCAGATCGCCGAACGCCACGGCGGCCGCGTGCACGGCATCGTCGGCCCCTGGCACGGCGACGCCTGGCGCACCGCCCGCCCCCTCGCCCCCTTCCACAAGGGCGACGGCCATGTCACCGACGACACCCTGATGACCCATGCGCTGATCCGGGTCTACGACCGCGTCCGCGACCACCTCGACGCCTACGCGGTCGCCGACCACCTGGTCCCGGACCTGATGACCACCCCGCGCTGGATCCCGGAGCTGGAGGCCGAGGCCCTGCCCCTGCACCGCCTCTTCCTCGCCGAGAAGTGGCTGGTGACCAGGATCGCCTACGGCCACGCCGACCCCCGGGAAGCGGGCGTCGGCAACATCGTCAACTGCGGCGCCGCGATGTACATGGCCCCCGTCGGACTGGTCAACGCGGCCGCCCCGGCCACCGCCTACGCCGAGGCGCTGGACATCGCCGGTGCGCACCAGTCGTCGTACGGCCGTGAGGCGGCCGGTGTCTTCGCGGCGGCGATGGCGGCCGCGACCGCACCGGGTGCGAGCCCCGACTCGGTCGTGGCCGCCTGCCTCCTGCTGGCCAAGGACGGCACCCGCACGGCCATCGAGAAGGTCTGCGAAGTGGCCTGCAAGCACAGCGACTTCGAGTCGGCGCTGCGGCCGCTGCGCGCGGCGGTCGCGCCGTACGACACGGTCGGCCCGGACTACCGCGCCCCCTCCCTGGCCGCCCGCCGCCCCTCCCGGCTGCACTCCATCGAGGAACTCCCCATCGCGCTGGGCATGCTGCTGGTCTCCGGCGGCGACTACCGGCACGCGGTCCTGGGGTCGGTCAACTACGGGCGTGACTGCGACTCGATCGCCACCATGGCCGGTGCCCTCGCGGGCGCGCTCGGCTCGCCCGTGCCCGAGGAGTGGGCGAAGACGGTGGCGGAGGCCAGCCGGCTGGACCTGTGGGCGCCGGCCCGCACCCTCGCCGAGGTCGCCCGGGAGGTCTTCCGCAAGGACGTGCGCCGGCGGCGCGCCCACGAGGAGGCGTTCGGCGCGCTGGGAGGCGACCGGTGCTCCGACTGACCTGGGTCCAGCCGGAGGACCTGCTCGGCCATGAACTCCGCCAGGCCCGGCTGGACGGGCGGGAGCCCTCGGCGATCGAGGCGCGCTGGCGGGCGGCGGGCGGCACGGACGCCCCGGAGCGGGCGGGCGCCTCCACGCCTCGCGCCTCCCGCTATCTGCGGCTGCTGGCCGAGGACCTGCTGGACGAACTCGCCGATCTGCCCGGCACGCTCGCCGACGACGAACCGACGGACCTGACGGCGATCAGGTCCCGCTGCCCCAACTGGCCCGCCGAACGGCTCGCCGCGGACCTCACCCCCGCCGCCCTGGAAGCCGCCTGGCTGGGCCGGGCCATCGGCTGCCTGCTCGGCAAACCGGTCGAGAAGCTCCCCCTGGACGCCCTCCGCGCCCTCTCCGAGGCAGCCGGAAACCGGCCCCTGACCGGCTACTTCACCGCGGTGGGCGTCCCCGCGGAGCTGCTCGGCCGCCACCCCTGGAACCGCCGCTCGGCCGCCACCAGTCTCGCCGAGAACATCGACGGCATGCCCGAGGACGACGACCTCGACTACCCGCTCCTCAACCTGCTGCTCCTCCAGCGCCACGGGAAGACCTTCACCACCGCGGACGTGGCCCGCCTCTGGCTGGACGAGCTGCCCCCGGGCCGTACCTTCACCGCCGAACGCGTCACCCACCGCAACCTCCTCAGCGGCATCGAACCCCCGCACACGGCCCGCCACCGCAACCCGTTCCGCGAGTGGATCGGCGCCCTGATCCGCGCCGACATGCACGGCTGGACCCACCCGGGCGACCCGGCCGCCGCCGCGGAACAGGCCTACCGCGACGCGGTCCTGTCCCACACCGCCAACGGCGTCTACGCGGCCATGTTCACGGCCGCCGTGATCGCCACCGCCGCCACCGGCCGCCATGACGTGCACGCCTGTCTGCGCACCGGCCGCTCGGTGGTGCCGCCGCGCTCCCGGCTGGCGCGGGCGATCGACCACGCCCTCCGACTCGCCCGGGACACCACCGACTTCGACGACGTGGTGGACGAACTCCACGCCGTGTACGGCCCGGACCACCACTGGGTGCACGCGATCCCCAACACCGCGCTGATCGCCGCCGCCCTCGCCCACGCGGACGGCGACTTCACCGGGTCCATCGGCCGGGCGGTGGCGGGCGGCTGGGACACCGACTCGGCCGGCGCCACGGCCGGTTCCGTCGCGGGACTGCTCGCCGGCCGCCCCGCCGCCCTCCCCGAACACTGGCGGGCCCCGCTGAAGAACCGGCTCGCCACCACCGTCGCCGACTTCGACGGCACCGGTTTCGACACCCTCGCCCACCTCACCCACCTGGAGGCGGTCCGCCCATGACCCACATCGCCGTCCTCGGCAGCACCAACATGGACCTCGTCACCTATGTCACGAAGGCCCCGCAGCGCGGGGAGACCGTGACCGGCCGGGAGTTCCGCACGATCCCCGGCGGCAAGGGCGCCAACCAGGCGATCGCCGCGGCCCGCGCCGGGGCCACCGTCTCGATGATCGGCGCGGTCGGCAACGACGCCTTCGGTGTGCGGCTGCGCGACACCCTCGAACACTCCGGGGTGGACACCGACTCCCTGCGCACCGTCGAGGGCGCCTCCGGCACCGCGCACATCGTGGTGGACGACGAGGGCGGCAACTCCATCGTCGTCATCCCGGGCGCGAACGGCACCGTCGACCACCTCTCCCCCGGCGACGAGGGCGTGATCGCCTCCGCCGACGCCCTGCTGCTCCAGCTGGAGATCCCCCTGGCGGCGGTCGTCGCGGGCGCCCAGGCCGCCCACCGGCACGGCGTCCGTACGGTCCTCACCCCCTCCCCGGCCCAGCCGCTGCCGCCCGAACTCCTCGCCGCGACCGACCTGTTGGTGCCCAACGAGTACGAGGCGGTCACCCTCACCGGCCGCACCGACCCGCGCGAGGCGGCGGCCGCGCTGCTGGAGCAGGTGCCGCAGGTGGTGGTCACGCTGGGCGCGACGGGCTGCCTCTACCTGGCCCGGGGCACCGAGCCGCTGATGGTCCCCGCGCCCCGGGTGAGCGCGGTCGACTCCACCGGCGCGGGCGACACCTTCGTGGGTGCGCTCGCGGTGGCCCTCGCCGAGGAGAAACCGGTGCGCGAGGCGCTGTCCTGGGCGGCGGCCGCGGCGGCGATCTCGGTGCAGCGGGAGGGCGCGTCGGTGTCGATGCCGTACCGCCCGGAGATCGACGCGCAGTTCACCGCATGAGTACGACGCCCACCCCGCCGCTGGCCGGTCTGCGGGTGCTGGACCTCGCGACCCTGTTCGCCGGTCCGCTGGCCGCCACGCTGCTCGGCGACTTCGGCGCCGAGGTGATCAAGGTCGAGCATCCCCGCACCCCCGATCCGTGCCGCGGGCACGGCCCGGCCAAGGACGGCATCGGCCTGTGGTGGAAGGTGCTCGGCCGCAACAAGCGGACCATCACCCTGGACCTGTCCACGCCGGGCGGCCGCTCCACCCTGCTCCGGCTCGCCGCGGACGCCGATGTGCTGGTCGAGAACTTCCGCCCCGGCACCCTGGAGAAGTGGGATCTGGGCTGGCCGGAGCTGTCGGCCGCCAACCCCCGGCTGGTGCTCGCCCGGGTCACCGCGTTCGGCCAGTTCGGCCCCTACGCCCACCGGCCCGGCTTCGGCACGCTCGCCGAGGCGGTGAGCGGCTTCGCCGCGCTCACCGGGGAACCGGACGCGCCCCCGACCCTGCCGCCCTTCGGCCTCGCCGACTCCATCGCGGGCGTGACCTGCGCCTTCGCCGTGCTGACCGCGCTGGCCGCCCGGGAGCGCAGTGGCGCCGGACAGGTGGTCGACCTGGCGCTCGTCGAGCCGATCCTCGCCGCCCTCGGCCCGCACCCCACCTGGTACGACCAGCTCGGATACGTCCAGGAACGCACCGGGAACCGCTCCGCCAACAACGCCCCCCGCAACACCTACCGCACCGCCGACGGCACCTGGGTCGCGGTCTCCGCCTCCGCCCAGTCGGTCGCCGAGCGGGTGATGCACCTGGTGGGCCGCCCCGATCTGATCGCCGAACCCTGGTTCGCCACCGGCGCCGGCCGGGCCGCGCACGCCGACGTCCTGGACGAGGCGGTCGGCTCCTGGATCGGCGCCCGCTCCCGCGCCGAGGTGCTCGCGGCCTTCGAGAAGGCCGAGGCCGCGGCCGCCCCGGTCCAGGACGTCCGGGACATCCTGGCCGACCCCCAGTACCAGGCCCTGCACACGATCACCACGGTCGACGACCCCGAGCTGGGCCCGCTGCGCCTCCAGAACCTCCTCTTCCGGCTCTCCGCGACCCCCGGCGCGATCCGCTGGGCCGGCCGGCCGCACGGCGCCGACACGGACGCCGTCCTCACCGAGCTGGGCCTCGCCCCGGAGGACATCGCGGCCCTGCGCGCGGAGGGGGCGCTGTGACCCGGTTCCCGCTCACCTGGCTCTACGCCCCCGGCGACCGCCCGCAGGTGGTGACCAAGGCGCTGGCGGCGGGCGCCGACGTGGTGGTGATCGACCTGGAGGACGCGGTCGCCCCCGACCGCAAGGAGTACGCCCGCGCGGCCACCGCCGAGCGCTTGCGCACCCCCCAGCCGGTTCCGGTGCACGTCCGCGTCAACGCCCTGGACACCCCCTGGGCGGCCGCCGACCTCGCCGCCGTGGCCGCCCTGCCCGGGCTGGCCGGGCTGCGGCTGCCCAAGGTGACGACCGCGCACGAGATCAGACGGGCCGCCTCGGTCACCCCCGTCCCCCTGTACGCCTTGCTGGAGACGGCCCTCGGCATCGAGCACGCCTTCGCCATCGCCACCGCCCACCCGGCCCTGCGCGGCATCGCCCTCGGCGAGGCGGACCTCCGGGCCGACCTCGGGATACGGGCCGACGCGGGCCTGGACTGGCCGCGCTCCCGGGTGATCGTCGCCGCCCGCGCTGCGGGCCTCGCCCCGCCCACGCAGTGCGTCCACCCCGACATCCGGGACCTGGACGGCCTCGCCGCGTCCTGCGCCCACGGACGCGCCCTCGGCTTCCTGGGCCGCGCCGCGATCCACCCGCGCCAGCTGCCGGTGATCGAGCGGGCCTACCTGCCCACCCCCGCGGAACTCGAACACGCCGAGACGATCCTCAAGGCAGCCGCCCTGGAGGAGGGCGCCCAGGCCCTGCCGGACGGCCGCTTCATCGACGCGGCGGTGGTGGCGACGGCCCGGCGGACCCTGTCCCTCACCCACCGGCTCTGACCGGCCTAGCTAGGCCTCTCTTCGGGTCTTGCCGGCGTCGCAGCCGACCTGACCCGAAAGAGAGGCCCTACGCGCCCGACGCACCGAGGGCGCCCGGAAAGTTCCGGGCGCCCTCGGTGTCGTACCGGCAGCGGTCAGCTCTTCTTGCCCGCCGACTCCGCCTCGTCCTTCGTCTCCTCGGCCTCGGCCGCAGGCTCGGTCTCCCCGGCCACGGGCTCGGCCTCGGCCTCCTGCTCCGCCCCGGTGGCGGCTTCCGGAGCCTCGGAGGCACTCTCGGCGGAACCAGCCGGGACGCTCTGCGCCGCAAGCCCGGCGGCGGCCGGCTCCACGACCGCCTCGCGCCCCGGCCGCAGCTTCGCCGACACGACGATGTACGTGACCGCCAGCAGGAACGCGATCAACGCGGTCCAGTCGTTGAGCCGGACGCCCAGGATGATGTGGGCGTAGTCGACCCGCATGTGCTCGATCCAGGCGCGGCCCACGCAGTACAGGGCGACGTACAGGGCGAAGGCCCGGCCGTGGCCCAGCTTGAAGCGGCGGTCGGCCCAGATCACGACGAGGGCGACACCGATGCACCACAGCGACTCGTAGAGGAAGGTCGGGTGGTAGTAGCCCGGCACCCGGCCGCCCTCGGAGGAGGTGATGTGCAGGGCCCAGGGAACATGGGTCTCCCGGCCGTACAGCTCCTGGTTGAACCAGTTGCCCCAGCGGCCGATGGCCTGCGCGATCGCGATGCCGGGCGCGATGGCGTCGGCGTACGCCGGCAGCGGGACGCCCCGGCGCCGCGCGCCGATCCAGGCGCCGAGCGCGCCGAGCGCGATCGCCCCCCAGATGCCCAGACCGCCCTGCCACACCTTGAAGGCGTCCACCCAGTCACGGCCCGGGCTGAAGTACAGCTCGTAGTCCGTGATCACGTGGTAGAGCCGGCCGCCGACCAGGCCGAAGGGGACGGCCCACACCGCGATGTCGGCGACCGTACCGGCCTGCCCGCCGCGAGCGACCCAGCGCTTGTTGCCGAGCCAGACGGCGACGAAGACGCCGATGATGATGCAGAAGGCGTAGCCGCGCAGCGGGATGGGGCCGAGATACAGCACCCCGCGCGACGGGCTGGGAATGTAGGCAAGTTCCATGGCAGGTCCGACGCTACCGTGCCGGGTGGTGGGGACGGCAAGCAGCCCGGCTACGGGTCCATAACGGGCCCGCGAAAAACGCCTACCCCTGGTTGGCCGCCTCCACCATCTGCTTGAGCTTGGCCGGGGTCATCGTCTGGTCCTGGGCGAGGTTCTTCCCGCCGAACAGGACGGTGGGCGTGCCGGTGAAGCCGCCGGCCGCGAAGGCCTTGTGGGACTTGTTCACCCAGCTGTTGTGGGTGCCGTCCTCGACGCACTTCTGGAAGGCGGGCGTGTCCAGGCCCTTCACCTTGCCGGCGAGGTCGATCAGCCTGGCGTCGTTGCCGTAGGCGTCGTCGGTCTCCTTGGGCTGGTTCGCGTACAGCACGTCGTGGTAGTCGCGGAACTTCCCGGCGTCCTGGGCGCAGGCGGCGGCGTTGGCCGCGCGCAGCGAGCCGGTGCCGCCGAGGTTGCCGTCGATCAGGCGGACCAGGTGGTACTCGATTCTGAGCTTGCCCGCGTCGACGAGTTCATGGAGGGTCGGCCGGTACACCGTCTCGAAGGCCTGGCAGGCCGGGCAGCGGAAGTCCTCCCAGACGGTGAGCGTCGACTTCGCGCTGTCCTTGCCGACCGGGATCGCGAGGCTGTCCTTGCCCTGCGCGCCCGAGGGCGCCACGGCCGGGCCCTCGCTCTTGCTGCTCTTGTCCTTGCCGGAGTTCGCGGCGATCACGCCGATCACCGCCGCGAGGCCGAGGACGCAGACGACGCTCGCGCCCACGATCAGCGCGCGCCGTCGCTTCTCCGCGGTCCTCTGCTTCTCACGCTCGACCGCCATCCGCTCCCGGGCGGTGCGCTTTCCGTCACGGTTCTTCTCGCTCACACCCCCAGAACGAACCGGGGAGGCGCAGCGCGCCTCCCCGGCCCGAGGTCCACCCGTTCGAGTGACCAGGTTGTCCTGGTAGGGAAGGGTTACGCCTGTCCGCGCACGCCCTTCGCCAGCTCGCCGGCCAGCTCCCGCACCGCCTCCAGGCCCGCGGCCTGGTCCGGGGCGTCCAGCATCCGCTGTACGAACGCGGAGCCGACGATCACTCCGTCGGCGAAGCCGGCGACCTGCGCGGCCTGGGCCCGGGTGGAGACGCCGAGGCCGACGCAGACGGGCAGGCCGGTGCCGGTCGCCCGGGTGCGCTCGACCAGGGTCTGGGCCTGCGCGCCGACGGATTCCCGGGTGCCGGTGACACCCATCAGGGAGGCCGCGTAGACGAAGCCGCTGCCCGCCGCGGTGATCTCGGCGAGCCGCTCGTCCTTGCTGCTCGGCGCCACCACGAAGACGGTCGCGAGGCCGTGCTTCTCGGCGTGCTCCCGCCACAGCGCCGACTCCTGGACCGGCAGGTCGGGCAGGATGCAGCCCGCGCCGCCCGCCTCGGCCAGCTCGGCGGTGAAGCGCTCGACGCCGTAGCGGTCGATGGGGTTCCAGTACGTCATGACGAGCACCGGCTTCCCGGTGGCCCGATGGGCCTCCCGGACCGTGCGCATCACGTCGGCGATGCGGACGCCGCCGCGCAGGGCGATGTCGTCGGCGGTCTGGATGACCGGGCCGTCGAGGACGGGGTCGCTGTGCGGCAGCCCGACCTCCACCACATCGGCGCCGCCGTCGAAGACGGCCTTGATCGCCTCGATGCCGCCGTCCACGGTGGGGAACCCGGCCGGCAGGTAGGCGATGAGGGCGGACCGCCCCTCCGCCTTCGCGCCCGCGAGGGTGTCGGTCAGCAACTGGATGTTCCCGCTCACTTGGCGTCCCCCTCGATCTCGGCGGTGTCGGCTGCGTCGGCGGCCACCTCGGCGTCGGTGTCGTACAGGCCGAAGTAGCGGGCTGCGGTGTCCATGTCCTTGTCGCCGCGGCCGGAGAGGTTGACGACGATCAGGCCGTCCGTGCCCAGTTCCCGGCCGACCTCCAGGGCGCCGGCGAGGGCGTGGGCGCTCTCGATGGCCGGGATGATGCCCTCGGTCCGCGACAGCAGGCGCAGCGCCTGCATGGCGGCGTCGTCGGTGACCGCGCGGTACTCGCCGCGGCCGGAGTCCTTCAGATAGGAGTGCTCGGGCCCGATGCCCGGGTAGTCCAGGCCCGCCGAGATCGAGTAGGGCTCGGTGATCTGGCCCTCGTCGTCCTGGAGCACGTACGACCGGGAGCCGTGCAGGATGCCGGGCTCGCCGGCGGTGAGGGTGGCCGCGTGCTCGCCGGTCTCGATGCCGTGTCCCGCGGGCTCGCAGCCGATGAGGCGGACGCCCTCGTCGGGGATGAAGGCGTGGAAGAGGCCGATGGCGTTGGAGCCGCCGCCGACGCAGGCGATGGCGGCGTCGGGCAGCCGCCCGGCGCGCTCCAGCAGCTGCCGCCGCGCCTCGACGCCGATGACCCGGTGGAAGTCCCGCACCATCGCCGGGAAGGGGTGCGGTCCGGCGACGGTCCCGAACAGGTAGTGGGTGTGGTCCACATTGGCGACCCAGTCGCGGAACGCCTCGTTGATGGCGTCCTTGAGGGTGCGGCTGCCGGACTTCACGGCGACGACCTCGGCGCCGAGCATGCGCATGCGGGCCACGTTCAGGGCCTGGCGCTGGGTGTCGATCTCGCCCATGTAGATGGTGCAGTCGAGGCCGAACAGGGCGCAGGCGGTGGCGGTGGCGACGCCGTGCTGCCCGGCACCGGTCTCGGCGATGACCCGGGTCTTGCCCATCCGCCTGGTGAGCAGGGCCTGGCCGAGAACGTTGTTGATCTTGTGGGAGCCGGTGTGGTTGAGGTCTTCCCGCTTGAGGAAGATCCGGGCACCGCCGGCCTGCTCGGCGAACCGGGGCACCTCGGTCAGCGCGCTGGGCCGGCCGGTGTAGTGGACGAGCAGCTCGTCGAGCTCGCGGGCGAACTCGGGGTCGTGCTTGGCCTTCTCGTACTCGACGGCGACCTCGTCCACGGCGGCGACGAGGGCCTCCGGGATGAACTTGCCGCCGAATGCGCCGAAGTAGCCCTCGGCGCTGGGCACCTGACCCTCCGGGTCGGGGAAGAAGAAGTTGTTGGGCATGCCGAACCTCACGGTGAGTGCGTGGGAAAACACTGTTCGCCGTGGGGCGACGGGGTGGTCAGTCGACTGCGGACCGGCTGAGGCCGGTCGCGCCCGCGCGGCGGTGGCCGCACATCGAACAGAGCCCCGCGCCCCTCAGGTTGGCTGCTGCCATCGCATGCCGTTGACTTGCCCCGGCTCATCGCCGATGACGTACCGCACGCGGCGGCCGTGGACACGCCTCGCCGGGGCGCGGCAGCCCCTCGGGCGGCAGCCGCGCGCCAGGCGGGCGTACCGGTCCACGGTCGTCATGATGAGAGTCATCGGGATCAGCCTAGCGGGAGATCAGCTCCGGCCGTGCCGCAGTGCGGGGTGCTCGCCCGCGGCGACCAGGTCGGCGACGGCGGCCTTCGGGTCGCGGCCGGTCACCAGCGACTCGCCGACCAGCACCGCGTCGGCGCCCGCGTTGGCGTAGGCGATCAGGTCGTGCGGGCCGCGGACGCCGGACTCGGCGACCTTCACGATGCCGTCCGGGATCTCCGGCGCGACCCGCTCGAACGTGCCCCGGTCGACCTCCAGCGTCTTCAGGTTGCGCGCGTTGACACCGATCACCTTGGCGCCGGCGGCGACGGCCCGCTCGACCTCGTCCTCGTCGTGCACCTCGACCAGCGGGGTGAGGCCGATGGAGACGGCCCGCTCGATCAGCGACTCCAGGGCCGACTGCTCCAGGGCGGCGACGATCAGCAGCGCGAGGTCGGCGCCGTACGCCCGGGCCTCCCACAGCTGGTACGACGTGACGATGAAGTCCTTGCGCAGCACCGGGATGTCCACGCGCGCGCGGACGGCCTCCAGGTCGGCCAGCGAGCCGCCGAAGCGGCGCTGTTCGGTGAGGACGGAGATGACGGCCGCACCGCCCGCCTCGTAGTCCGCGGCGAGCCCGGCCGGGTCGGCGATCGCGGCCAGCGCTCCCTTGGAGGGGCTGGACCGCTTGACCTCGCAGATGACCTTGACGCCGTCGCCCTTGAGCGCGGCCACCCCGTCCTTGGCGGGCCGGGCCTTGGCCGCACGCTCCTTGAGCTCGTCGAGGCTGACGCGTGCCTGCCGCTCCGCGAGGTCGGCACGGACTCCGTCGATGATCTCGTCGAGCACACTCACGCGAGCGGCCCCCTTCCAGACGGTGGTTCCTTCAGGTTTTGAATACCCGTGGTCACTGCGATGGTATCCGGAGGAACGCCGAGGCCTCGCATCCGGCGGACGGCGGTCCCACTACCTGGACGTTCCCCCATCGGTCAGGGATGCAGTCCGCTGCCGAGGGGGAGGTTGCGGACCACGGTGAAGACCAGCAGCAGCGCGCAGAGCGCCCACATCTGCGCCGGCCGCAGCCCCGGCCGGAAGGGCCGGCCGCGCACCGCGCGCACCACCCAGACGGCCCACAGCAGCGCGAAGGCCGGGTAGGCGGCCACGGCGACGGCGTTGTCGTGCAGCGCGGCGGCCAGGTCGCCGTGGACGACGGCGTGCGCGCTGCGCAGTCCGCCGCAGCCGGGGCAGTACAGGCCGGTGAGCGCGTAGAGCGGGCAGACGGGGTAGTGGCCGGGCTCGTTCGGGTCGACGGCGCCGACGTACGCGAAGGCTCCGGCGACCGCGGCGAACAGGCCGGCCGGCACGGCGAGCCGGCGCCATACGGAGTCGGGCGCCGGTGCCTGCGGGAGCGCCTCGGGGCCTTCGGGCGGGCGGGGCGGGGCCGTGCTGCTGTCGGCGGTCACGCCCGCATTCTGCCGTTCCCGGCCGCCCCCCGCACCCGGGAAGCGGCGAGGGGCGGCCGGGCACCGCCTGGGTGCCGGGCCGCCCCTCGGGGAAGCTCGTGGAAAAGCCGTCGGCTCAGCTCTCGGCAGCGACCGGCTCACGGGTCGCGGCGGGCGCGCCGGCCACCACCAGGGGCTTGGGGTTCGAGCCGAGGCCCATGGCGCGCATGATGCCGCCGACCACCGCGCCACCCAGGATCAGCGCCATGCCGGCCCAGAAGCCGACGGGCTGGGCCATCACCATGAAGGCGCCGGCGACGCAGAAACCGATGAAGGAAATGATGACACCGGTCCACGCGGCAGGGGTGTGACCGTGACCGTGGCTGCTACCCGCCATGACTTGCTCCTCGTTGCTGTGTACGTGTCGGCGTCCATTGTCCCGTACGCGCACGCGTGCCGGACGCGGGGGTGGCGTCTGGTTCGCCACACTCGCGCACGCCCTGCGGGTACCCCGGTTCAGGCGCCGGTCGGGTCCTCGCCCCGGTCCAGTGCCTTCCAGATCTCCTCGGGCCGCTCGGGGTCCACCGGGCGGGGGTTGCGGCGGGGCCGGCCGGTGCCGCGCTCGTAGCGGCCGGACATGGCGGGCCACCGGCTGCCGTAGCGCAGCGCGAGCAGGCCGGCGAGCAGGATCAGCAGGCCGCCGGCGGCCGCGACGTAGGGCCAGCCGGTGTGGCTGAGCGAGGCGACGGTGGCGGTGGTGTCGCCGCTCGCCTGGGCGGCCTTCTCGTCCAGCGCGGAGCCGTCGCCGGCGGCGACGAGGGCGGCGGCGGCGATCCCGGCGCCGGAGAGCGCGAGCAGCGCGGCGACGACCACGCGGCCGGCCCGGCGGACGGCGAAGACGGCGACGAGCGCGGCGAGGCCCACTATGGCGAGGGCCGCGGGGACGCCGGTGACGTCGCTGCCCTTCGCGGTCAGCGGGAACGCGCCGCCGGCCACCGTCGCGGTGCCCTCGGCCCAGCGCTGCCGGGTGGCGAGCAGCGCCACGGCCGCGCCGAGCGCACCGCACAGCAGGGCCAGGGCGAGGCTCCGGCGGCCGGACCGGGCGGGCGCGGCGGCTTCGGTACGGGGGTGAGGTACGGCAGTCACGTACTCCACTATCGCCTGAACCCCGGAAGAGCCCTCACCCGGGTCCGTCAACCCATGAACCCCTCAGGTTTCTGTCATGGCACGCTCAGGAACGGCATATGAATGCCCCAGGAACGGCAAAGGGACGTTCCGCCTTCAACAGGCGTCTTGTTGACGCGGTCCCGACATCCGTACGTTCTGCGCCACCCCGGCACGACACCACGCGCCGGGGTGGCACCGCGCACCCCCCACAGCCCTTCCCTGGTTCACCCCACCTCGTGGATAGGACGTACGTTGCGCAGAACCGCATCCCTCACCGCCGTGGCCACGCTCGCCACGGCAGCCCTGGCCCTGGCCGCCCCGGTCGGCCAGGCCGCCACCTCCTCCCACGGCGTCACCGTGGCGCACGCCTGCGCCGCGCCGACGAAGAAGGACGAGATGGCCTGCAAGGCCCTCCAGGTCACCTCGGGCACCCCGCTGTCGGCACACGCCGAGAGCGCGCTGACCGCGGCCGCCACCCCCTCCGGCTACGGCCCCGCCTCGCTCCAGGCGGCGTACAACCTGCCCTCCGCGACCGGCGGCACGGGCCAGACGGTGGCGATCGTCGACGCCTACGACGACCCCAACGCCGAGGCCGACCTCGCCACCTACCGCGCCCAGTACGGCCTGTCGGCCTGCACCACGGCCAACGGCTGCTTCAAGAAGGTGGACCAGACCGGCGGCACCAAGTACCCGCGCGGCAACTCCGGCTGGGCCGAGGAGATATCGCTCGACCTGGACATGGTCAGCGCGGCCTGCCCGAACTGCAAGATCCTGCTGGTCGAGGCCAGCACCGCCAGCATGACCAACCTGGGCACCGGCGTGAACACCGCGGTCAAGCTCGGCGCGAAGTTCGTCTCCAACAGCTACGGCGGCGGCGAGTCCTCCAGCGACGCGACGTACGACTCCACGTACTTCAACCACCCGGGCGTCGCCATCACCGTCTCCTCCGGTGACAACGGCTACGGCACCGAGTACCCGGCCGCCTCGCAGTACGTGACGGCGGTGGGCGGTACGTCCCTCAAGACGGCCTCCAACACCCGCGGCTGGACCGACACGGTGTGGAGCGGCGCGGGCTCCGGCTGCTCCTCCTACGACGCCAAGCCCAGCTGGCAGAAGGACACCGGCTGCGCCAAGCGCACGGTCGCGGACGTCTCGGCGGTCGCCGACCCGAACACCGGTGTCGCGGTGTACGACACCTACGGCCAGGCCACCGGCTGGATGGTCTTCGGCGGCACCAGCGCCTCCTCGCCGCTGATCGCGGCGACCTACGCGCTGGCCGGCGCCCCGTCCGGCGGCTCCTACCCGGCGTCGTTCCCCTACGCCCACACCTCGGCGCTGAACGACGTCACCAGCGGCTCCAACGGCAGCTGCGGCGGCTCGTACCTGTGCACCGGCACCACCGGGTACGACGGGCCGACGGGGCTCGGCACCCCGAACGGCACCGCCGCGTTCACCGGCTGAACCCTCCTATGAGGTAAGCCGGTTGGCCGTGTGCACCGCGCGGAGGACCGCCGCCGCCTTGTTGCGGCACTCCTGGTCCTCCGCCACCGGGTCGGAGTCGGCGACAATGCCGGCTCCGGCCTGTACGTATGCCGTGCCGTCCCGCAGCAGGGCGGTACGGATGGCGATGGCCGTGTCGGAGTCGCCGGCGAAGTCCAGATAGCCGACGCAGCCGCCGTACAGCCCGCGCCGGGACGGCTCCAGCTCGTCGATGATCTGCATCGCGCGCGGCTTGGGGGCGCCGGAGAGGGTGCCCGCCGGGAAGCAGGCGGTGAGCACGTCGAAGGCCGTACGGCCCCCGGCCACCCGGCCGGTGACGGTCGAGACGATGTGCATCACGTGCGAGTAGCGCTCGACGGACATGAAGTCGACCACCTCGACCGAGCCGGGCTCGCAGACCCGCCCGAGGTCGTTGCGCCCGAGGTCCACCAGCATCAGGTGCTCGGCCCGCTCCTTGGGGTCGGCGAGCAGCTCCTCGGCCAGCGCCTGGTCCTCCTGCGGGGTGGCCCCGCGGTGCCGGGTGCCGGCGATCGGATGGACCATGGCCCGCCCGTCCTCGACCTTCACCAGGGCCTCCGGGGACGAGCCGACGACATCGAAGCCGTCGAACCGGAAGAGGTACATGTACGGCGAGGGGTTGGTGGCCCGCAGCACCCGGTAGACGTCCAGGGCGCTCGCCGTGCACGGCGTCTCGAACCGCTGCGAGGGCACCACCTGGAAGGCCTCGCCCGCGCGGATGCGCTCCTTGATGTCCTCCACGGCCCGCCGGAAGTCGGGGCCGCCCCACTGGGCGGTGTACTCGGGCAGCTCGGAGGGCGGCAGCACGGCCGGCGGCTGCGCCACCGCGCGCGAGAGGTCGGCCTCCATCGCGTCGAGGCGGGCCACGGCGTCCGCGTAGGCCTCGTCCACGCCGGTGTCGAGGTCGTTGTGGTTGATCGCGTTGGCGATCAGCAGGACCGAGCCCTCCCAGTGGTCCATCACGGCGAGATCGCTGGTCAGGAGCATGGTCAGCTCGGGCAGCCGCAGGTCGTCGCGCTCGCCAGGGCCGATCTTCTCCAGGCGGCGCACGATGTCGTACCCGAGGTAGCCGACCATGCCGCCGGTGAACGGCGGCAGACCCTCCTGGTGCGGGGTGTGCAGCGTCTGGAGGGTGGTCCGCAGCACGGCGAGCGGGTCGCCGTCGGCCGGGACGCCCACGGGCGGGGTGCCGATCCAGTGGGCCGCGCCGTCCCGCGCGGTGAGGGTGGCCGCGCTGCGGACGCCCACGAAGGAGTAGCGGGACCAGGAACGGCCGTTCTCCGCGGATTCCAGCAGGAAGGTGCCGGGGCGCTCGGCCGCCAGCTTGCGGTAGAGCGCCACCGGGGTGTCGCCGTCGGCGAGGAGCTTGCGCGTGACCGGGATGACACGCCGGTCGGCGGCCAGCTTGCGGAAGGTCTCTAGGTCCATGGCCGCAGACCTTACTGATCAACGGTGGGTACGGCGGAACCGGCGTCCTTCAGGAGCACGTCCGCGTCGAAGCAGGTACGCGCGCCGGTGTGGCAGGCGGCGCCCTCCTGGTCGACCCGGACCAGCACGGTGTCGGCGTCGCAGTCCAGCGCGACGGACTTCACCCACTGGACATGACCGGAGGTGTCGCCCTTGACCCAGTACTCCTGGCGGCTGCGCGACCAGTAGGTGCAGCGGCCCGTGGTCAGGGTGCGGTGCAGCGCCTCGTCGTCCATCCAGCCGAGCATGAGCACCTCACCGGTGTCGTACTGCTGGGCGATGGCGGGCAGGAGGCCGTCGGCGCTGCGCTTGAGGCGCGCGGCGATCTCCGGATCGAGGCTGCTGGGCCGGGGGGTGCCGGTCGTACGGGTCATGAGTGCCATTGTGCCGCGCGGGACCGACAGCCCCGGGCGAGTGTCCACAGCGCGGACCGGGCGGGGGTCGTAGGCTGACACCATGTCGACCTTCGCCAAGCGTGAACGGCTCCTGCTCGCCGACCTCTTGGAAACCGTCGGTCCCGAGGCGCCCACCCTCTGCGAGGGCTGGCTCACCCGGGATCTGGCCGCGCACGTGGTGGTGCGCGAACGCCGGCCGGACGCGGCCGGCGGCACCGTGATCAAGCCGCTCGCGTCGCGCCTGGACAAGGTGACGGCCGAGTACACGGCCAAGCCGTACGAGGAGCTGATCCAGCTGATCCGTACCGGGCCGCCGCGCTTCTCGCCCTTCGCGCTCAAACAGCTCGACGAGGCGGCCAACGTCGTCGAGTTCTACGTCCACACCGAGGACGTCCGGCGCGCCCAGCCGGACTGGAGCCCGCGCGAGCTGGACCCGGTCTTCCAGGACGCCCTGTGGGCCCGGCTGGAGCGCACCGCGCGGCTGATGGGCCGTGGGGTGCCGACCGGTCTGGTGCTGCGCCGTCCGGACGGGCAGACGGCGGTCGCGCACCGGGGCACGCCGGTGGTGACCGTCACGGGTGAGCCCGCCGAGCTGCTGATGTTCGCCTTCGGCCGGCAGAGCGCGGCCACGGTGGAACTGGACGGCGACGCGGCCGCGATCGCCCAGCTGCACGAGTCCAAGCAGCTGGGCATCTGAGCGGCACCCCGCCGGGGCGCTACCGGACGGGGTGTCCGGCCTCCCGGAGGGTCTGCTTGACCTCGCCGATGCGCAGGTCGCCGAAGTGGAACACCGACGCGGCCAGCACCGCGTCCGCGCCCGCCGCCACGGCCGGCGGGAAGTCCGCCAGCCTGCCCGCGCCGCCTGAGGCGATCACCGGGACGGTGACGTGCTTGCGGACGGCGGCGATCATCTCCAGGTCGTAGCCGTCCTTGGTGCCGTCGGCGTCCATCGAGTTCAGCAGGATCTCGCCGGCGCCCAGCTCGGCCGCCCGGTGCGCCCACTCGACGGCGTCGATGCCGGTGCCGCGGCGGCCGCCGTGCGTCGTCACCTCGAAGGAGCCCGACCCGGTGCGGCGGGCGTCGACCGAGAGGACCAGCACCTGGCGGCCGAACCGCTCGGCGATCTCGCGGATCAGCTCGGGGCGGGCGATCGCGGCGGTGTTCACGCCCACCTTGTCGGCGCCGGCCCGCAGCAGCTTGTCCACGTCCTCGGCGGTGCGGACGCCGCCGCCGACCGTCAGCGGGATGAACACCTGCTCGGCGGTGCGGCGCACCACGTCGTACGTCGTCTCCCGGTTGCCCGAGGACGCGGTGATGTCCAGGAAGGTCAGCTCGTCGGCGCCCTCAGCGTCGTACACCTTGGCCATCTCGACGGGGTCGCCCGCGTCGCGCAGGTTCTGGAAGTTGACGCCCTTCACCACCCGGCCGTTGTCCACGTCCAGGCAGGGGATGACTCGGACCGCCAGGGTCATGAATCCACGGCTCCTCTGTATGCCTCTAGTTCCACTTCGACCAGGATGCGCGGATCGACGAAGCCCTCCACGACCAGCAGGGTCGCGGCCGGGCGGACGCCGTCGAACAGCTCCTTGTGCGCGCGGCCGACGGCGTCCACGTCCCGCGCATGGGTCAGGTACATCCTGGTCCGCAGCACCGAGCCGGGTCCCAGCCCGAACTCGGCGATCGCCTCCAGCGCGCTGGTGAACGCCACCTTGGCCTGCTCGTACGGATCGCCCTCGCCGTAGAGCACCCGGCCCCGGAAGGCCGAGGTGCCGGCCACCAGCACACGGTCCCCCGCCGCGACGGCCCGTGCGCAACCGAAACTCTCTTCCCAGGGACTTCCGCTCTGCACGCGCCGCACGGCTTCGGATGTCATGACGACACTGCCTCCAGTGCTTCTTCCAGGGTGAACGCCTTCGCGTACAGGGCCTTGCCGACGATGGCGCCCTCGACACCGAGGGGTACCAGCTCGGCGATGGCGCGCAGGTCGTCCAGGGACGACACGCCGCCGGACGCCACGACCGGGCGGTCCGTCGCCGCGCACACGTTCTTCAGCAGCTCCAGGTTGGGGCCCTGGAGAGTGCCGTCCTTGGCGATGTCGGTGACCACGTAGCGGGCGCAGCCCTCCCGGTTGAGGCGCTCCAGCGTCTCGTAGAGGTCGCCGCCGTCACGGGTCCAGCCACGGCCGCGGAGGGTGGTGCCGCGCACGTCGAGGCCGACGGCGATCTTGTCGCCGTGCTCGGCGATGACCTTGGCGACCCACTCGGGGCTCTCCAGGGCCGCCGTGCCGAGGTTCACGCGCGTGCAGCCGGTGGCCAGGGCGGCGGCCAGGGAGGCGTCGTCGCGGATGCCGCCGGACAGCTCCACCTTGATGTCCATCGCCTGGGTGACCTCGCCGATCAGCTCCCGGTTGTCGCCGGTGCCGAACGCGGCGTCCAGGTCGACCAGGTGCAGCCACTCGGCGCCGGAGCGCTGCCAGGCGAGGGCGGCCTCCAGCGGAGAGCCGTAGGAGGTCTCGGTCCCCGACTCGCCGTGCACGAGGCGCACGGCCTGGCCGTCGCGGACGTCGACGGCGGGGAGGAGTTCGAGCTTGGCCATGGTCTACAGGCTTCCGATCCAGTTGGTGAGGAGCTGGGCGCCGGCGTCGCCGGACTTCTCGGGGTGGAACTGGGTGGCCCACAGGGCGCCGTTCTCCACGGCGGCCACGAACGGCTTGCCGTGCGTCGACCAGGTCACCCTGGGCGCCTCGATGACCGGGTTGTGGGTCTCCAGCTGCCAGTCGTGCACGGCGTAGGAGTGCACGAAGTAGAAGCGGGCGTCGGCGTCCAGGCCGGCGAACAGCCGCGAGTCGGCCGGGGCGTCGACGGTGTTCCAGCCCATGTGCGGGACGACGTCGGCCTGGAGCGGCTCGACCGTGCCGGGCCACTCGTCCAGGCCCTCGGCCTCCACACCGTGCTCGATGCCGCGCGCGAAGAGGATCTGCATGCCGACGCAGATACCCATCACGGGGCGGCCGCCGGACAGCCGGCGGTCCACGACCCAGTCACCGCGCGCGGCCCGCAGCCCCTCCATGCAGGCGGCGAACGCGCCCACGCCCGGCACCAGCAGACCGTCGGCGTTCATCGCCTTGTCGAAGTCGCGGGTTATCTCGACGTCGGCACCCACGCGCGCGAGGGCGCGCTCCGCGGAGCGGACGTTGCCGAAGCCGTAGTCGAAGACGACGACCTTCTTGGCCTTTGTGGCGCTCAATTCCACACCCCCAGCCGCATGACGCCCGCGACCAGGCACATGCCCGCGCCGATGGAGAGCAGCACGATCAGGCTGGTGGGCATCTTCTGCTTGACGAAGGAGATGATGCCGCCGACCAGGAACAGGCCGACGACGATCAGGATGGTGGACAGGCTGTTCACAGGGCGCCCTTCGTGGAGGGGAGGATGCCGGCCGCGCGCGGGTCGCGCTCGGAGGCGTAGCGCAGCGCCCGGGCCAGCGCCTTGAACTGGCACTCCACGATGTGGTGCGCGTTGCGGCCGTACGGCACGTGCACGTGCAGCGCGATCTGTGCCTGGGCGACGAAGGACTCCAGGATGTGCCGGGTCATCGTCGTGTCGTACTCGCCGATCATCGGCGCCATGTTCTCGGGCTCGGTGTGCACGAGGTAGGGGCGGCCGGAGAGGTCGACGGTCACCTGGGCGAGGGACTCGTCCAGCGGGACCGTGCAGTTGCCGAAGCGGTAGATGCCCACCTTGTCGCCGAGCGCCTGCTTGAAGGCGGCGCCGAGCGCGAGGGCGGTGTCCTCGATGGTGTGGTGGGAGTCGATGTGCAGGTCGCCGTCGGTCTTCACGGTGAGGTCGAACAGACCGTGCCGGCCGAGCTGGTCGAGCATGTGGTCGTAGAAGCCGACGCCGGTGGCGATGTCGGTCCGCCCGGTGCCGTCCAGATCGATCTCGACCAGGACGGAGGTCTCCTTGGTGGTGCGCTCTATGCGTCCTACGCGGTTCATGCCTCAAGCTCCTTCTTCAGATCGCGGACCGCGTCGAGGAACGCGTCGTTCTCCTGCGGGGTGCCGGCGGTGACCCGCAGCCATCCCGGTACGCCGTTGTCCCGGACCAGGACGCCCCGGTCGAGGATCTTCCGCCAGGCGGTGTGCGCGTCCGCGAACCGCCCGAACTGCACGAAGTTGGCGTCGGACTCCGTCACCTCGTAGCCGACGGCCCGCAGCTCGGCGACCAGCCGGTCCCGCTCGGTCTTCAGCTGCTCGACATAGCTCAGCAGCGTGTCCGTGTGCTCCAGGGCGGCCAGGGCGGTCGCCTGGGTGACCGCCGACAGGTGGTACGGCAGCCGTACCAGCTGGACGGCGTCCACGACCGCCGGGTCCGCGGCGAGATAGCCGAGGCGCAGCCCGGCCGCGCCGAACGCCTTGGACATGGTCCGGGAGACGACCAGGTGCGGGCGGCCCGCGAGCAGCGGCAGCAGCGAGTCGCCGTGGCTGAACTCGACGTACGCCTCGTCCACGACCACCATCGACGGCTTGGCCGCCTGCGCCGCCTCGTAGAGCGCGATGACCGTCTCGGGCGGGACCGCGTTCCCGGTGGGGTTGTTGGGGGTGGTGATGAAGACGACGTCCGGCCGGTGCTCGGCGATGGCCCGCTCGGCGACGGCGAGGTCGATGCTGAAGTCCTCGGTGCGCGGGCCGGAGATCCAGCCGGTGCCGGTGCCGCGCGCGATGAGGGCGTGCATCGAGTACGACGGCTCGAAGCCCATGGCCGTACGGCCCGGTCCGCCGAAGGTCTGCAACAGCTGCTGGATGACCTCGTTGGAGCCGTTGGCGGCCCAGACGTTCTCCAGGCCGAGCGGGTAGCCGCCGGTCCGCGTCAGGTAGCCGGCCAGCTCGGTGCGCAGCTCGACCGCGTCCCGGTCGGGGTAGCGGTTCAGGTCGCGGGCGGCCTCGCGCACCCGCTCCGCGATCCGCTCGACCAGCGGCTCGGGCAGCGGGTAGGGGTTCTCGTTGGTGTTCAGCCGTACGGGGACGTCCAGCTGGGGCGCTCCGTAGGGGGACTTGCCGCGCAGCTCGTCCCGTACGGGCAGATCGTCGATCCTTACGTCGCTCACTTGCTCTCGGGTACCTTCCAGCCGAACCTCGCCTTGATCGCCGCGCCGTGCGCCGGGAGGTCCTCCGCCTCCGCCAGCGTCACCACGTGATGCGCGACCTCGGCCAGCGCTTCCTGCGTGTAGTCGACGATGTGGATGCCGCGCAGGAACGACTGCACGGACAGGCCCGAGGAGTGGCAGGCGCAGCCGCCGGTGGGCAGCACGTGGTTGGACCCGGCCGCGTAGTCGCCGAGCGAGACGGGGGCCCAGGGGCCGATGAAGATCGCGCCCGCGTTGCGCACCCGGTCGGCCACGGCGGGGGCGTCGGCGGTCTGGATCTCCAGGTGCTCGGCGCCGTACGCGTCGACCACCTTCAGGCCCTCCTCGATGCCGTCGACCAGCACGATCGCGGACTGCTTGCCCGCCAGGGCGGGCGCGATCCGGTCCTCGACGTGCTTGGCGGCGGCGACCTGCGGCTGAAGCTCCTTCGCCACCGCGTCCGCCAGCTCGGCGGAGTCGGTGACCAGGACGGCGGCCGCGAGCGGGTCGTGCTCGGCCTGGCTGATCAGGTCGGCGGCCACGTGCACCGGGTCGGCGGTGGAGTCGGCGAGGATCGCGATCTCCGTCGGCCCGGCCTCGGTGTCGATGCCGATCTTGCCGGTGAAGTAGCGCTTGGCGGCGGCGACCCAGATGTTGCCGGGGCCGGTGACCATGGTGGCGGGGGCGCAGGACTCGGTGCCGTGCGCGAACATCGCGACGGCGGTGGCGCCGCCGGCCGCGTACACCTCGTCCACGCCGAGCAGCGCGCACGCGGCGAGGATCGTCGGGTGCGGCAGCCCGCCGAACTCGGCCTGCGGCGGGGAGGCGAGCGCGATGGACCCGACCCCGGCCTCCTGGGCCGGTACGGCGTTCATGATCACGGAGGACGGGTAGACGGAGCGGCCGCCGGGCGCGTACAGACCGACGCGCTCGACCGGCACCCACTTCTCGGTCACCGAGCCGCCGGGCACCACCTGGGTGGTGTGCGCGGAGCGGCGCTGCGCGCGGTGGACCAGGCGGGCGCGGCGGATGGACTCCTCCAGTGCGGCGCGCACGGCCGGGTCCAGGGCGGCCAGCGCGTCGGTGAGCGCCTGGGCCGGGACACGGATGGATTCCAGCCGTACTCCGTCGAACTTCTCGGCGAAGTCGATCAGCGCCGCGTCCCCGCGATGATGCACGGCCTCGCAGATCGGACGCACCTTCTCGAGGGCGGCCGCAACGTCGAAGTCGGCTCGGGGCAGCAGGTCGCGCAGGGCGGGGCCCTCGGGAAGGGCGTCGCCGCGCAGATCGATTCGGGAAATCACAGTCCCAATTCTCTCAGACCGGTGTCCCGGCCCGTGGGCGCGTATCAATGGCTGATACAGAGCGTGGGACAAGGGGCGGTACAGACGCTGGCCGGATCCCGGAAGATCCCCTTCACTTTTGGTGTAACGGCCGTTACTCAGCGGGCATCAACCGGCTGCGCCGACTGCGTGAACATCGGTACGAGAGTCATGCGAGAGGAGAGCGGTGACCGAGGGGACCGGCTTCCACACCGGGAACCTGCCGGACGGCCTGCCGGGTGATCTGCCGGACGACCTGACCGCGGCCGAGGCCGGCCTCTGGCAGGCCTTCCGCAACGGCAGCGTGTACGACCTGAGCAGCAGGGACGCCGTGGTGGACGATCCGCACGGCGGGCATCCGTGGGGGCCCGAGCGGTCCGTGCGGGCGCGGGTCGTCGCCTGGCTGCTGCTGGACGGCCCGCCGGCGCTCGCGGGCCGGGTGGCCGCCCTGAAGCTCAGCGGGGTGCGGATCACCGGCACGCTGGATCTCGCGGGCGGCCAGATCACGCCGTACGTCGAGCTGCGCGGCTGCCGGTTCGACGAGGAGGTCCGGCTGCCGGAGGCGCGGTTCACCACGGTCCGCATGGTGGACTGCTCGGTGCCGCGGCTGGAGGCGGCCCGGGTGCACACCGAGGGCGATCTGCATCTGCCGCGGTGCAGGTTCCAGAACGGGGTCCGGCTGACCGACGCCCACATCGGCACCGATCTGCTGCTCAACCAGGCGGTGGTGTACCGCGACCGCACCGGCCGGTCGATCGCCGGGGACGGCATGACGGTGGGCCAGGACCTCCAGGCGGAGATGCTGGAGTCGCACGGCGAGCTGAGCCTGCGCGGCGCCAAGGTCGGCGTCTCGCTCAGCCTGCGCGGCGCGCACCTCGCCAACCCCTACTCCCGGCTGGCCCTGAACGCCCCCCAGCTGACCGTGGAGCGCACCCTGTACCTGACCCCGGCGGGGGTCGGCAGTCCGCTGCTGAGCGGCACCACGCCCGCGCGCGGGACCCGCGTCCAGCGCTTCGAGTGCCAAGGCGGGATACGCCTGGACGACGGGCGGTTCGGGGACGCCGTCGACCTGGAGCGGGCGCGGTTCTCCTTCACCGACGACCAGGAGCTGTCGCTGCGCCGGGTGCAGACGCCCGAGCTGCGGTTCCTCGGCGACAAGCCGCAGCGCGGCAAGGTGGTGCTGTCCGGCGCGCGGATCGTCAACCTGGTGGACCGCGCGAGCGCCTGGCCGGACGCCGGGCGGCTGCACATGGGCGGGTTCGCCTACGAGAACCTGGTCCCGCAGGGCCCCTTCCCGCTGACCCGGCGGCTGGACTGGGTCGCGGCGGCCACCGCCGAGTACGCCCCGGAGCCGTACGAGCGGCTGGCCGCGGTGCTGCGGGCGGCCGGGGAGGACGAGGACGCGCGCGAGGTGCTGCTCGCCAAGCAGCGCCGGCGCCGGGAGACCCTGCCGCTGGCGGGCAAGTTCTGGGGGTACGTCCAGGACTGGGCGGTGGCCTACGGCTACCGGCCGGGCCGGGCCGCGGTGTGGATGGCGGTGCTGTGGGCGGCGGGCACGCTGGCGTTCGGGCACGCCGACCATCCGCCGGTGAACCACGACGGCCACCCGGACTGGAGCCCCGCCCTGTTCACGCTGGACCTGCTGCTGCCGGTGATCGACCTGGGCCAGGTCGGGCAGTGGCAGCTGCGCGGCGGCTGGCAGTGGCTCGCGACCGTGATGATCCTGCTCGGCTGGATCCTGGCGACGACGGTGGCGGCGGGCGCGACCCGGCTGCTGCGCCGGAACTGACCGGTTTGCACCGCACGGCGCCACATAGGATGAACAGTCACCTTTTACCGCCTCTTTGCCGCGGCCCCTACAACTTTCCGCGACTTGCCCGGACCCTCTGGCGCTGCGCCGACCTGCGGACTTTCAATAGTCGGCACCATGGCACTGCTCCCGTCGTTCATCCGCCCCACCCGGATGACCAAACGCCCCGCGGGTCCCACCGGCCGGCCGCCGGCCGGCGACCGGGCCGGGTCCGGCGCGCCCGACGTCGTGCTGGACGCGCCCGACGACCGCCTCTCCCCCGCCCTGGTCGCGGCCGGCCAGGGCGAGTACGCCGCCGCGTCCCGGCTGCTGGCCGGGACCCGCGCCGCCGCCGACTGGGAGCACCACGACCGCTACGTCCGCCGTCTGGCCGGCTTCGCCGGCTCGCGCCCGGAGTGGTTCCAGGACTGGCGCGCCGCCGCCCCGGACGACCCCGGCGGGCTGCTGGTCGCGGCCCAGCTCGCGGTGGACCGGGTCTGGTCCTCGCCGGCCCGGGCCGAGCTGCTGCGCGAGGTGAGCCCGCTGATCACCGACGCCGCCCGCGCCGACGAGCGGGACCCGGTGCCCTGGCGGATCGCGCTGGACCACGCGCGCGGCTCGCGCGCCGGGCACCGGTACTTCGAGGAGCTGTGGGAGGCGGCCGTACGCCGTGCCCCGCACCATTACGGCTGCCATGTGGCCGCCCTGCGCTACCTGGCCGCGTTCCGGCACGGTGCGCACGGGGCCTGCCTGGACTTCGCCGAGCGCGCCGCCCAGGACGCGCCCGCCGACTCGCTCGTCCAGGCGCTGCCGGCCCGGGCGGCGTTCGGCTGCCTGACCGACGGCCACCCGGGCGGCCGCGACCCCGGGGTGCCGCCCGCCCGGCTGCACGCGGCGGCCGACCGGGCGATCGAGCTGTCCGGGCGGTTCGCGGCGGGCGATCCCTGGCCGGCCGAGATCCGCAACAAGCTGCTCTACGTCCTGTTGCGCCTGGACCGCCCGCTGGAGGCCCGCAGCCAGCTGTGCCTGATCGGCCCGTACGCCACGTCCTTCCCCTGGGGCCGGTTCTCGGACGACCCGCTCGGCCACTTCCTGCGGCTGCGCGACCATCTGCTGACGGCGCCCTCCGTGCCCGCTCCGCCCGGGCTCGTCCCGGTGTGCTCCGGTCCGCTCGGGGAGCGCGGCGGACACGCCGGCGCCGGTGCCGACTACGCTGGGGCGCCGTGACCACCGCCCGCCTCCCGCTCTTTCCGCTGAACTCGGTGCTGTTCCCCGGGCTCGTGCTGCCGCTCAACATCTTCGAGGAGCGTTATCGCGCCATGATGCGCGAGCTGCTGAAGACCCCCGAGGACGAGCCGCGCCGGTTCGCCGTCGTGGCCATCCGCGACGGCCACGAGGTGGCACCCAGCGCGCCCGGCATGCCGGATCCCACGGCCCAGCCCGAGCTGGGCCCGACGGCCGGTTTCGGGCCCGACCCCCTCAAGGCCTTCCACGGGGTGGGGTGTGTGGCGGACGCGGCGACCATCCGGGAACGCACCGGCGGCACCTTCGAGGTGCTGGCGACCGGCACCACCCGGGTGCGGCTGCGGTCCGTGGACGCGTCGGGCCCGTTCCTGACCGCGGAGGTGGAGGAGCTGCCGGAGGAGCCGGGCGACGAGGCGGGCGCGCTGGCCGAGGGGGTGCTGCGGGCCTTCCGCCAGTACCAGAAGCGGCTGGCGGGCGCCCGGGAGCGGTCGCTGTCCACCGGTGCGGAGCTGCCCGACGACCCGAGCGTGGTGTCGTATCTGGTGGCCGCGGCGATGGTGCACGACATCCCGACCAAGCAGCGGCTGCTCCAGGCGCCGGACACCGCCTCCCGGCTGCGGGACGAGCTGAAACTCCTGCGCGCCGAGACGTCGATCATCCGTACCCTGCCGTCACTGCCCGCGTTCGAGCTGACGCGGACGCCGACCAGTCTCAACTGAGGGAACGCGCGCGCACCGATGGCGAAGAAGTCGAAGAAGCAGCAGCAGTCCGGCGGCACGCCCGCGACCGTGGCACTGACCGCGGCCGGCGTGGACTTCACGGTCCACTCCTACGAACACGACCCGTCCCACCCCTCCTACGGCGAGGAGGCCGCCGAGGCCATGGGCGTCTCCCCCGACCGGGTCTTCAAGACCCTGGTGGCCGAGGTGGACGGCGCCCTGGTGGTCGGCGTGGTCCCGGTGGCCGGCACGCTCGACCTGAAGGCCCTCGCGGCGGCGGTCGGCGGCAAGCGGGCGGCGATGGCCGACCCCGCCCTCGCCGAACGCACCACGGGCTATGTCCGAGGCGGCATCTCCCCGCTGGGCCAGCGCAAGAAGCTCAGAACGGTCCTGGACGACTCCGCGAAGGCCCACGCGACGATCTGCGTGTCGGCGGGCCGCCGCGGCCTGGAAGTCGAACTGTCCCCGGCCACCCTGGCGACCCTGACGGACGCCGTACTCGCCCCCATCGGCCGCGCCTGACCCCGACACCGTCGCATAACCCCGTCCGGGGCCTGGGCTCGGGGCCGGGGCTGAGCCCGGGCCGGGGCCGGGGCCGGTTATGGGCTCGGAGTGGGGCATGGGCCCGGCCCGGCGCATCGAACGCGGCCGGGGCTGAGGCGGGGGCCGGAAGCGGCCCCAGGCCGGCGCATCGGCTCGGGCCGGCACACCGAACGCCGGGCGTGGGGCGTGAGCTCGGGGCCGGCACGTCGGCCCCGAGGGTGGACCCAGCGGCTCAGGACCGGCGCGACCGCCCGGGCCAGCCACCCATCGAACCGCGGCCGGAGCCATGGGCTCAGGACCGCCGCGTCCGCCCCGCCGGGATCGGGGTTATGCCGGCGGTGTCCCGTAGGGGCTCTGGGGGGCCGGGTAGGGGGCTTCGGGGTCGCGGGGGGTGAACAGGGCGGTCAGGGCGAGGTGTGCCAGCAGTGCGGCGATCGGCCAGGCCAGCAGTGCTCCCTTTGCCGAGAGCTTCAGCGGTGCCGGGAAGGTGACGCCCTTGCCCACGGCTTTGGCGTGCGCCAGTACGTCCTTCTCCGGGCCCAGCCAGACTCCGAGCCGCCACGCCAGCACCGAGGCCAGCAGCCCGCCGAGGGCCAGGGCCACCACGGCCGGCACACCCCCGCGCCGCCTCAGCAGGAACACCACGACCGCGCTGACCAACCCGAAGCCCAGCGCCAGCAGGGTGAACGTTCCGTCCACCCCGATCGCCTGCTCCCCCTCGCCGTCCTTGAGGTAGACCACCCAGCTCTTGTCGACCTCGTCCCCGACCAGCGGTATGTGCGGCGCGAGCCACCACCACAGCAGCCCGAGCAGCACCCCGCCCAGCGCCACCGCCACGGTGATCACGGCGGCGTCTCGCAGTTCGGTCTTCATCCCGGGGCCGTCCTGTTCGTACCCGCCCGTGTCCGGCGCCGTCACGGGCGGCGGCGCCTGCCGGACGTCGGGCGCGGAGTGGTCGTGCGGTGGCGGAGTCAGCGGTGCGGTCACCCTGACATCGTGCCAGGTCGGCCTGTGGGCCGCGTCACCGGACGGCGGCCCTGCGGTAGGCCCGGGTCGCCACGGCCAGCGAGACCACGCCCACCCCCGCGCACACCCCCAGGTCAGCGAGGACGGCGGCCCAGTCCGGATGCGCCCCGAAGGTCCGCGCGTACGCCTCCACGCCGTACGTCGACGGCAGCAGATCCCGGGCCAGCCGGATCGGTTCGGGCATCCGGTCGGCGGGCAGCACGCCCAGCAGCAGCGCCGCCGACATGCCCAGCTGGCCGAGGAGCGTGGCCAGCTCGGGCCGGGGCGCGAGCAGCCCGAAGGCCGCGCCGACCCCGGACAGCGCGGCACCCGCGAGCGGGATGACGGCGACCAGGATCCACAGGTTGGACAGCGGCAGCCCGAACAGCACGCAGCCGAAGACGGCGGTCACCAGGGTGCCCGGCACGGTGAAGGAGGCGTACGCCCCCGCCGCGCCCAGCACCACCGCGGCCGGCGGCACCGGCAGCGTGGCGTAGTGGTCGAGCCCGCCGCTGGCCCGCAGCTGCCCGAAGTACTGCGACAGCAGGTTCAGCGCCACATAGGCCACGACGAGCACCGAGGAGCCCGCCACCACGGACCGGGCCTCTCCGGTGCTGTCGACGACACCGCGCATCATCACGGCGATGCCGACGGACTGGAAGGTCGCCACGAACAGCAGCGGGATCCGCGCCACGCGCGCGCGGGACAGCTGCGCCCGGTAGACGGCCACCAGGGACGGCCACAGCCGCGCGGGCGGCCCCAGTTCGGCCGCGCCCGCGCCCGGCGCCCTCTCCGGCACGGTCCGGGCACCGCCCGGCAGAACCTCGGCGGGTACGACACTCACGACGAGCTGCTCCTCTTCCCCACGGCACTCCCGCCCACCCGTACGCGTTCCACGGCCCGTGTGCTCATGCCTTCACCAGCCCCTGCCGGGCCGCCCCGCCCAGCGCCAGATAGACGTCCTCCAGGCTGGGCGTGGCGAGCGTGAAGTCGTCCAGGGCGGCGAACGCGGCGCCGCCCGTCACCGTGGCGACGGCGGCCCGGGCCTCCTCGGGCGCGAGCCGCAGCGTCCAGCGCCGCCCGGACTCCACCGCGCGTTCGCGCAGGACGGCGACCTCGGGCACGTCCAGCGGCGCGCGTTCCCGCCACACCAGCTCCACCCGCACCTCGCCGGCGACCTGCGCCTTCAGCCCGGCCGGGGTGTCGCAGGCGATGACCCGGCCCTGGTCGACGACGGCGACCCGGTCGAGGACGGTCTCGGCCTCGATGACGTTGTGGGTGACCAGCAGCACGGTCGTACCGGCCTCGGCGCGCCGCCGGTCGACTGCCGCCCAGACCGCGCGCCGGGCCACCGGGTCCATGCCGGTGGTCGGCTCGTCCAGCACCAGCAGCGGCCGCTCGCCGACGAGGGCGGCGGCGAAGCAGGCGAGCCGGCGCTGGCCGCCGGACAGCTTCTTCAGGGCCCGCCCGGCGATCGGGGTGAGGCCCAGCTCCTCCAGCACGGCGTCCCGCTCGGCGCGGGCCCGCCGGGCGTCCAGGCCGCGCAGCCGCCCGGTGGTCTCGGCGGCGAGGGCCACGGTCAGCTCGTCCAGCGCGGAGGACTCCTGGCCGAGGTAGGCGAGGAGCCGCGCGGCCCGCTCGGGGTGCTTCACGATGTCGTGGCCGAGGATCTCGACGCTGCCGGCGTCCGGCCGCAGCAGCCCGGTGAGCTGCCGTACGAGGGTGGACTTGCCGGCGCCGTTCGGCCCGAGCAGCCCGAAGATCTCGCCGCGCCGCACCGCCAGCTCGACGCCGTCGGTGGCCCGCACCTCCGGCGTGCCGGGGGCGCCGCGGCGCCCCTTCACGGCCGGATAGGTCTTCCTGAGCCCGCGCACGCGTACGACCTCGTCATGCCGTAGTGCCTGTCCCGCGCGCGTACTCACAAGGGACGAGAGTACGGGGTCGGCGCCCTTTACTCGCCTTTGGGGCCGTATCCGGGGGACGCTCCCGCGGTCGTCCCGGAAGGCGCCGCCCGGCGAGCCCCGCCGCGACGGCGCGCCGTCACTCCCCCGCGCTCGCCGGACCGGCGGGTTCGGCCGCCGCCGGGACGTCGACCTCGCGCCAGAAGCCCGCCCGGATGGCGTACCGGTCGTGCTCGTCGATCTGGTCGTCCTTGTGGGCCAGCAGCCCGAAGCGGGCCGCGTACCGCAGCAGCTCCCCGTCGATGCGGTGCGGGATGCGCGGGTACATCTGCGACAGCTTCGCCAGCTGGCTCTGGTCGCCGAGCCGGGAGATCCAGCGGCGGGCGAAGACCTGCCCCACCTCGTAGGGGTCGCCGCCGACGGTGGTGATGTCCTCCTCCCGGTCGGCCCAGCGCTGCTCGGCCGTGGTGAGCTGGGCCAGCGTCGGCATGGAGGCGATCTCGGGCGGCTCCGCGGCGGTGGGCGGCCGGTCCACCCAGCCCTTGTCGGAGGACCAGCGCAGGGTCGCGGTGGCCGGGTGCTGCACGGGCTGGGCGCCGGGGGCGCGCAGCGCGGCGAGGTCCTTGGGGGTCGGTACGCCCTTGGCGGCGGGCACCCGCTCCTGGGCGCCGTTCTCCGCCGTGGCCGCGGCGGAGGGGCGGGCGACCGGCTCGGCGGGCCGCTCCGGTGCCGCACTGAGCGCCGACTCGGGCAGCGGCGCGGACAGGATCGCGGCGATCTCCGGGCGGGGCGCGGGCGGCGGCGCGCAGACACCGGTCAGTTCCTTGGCGCGGACGGCCTGGATGATCCACGCCCGGTCCAGCACGCGCCGCTCGTCGGCCTCGGCGACCAGGTCCTCGGACTGGTTGTAGTCGCCGTCGGCGGCCTGGACGGCCCACAGGTGGACGGCGACGCCGTGCTCCTTGGCGGCCATCATGCCGGGCAGCAGATCGCCGTCTCCGGTGACGAGCACGACGTCGGAGCAGGCGCCGTTGCGGGCCAGCTCGGTCAGCTCGGCGTGCATGGCCGCGTCCACACCCTTCTGGGCCCAGCGGCCGTCGCTGCGGGTGAGGGCGCCGAGCCGCACGGTGACCCGGGGCATCACCCGCAGCCGCCGGTGCTCCGGTTGGGGGACCCGGTCGGGGGCGCCGTCGAACCAGTAGATGCGCAGCAGCGGGCGTTCGGTCTCGGACTCCGCGCGTTCGCGCAGGGCCTGGATCAGCGCGGCGTGGTCGACGGTGATCCGGGACCGCGAGGGCTCACCGGCAAGGAGGCTGGCGGCGGCTCCCAGCAGATAGCCGGCATCCACCAGGACGATGCAGCGGTCCACGCGACACACCCTCTTCCCGGGAGGTTTTGCTTCGGACTTCCTTCGAGTCTGCCCGACGGCGCTGGGGTTCACGGCCCGAACTCGATCTTCGGCGTGGCGTTTGCGGGTTCCGGTGCGGCCACGCCCCCTGTGACGCACGGTAATTATCCGACATGCGCTTGATGTCAGCGTATGTGAATCTGGTCCCGGTCCTGGCCCCTAGATCCCCCACAGGAGGCAGATCACCATGGCCAAGAACAAGAACCGCAAGCAGGATCGCCCGCAGAGCCGCGCGTCGCAGACCGAGCACACGCAGGAGCACGCGCAGCGCTCGACGGAGGCGCACGAGTCGGCGGTGTCGCACATCCAGGGCAGCCCCGCGGATGTCGCCCGCAAGAAGCAGCGGAGCTTCGGCCATAACTAAAGGGCAGTTGAAGCCCAGGCACACAGAAGGGGCGCACCCGCACCGGGTGCGCCCCTTCTGCCTGTTCTCACCCGGGGTCTCAGCCGGCGAGGCAGGCCGGGCCGAGCAGCACCTTCAGATCGCCGAACAGCGCCGGATCGGGCTTGACCCGGTGCCGGTCCAGGCGCAGCACGGTGGTCTTGCGCGGGCCCTGGAGCCTGATGCGGACCTCGCTGTCGCCCTTGTGGTGGCTGAGGATCTCCCCGAGCCGGCTGACCATCGGCGGGGTGACCTTCACCGCCGGGATGGTGAGGACCACCGGCGCGTTGGTGCCCGCGTTGGACAGGTCGGGGACCATCAGTTCCATGGCGACGAGCCGCGGCACGTCCTCGCGCTTGTCGAGCCGGCCCTTGACGAAGACCACGGCGTCCTCGACCAGTTGGGTCGAGACCAGCTGGTAGGTCGCCGGGAAGAACATGCACTCGATGGAGCCGGCGAGGTCCTCGACGGTGGCGATCGCCCAGGCGTTGCCCTGCTTGGTCATCTTGCGCTGGAGACCCGAGATGATGCCGCCGATGGTGACCACCGCGCCGTCGGCGTGCTCACCGCCGGTGAGCTGGGCGATGCCGGCGTCGGCCTTGTCGGACAGCACGTGCTCCAGGCCGAAGAGCGGGTGGTCGGAGACGTACAGACCGAGCATCTCCCGCTCCTGGGCGAGCAGATAGGTCTTGTCCCACTCGTCGTCGGTGAACTGCACGTCGAGTCCGAAGCCGGGCTCGTCGCTGCTCTCCTCGCCCATGCCGC
This sequence comes from Streptomyces sp. NPDC031418, assembly GCF_055581605.1. Lineage (NCBI taxonomy): Bacteria > Bacillati > Actinomycetota > Actinomycetes > Kitasatosporales > Streptomycetaceae > Streptomyces > Streptomyces sp. NPDC031418. Next base: position 154,252 of record NZ_JBVIJC010000017.1, read on the forward strand.
CGAAGAGGTCGAACTGGCCCTCGGCCTCCTTGCGCTTGACCGCGACCACGTTGTCGATCATCGGCTCGTACTGCGCCATGAGCCCCTTGCGGGTGTGGCCCATGGTGTCGAAGGCGCCGGCCTTGATCAGCGATTCCGTGGTGCGCTTGTTGCAGACCACCGCCTCGACCTTGTCGAGGTAGTCCGGGAAGGAGGCGTACTTCCCCTTGGCCTTGCGGCACTTGATGATCGACTCGACGACGTTGGTGCCGACGTTGCGGACGGCGGAGAGGCCGAAGAGGATCACGTCGTCGCCCTGGGCGGCGAAGTTCGACTCGGACTCGTTGACGTTCGGCGGGAGCACCCGGATGCCCATGCGGCGGCACTCGTTGAGGTAGACCGCCGACTTGTCCTTGTCGTCCTTGACGGAGGTGAGCAGGGCGGCCATGTACTCGGCGGGGTGGTTCGCCTTGAGGTACGCGGTCCAGTAGGAGACCAGGCCGTACGCGGCGGAGTGCGCCTTGTTGAACGCGTAGCCGGCGAACGGGACCAGCACGTCCCACAGCGCCTGGATGGCCTCGTCGCTGTAGCCGTTCTTGCGGGCGCCGGCCTGGAAGATGACGAAGTTCTTCTCCAGCTCCTCCGGCTTCTTCTTGCCCATCACGCGGCGGAGGATGTCGGCCTCGCCGAGCGAGTAGCCCGCGATGATCTGGGCGGCCTTCTGCACCTGCTCCTGGTAGACGATCAGGCCGTAGGTGACGTCCAGGACCTCCTTGAGCGGCGCCTCCAGCTCCGGGTGGATCGGCGTGATCTCCTGCTGCCCGTTCTTGCGCAGCGCGTAGTTCGTGTGGGAGTTCATGCCCATCGGGCCCGGCCGGTACAGGGCCGACACGGCGGAGATGTCTTCGAAGTTGTCCGGCTTCATCAGCCGCAGCAGCGAGCGCATCGGGCCGCCGTCGAACTGGAAGACGCCGAGGGTGTCGCCGCGCTGGAGCAGCTCGAAGGTCGTGGGGTCGTCGAGCGGGAGGGCCAGGAGGTCGATGTCGATCCCCTTGTTGGCCTTCACCATCTTGACGGCGTCGTCCATGATCGTGAGGTTGCGCAGGCCCAGGAAGTCCATCTTCAGCAGGCCGAGCGACTCACAGCTCGGGTAGTCCCACTGGGTGATGGTCACCCCGTCGGTGTGCCTGACCCAGACCGGGACGTGCTCGGTGATGGTCTCGCTGGACATGATCACGCCGGCGGCGTGCACGCCCATCTGCCGGACCAGGCCCTCCACACCGCGCGCGGTGTCGATGACCTTCTTCACGTCCGGCTCGTTCTCGTACATCGCGCGGACCTCGCCGGCCTCGCTGTAGCGGGGGTGGCTCGGGTCGGTGATGCCGGACAGCGGGATGCCCTTGCCGAGGACGTCGGCGGGCATGGCCTTGGTGATGCGGTCGCCCATCGCGTACGGGTAGCCCAGCACGCGCGCGGAGTCCTTGATCGCGTTCTTGGCCTTGATGGTGCCGTAGGTGCCGATCATGGCGACCTTGTCGGCGCCGTACTTCTCGGTCACGTACCGGATCACCTCGACGCGCCTGCGCTCGTCGAAGTCGATGTCGACATCGGGCATCGAGATGCGCTCGGGGTTGAGGAACCGCTCGAAGATCAGGCCGTGCGGGATCGGGTCGAGGTCGGTGATGCCCATGGCGTAGGCGACGATCGAGCCGGCCGCGGAGCCTCGGCCGGGGCCGACCGCGATGCCCTGCTTCTTGGCCCACATGATGAAGTCGGCGACCACGAGGAAGTAGCCGGGGAAGCCCATCGAGATGATGGTGTCCATCTCGTACTCGGCCTGCTTCTGGCGGTCCTCGGGGATGCCGTCCGGGAAGCGGCGCTCCATGCCGCGGCGGACCTCCTCCTTGAACCAGGTGACCTCGGTGTAGCCCTCCGGGATGTCGAACTTGGGCATGAGGTCGCGCTTCTCGAACATGCCGGTGGTGTCGACCATCTCGGCGACGAGGAGCGTGTTGGCGCAGCCCTCCTGCCAGGCGTCCGAGGAGTCGATGGCGTACATCTCGTCCGTGGACTTCAGGTAGTAGCCGGTGCCGTCGAACTTGAAGCGGTCCGGGTCGGAGAGGTTCTTGCCGGTCTGGATGCACAGCAGGGCGTCGTGCGCCCCCGCCTCGTGCGCGTAGGTGTAGTGCGAGTCGTTGGTGACCAGCGGGGGGATACCGAGCTTCTTGCCGATCTCCAGCAGGCCGTCCCGGACCCGGCGCTCGATCTCGATGCCGTGGTCCATCAGCTCCAGGAAGTACTTGTCCTTGCCGAAGATGTCCTGGTACTCGGCGGCGGCCTTGAGGGCCTCGTCGAAGTGGCCGAGGCGCAGCCGGGTCTGCACCTCGCCGGAGGGGCAGCCGGTGGAGGCGACGATGCCCTCGGACCACTGGGCGATGGTCTCCTTGTCCATCCGGGGCCACTTCTGGAGCCAGCCCTCGGCGTAGGCGTCGGAGGAGAGCCGGAAGAGGTTGTGCAGGCCGGTCCTGTTCACCGCCCACATCGTCTTGTGGGTGTAACCACCGGAACCGGAGACGTCGTCCCGCTTCTGGTGCGGCTGACCCCAGAGGATCTTGCGCTTGTTGCGGCGGGACTCGGGGGCGACATACGCCTCGATCCCGATGATCGGGGTGATCCCGGCCTTCTTCGCGGAGTGAAAGAAGTCATACGCCCCGTGCAGGTTGCCGTGGTCGGACATGGCGATGTGCGTCATGCCCATCTCGTTGCACGCGTTGAACATGTCCTTGAGCCGCGCGGCACCGTCCAGCAGCGAGTACTGGGTGTGGACGTGCAGGTGCGTGAAGGGCGGCTTTGACACGGTTCGGGCCTCCAGGGGGAACGGGTGGACAGCGTCGAAGTCTATGCCTCGGCACTGACACACGCGGCGCTTCCACACGTACCGTCCCACGGGAACCGGGCACTCCCCAGCGGCGTCGCCCGTTGAGACGGCAGAAACGCTGTCGTACACGTACATGCACCAGGAGGCACCCCGCGATGTCGATCACCCAGCTCAGCGACGAGCAGCGCGGCGAGGAGATCCTCGCCGTCTTCGACACCGCCTTCGGACGGCTCCTGGCCGCCGACCCGGCCGCGTTCCGCGTGAAGTTCCGGAAGATGGCGGCCTCGGCGTTCGCGTTCTACCGGGGCACGGCGTGCCTCTTCTACCACGACCTCGACCAGGAGAAGCGGGGCGGACCGTACCTGGACGACCGCACCTCGCGTGTGTGGATCCACGGCGACCTGCACGCGGAGAACTTCGGCACCTACATGGACGCGGGCGGCCGCCTGGTCTTCAACGTCAACGACTTCGACGAGGCCTACGTCGGCCCGTTCACCTGGGACCTGAAGCGCTTCGCGGCCTCGATCGCGCTGGTGGGGTACGCGAAGGCGCTCAGTGACGAGCAGATCACCGAGCTGGTGCGGATCTACGCGGGCGCGTACCGCGAGCGGATCCACGCGCTGGCCACCGGCGCCAAGAGCGACGAGCTGCCGCCGTTCACGCTGGACACCGCCGAGGGCCCGCTGCTGGGCGCGCTGCGCACCGCGCGTTCGCTGACCCGCTTCGAGCTGCTGGACTCGATGACCGAGATCCGGGACTTCGAGCGCCGCTTCGCGCCGGGCGGCGGCTCCGTCGAGCTGGACGCGGCGACCCGCTACAAGGTCCTGGCGGCCTTCGACGGCTATCTGGAGACGCTGCCGGACTCCTCGCTGGCCCGCCCCGACTCCTACCGGGTGAAGGACGTCGTGGGCCGCCGGGGCGTGGGCATAGGCTCGGCGGGCCTGCCGTCGTACAACATCCTGCTGGAGGGGCACAGCGACGCCCTGGAGAACGACGTCGTGATCTACATCAAGCAGGCCCAGACCCCGGCCGTCTCCCGGCACATCACGGACCCGGCCATCGCGGGGTACTTCCAGCACGAGGGCCACCGCACGGTGATCTCCCAGCGCGCCCTCCAGGCGCACGCCGACCCGTGGCTGGGCTGGACGGAGCTGGACGGCGCCGGCCAGCTGGTCGCCGAGGTCTCGCCGTACGCGGTGGACCTGGACTGGGGCGACATCGACGACCCCGAGGAGATCGCGCAGGTGGTGGCCGACCTGGGCCGGGCCACGGCGACCATGCACGCGGCGGCGGACGACCAGTCCGGCGAGTCCCTGGTGCCGTTCTCCACCGAGCGGGCCATCGACGCGGCGATCGCCGCCGACGAGGACGGCTTCGCCCCGCTCCTGGTGGACTTCGCGCACAGCTACGGGGCACGCGCGCGTGCGGACCACCACATCTTCGTGGACCTGTTCCGCAACGGCCGGATTCCGGGGCTGTGATTTCCGCGGTCTCCTAGGCACCCTTTAGGGGTCGCTTAACCGCCTCCGTGACAGACTCTTCTCTCGCTATGGACATATCCGGGACCCACCTCAGAGCCGTGCGCGCGGCGCTGTTCACGGCCTTCGTCGTGACCATCGGCACCGCGTCGCACGTGCTGCTGTCCCGGGCGCCGCTGCCGCTGGTGACGGTGGCGGCGGTGGCGGCGGGGGTCTTCGGCACCGCGTACGCGCTGGCCGGCCGCGAGCGCGGCTTCGGCCGGATCGCGGCCCTGCTGGTGCCGCTGGAGCTGGCCGCCGACACCGTCTTCACCACCGGCCAGCAGGCCTGCTACGGCCGCACCGGCGGCCCGGTCGCCGGGACGCTGCACGCCTTCGGCTTCGACGTGCTGTGCGCGGGCCGGGTGGGCACCCCGCTGGCGCAGATGGCCGGCGGCACGGACCGCGCGACCGCCCTGGTGACCCAGGGCGGCCCGGCCGCCGCCTGGCTGCTGCTCGCCGCGCACGTCGGGGTGGGCCTGCTGGCCGCGGCCTGGCTGCGCCGGGGCGAGCGGGCGCTGGCCCAGCTGCTGCGGGCGGTCGCCGCCGGCACCTTCCGGCCACTGCTGCTGGCGGTCGCCGCGGTCCGGGTCCGGCGCCTTCCGGCGGGCCCGCCGCTCCGCCCGGCCCCGCGACCGGCGGTGGCCCGCGACCGGCTCCTCGCGCACTCCCTGGGACGCCGGGGACCGCCGTGCTCACCGGCCTTCGCCTGAGCACGACCAAGTCCCCACACGTATCCCGCGTACGGCATGTGCGCGTCCCACACGGAGATCACCACCATGAGCAAGCGGAACAGCCAGACGGCGAAGACGGCGGCCCGGGAGCGGCTGCGCCAGGAGCGCGAGCGCCAGGCCAAGCGCGACAAGACGAAGCGGCAGGTGATCGTGGCCGCCTCGGTCGTGGCCGTGCTCGCCGCGGCCGGCGGCATCGGCTACGCCGTCGTCCAGGCCAACAAGCCCACCTACTGGGAGAGCATGAAGACCGCCAAGGTCGTCGCGCCGGCCAACACCTCCGGCGAGAACGGCACCACGGTCGTCATCGGCAAGGCGAGCGCCAAGAAGACCCTCAAGATCTACGAGGACCCGCGCTGCCCGGTGTGCGCCCAGTTCGAGCAGACCGTCGGGTCGACGCTGAAGAAGGACATCGACGACGGCAAGTACAAGTTCCAGTACGTCGGCGCGACCTTCATCGACCTGCACGACAACGGCGAGGGCTCGAAGAACGCGCTGAGCGCCCTGGGCGCCGCGCTGAACGTCAGCCCGGAGGCGTTCATGGAGTACAAGAGCGCCCTGTACTCGGCGAAGTGGCACCCGAACGAGACCACGGACACGTTCAAGGACGACAGCTACCTGCTCAAGGTCGCCGACACCGTCCCGGCGCTGAAGAACAACGCGAAGTTCCAGGACGCGGTCAAGAAGGGCACCTACGACGCCTGGGCGATGCGCATGTCCAAGACCTTCGACGACAACAAGGACGGCGTGAGCGGCACCCCGACCTTCGTCATGGACGGCAAGCAGCTCAACGGCGGCAAGCCGCTGCTGACGGTGGACAAGTACCGGCAGGTGGTGGACGCGGCCCTCAAGGGCTGACACCGGCCGCGGCCGGCCCTCGGATGAAGAGCGGGCGAACTTTCGATGTTCGCCCGCTCTCGTTCATACTGATCAGTAACCTGATCACTCGTGACCAGTCGATACAGATCATCCGAGGCGCCCGAGGCCCTCGGATCCCGCTTTCCCCGCCGCCGTACGGTCGTCAAGGCCGCGGCGGCGACCGCTGTCCTGGCCGGCCCGCTGGCCGCGGCGCTCCCGGCCCGCGCCGCCTCCGAGGCCCCGGCCTTCCTGCACGGTGTCGCCTCCGGCGATCCGCTGCCCGACGGCATTCTGCTGTGGACCCGGGTGACCCCGGTCCCGGAGGCGGCCCCCGGCTCAGGGCTCGGCCCGGACACCGAGGTCGGCTGGGTCGTCGCCCGGGACAAGGCGCTGACGGACATCGTCGCCAAGGGCTCCACCACCGCGACGGCCGCCGCCGACCACACCGTGAAGGCGGACATCCGCGGCCTGCGGCCGGCCACCGACTACTGGTTCCGCTTCTCGGCCGGCGGAACCGACTCCCCGGTGGGGCGCACCCGCACCGCGCCGGCGGCCGACGCGGACGTGGCCGGCCTGCGCTTCGGCGTGGCGACCTGCGCCAACTGGGAGGCGGGCTACTTCTCCGCCTACCGGCACCTCGCCGCCCGCAACGACCTGGACGCCTGGCTGCACCTCGGCGACTACATCTACGAGTACAAGTCCGGCGAGTACGCGCACCGCGGCACGGTCGTGCGGCCGCACGAGCCCGCCAACGAGATCATCACGCTGGCCGACTACCGGATCCGGCACGCCAAGCACAAGACCGACCCCGATCTCCAGGCGCTGCACCTGAAGGCCCCGGTCATCGCGATCTGGGACGACCACGAGTTCGCCGACAACGCCTGGTCGGGCGGCGCGGTCAACCACACCGAGGGCGCAGAGGGCACCTGGGCGGCCCGGCAGGCGGCCGCCAAGCAGGCCTACTTCGAGTGGATGCCGGTCCGCCCGGCGATCGAGGGCACCACCTACCGGCGGCTGCGCTTCGGCAAGCTCGCCGACCTCTCCCTGCTGGACCTGCGCTCCTTCCGCTCCCAGCAGGCGGCCACGGGGAGCGGCTCGGTGGACGACCCGAACCGGACGATGACCGGCCGCGCCCAGCTCGACTGGCTGAAGGCGGGCCTGAAGACGTCCGACACCAGCTGGCGGCTGGTCGGCAACTCGGTGATGATCGCGCCGTTCGTCATCGGCTCCCTCTCCGCCGACCTGCTCAAGCCGCTCGCCAAGCTGCTCGGCCTGCCGCAGGACGGCATAGGCGTCAACACCGACCAGTGGGACGGCTACACCCACGACCGCCGTGAACTCCTCGACCACCTGCGCTCGAACGCCATCGGCAACACCGTCTTCCTGACCGGCGACATCCACATGTCCTGGGCCAACGACGTGCCGGTGGACGCGGGCACCTATCCGCTGTCGGCGTCGGCGGCCACCGAGTTCGTGATCACCTCGGTGACCTCCGACAACCTCGACGACATGGTGAAGGTCCCGGAGGGCACCGTCTCCGCGGTCGCCGCGCCGCTCATCGAGGCCGCCAACCGGCACGTCCACTGGGTGGACACCGACCGGCACGGCTACGGCGTCCTGGACGTCACCGCCGCCCGGGTGCAGATGGACTACTACGTCCTGTCCGACCGCACCGACCCGAACGCGACCTCCCGCTGGGAGCGTTCCTACCGCACCCGCAGCGGCACGCAGAAGGTCGAGCGGAGCTACGACCCGGTGTAACCCCCGGCACGGCACGGCCCCCGAGGGCGGCCGCCGCTACGCCGAGCGGAGTTCGTCGAGGAAGCCGAGCGCCACCCGCCAGGTGGCCTCGGCGGCCTCGCGGTCGTAGTCCGGCAGGCCGGGGTCCGTGTACAGGTGGCCGGCGCCCGCGTACCGGTGGATCTCCACCTCGGCGCCGATCCGGCCCATCTGGAGGTACCAGGCGGTCAGCCAGTCGTCCGTCTCGAACGGGTCCGGCTCGGCCACATGCAGCTGCACCGGCAGGCCGTCCACCTGCGCGGTCTCGGCGATGTCCGACGTGCCGTGCAGAAGCAGCAGGCCGCGCGCCTTGTCGTCGCCGAGGGCGAGGGTCTGCGCGAGGGAGGCGCCGAGTGAGAAGCCCGCGTACACCAGCCCGCGGTCGGAGTACGGCGCCGCCGCCAGCACCGCCCGCTTCAGCAGCTCCTCCTTGCCGATGCCCTTGTTGAACTCCATGCCGTCCTCGACCGTGTCGAAGGTCCGCCCCTCGAAGAGGTCGGGCGTCCACACCTCGTGGCCCGCCCGGCGCAACAGGTCGGCGGCCTCGCGCACCGCGGGCCTGAGTCCGTAGGTGGAGTGAAAGAGCATGATGTTCATGAGGCCATGGTGCCAGCCGGGTACGACAGTGCCGGTGCCGCCGTACCCCGCATGCCGCCGAAGTCACATGTTCATGCCCGGCGGAGGCGGGTTAGACGCGCAGTCATGGAGAACCTGCTCCGACCTCTCGTCGTCCTCGGCGGCTCGGTGCTGATCACCGTGGCCGTCGGCTGGCTCACCGACCGGCTGCTGCGGCAGGCCGACGCGGCGCACCCCGACACCCCGCTGTGGGGGCTGCTGCGCCGCGGCCGCATCCCGTACCAGCTGGTCCTGTGCGCCGCCCTGCTGCGCGGCTCCTACGACCAGACGAAACTGCTGGAGCAGCACCAGGCGGGCATCGGCCGGTCGCTGACCCTGGTGCTGATCGGCTCCGCCGCCTGGCTGGTGATCCGGATCGCCGCGGCGGTCGTGGAGACCAGCTACAGCCGTTATGCGCGCGCCCACCGGGACGCCGCCCGGGTCCGCCGGGTGCGCACCCAGGTGGAGCTGATCATGCGGGTGGTGTCGGCGACGGTCGCCGTCGTCGCGATCGCCGCGATGCTGCTGACCTTCCCGGAGATGCGCGCGGCCGGTGCCTCGCTGCTGGCCTCCGCCGGCATCGTCGGCATCGTCGCCGGTGTCGCGGCCCAGTCGACGCTGTCCAACCTGTTCGCGGGGTTGCAGATCGCCTTCGGCGACATGGTCCGCATCGGCGACACGGTCGTCGTGGACGGCGAGTGGGGCACGGTGGAGGAGATCACCCTGACCTTCCTGACCGTACGGACCTGGGACGAGCGCCGGATCACCATGCCGGTGTCGTACTTCACCTCCAAGCCCTTCGAGAACTGGTCCCGGGGCACCCCGCAGATGACCGGCATCGTCTACTGGCACCTCGACCACAGCGCGCCCATCGAGGCGATGCGCGACAAGCTGCGCGACATCCTGCGCTCCTGCCCGGCCTGGGACGGCCGGGCCTACGGCCTGGTGGTGACGGACACCACACCGACCACCATCCAGGTCCGCGCGCTGGTGACCGCCAAGGACGCCGACGACATCTGGACGGCACGGGTCACGGTCCGCGAGGAGATGATCACCTGGCTGGCGGAACACCACCCGTACGCCCTGCCCCGCGTCACCACCACCCCGGTACCCCACCGGCCCCCGAACACGGTCCCCCTGCACAAGCGGGCGGACATACCCCACGCCCGCCGCACCTCCTGACCGGCCGTGGGAGACGCCGTCCGGATCACCGCAGCGAGCGCACGTCGAGATGCCGGAGCACCCGGTCCACGATCTCCGGGTCCGCCCCCGGCTCGCTGCGCGCCGCCAGCACCTCGTGCCGGGCCGCGCTCAGCATCTCCCCCTGGATGCGGCGGATCCGCTTCAGCCGCCTGGCCCGCTGGTGCTGGGCGTCCCGTCGCTCCTCCTCCCCCATGTCCGGGCTGATCCGGATCCCGATGTCGTAGGCCCGCCGCAGCATCTGCTCGGACAGGTCCTCGGGCAACTCCTCCACCTGCTCGATCTCCCGCAGCCTGCGCTTCGCCGCCTTCGCGGCCCGCACCGCCAGCTCCTTCTCGAACTCCTTCTCCCGCTCGGAGTCGGCCCGCACCCCGAGCCGCCGCACCAGCCACGGCAGGGTCAGCCCCTGGAGCACCAGCGTGGCGATGATCACCCCGAAGGCGATGAAGACGAGGACGTCCCGCTGCGGGAAGGGGGCGCCCGCGTCGGTCCGCAAGGGGATCGCCAGGGCCAGCGCCACCGAGGCCACCCCGCGCATCCCGGACCACCACATCACCACGGTCTCCCGCCAGCTCATCGGGATCTCCTCGTCGTAGTCCCGCAGGGCGTGCAGCCGCTTGGTCAGCCAGGTGGCCGGCAGCAGCCACAGCAGCCGTACGACGACCACCACCGCGACCACGGTCGCCGCCCACCCCAGCAGCTCGCCCCAGCGGCCCCGGGCCGTGTTGACGGCGTTGTGCAGCTCCAGGCCGATCAGCCCGAAGGCGACGCCCGTGACGAGGGTGTCGATGATGTCCCAGAAGGTGTGCCCGGCCAGCCGGGTCATCACGTCGTCGGCGTCGGTGGAGTACTCGGCGAGGAAGAGGGCCGTGGTGAGCACGGCGAGCACCCCGGAGCCGTGCAGCTTCTCCGCGAGCACATAGGAGGCGTACGGCACCAGCAGCGTCATGCCGATCTGGAGGGTGGGATCGCCCAGCAGGTTCATCAGCCGGTTCGCGCCCCAGCCGAGCACCAGCCCCACGCCCACCGCGACGACGGCGGACAGCACCAGGTCCAGGCCGGCCCGCCAGGGGGAGAAGGCGCCGCTCACCACGGCGGCGATCGCCACGTGGTACAGCACGATGGCCGTGACGTCGTTGAAGAGCCCCTCGCCCTCCAGGATCGACACCAGGCGGCGCGGCAGGCCGAGCTGACCGGCGACGCTGGTCGCCGCGACCGGGTCGGGCGGGGCGACCAGGGCGCCGAGCGCCACGGCCGCGGCGATCGGCAGCCCCGGCACGATCGCGGCGGCGACGACCGCCACGCACACCGTCGTCACGAACACCAGCGCGACGGCCAGCAGGAAGATCGGACGCTTGTTCGCCGTGAACTGCCGCCAGGAGGTGCGCCGTACGGCCGCGTAGAGCAGCGGCGGCAGCAGCCCGGGCAGGATCAGCTCGGGCGGGATGTCCACGTTGGGCACGAAGTCGGCCACCGCCAGCACCCCGCCGAACAGCGTCATCAGCACCGGAGCCGGCACCCCGAACCGGTCCCCCACCGGGACGCTCACCAGCGCCCCGAGCAGCAGCACGAACAACAGGGCCAACTGATCCACGCCGGCGCTCCGGGGGTCGACGATCACACGGCAGGCCTCCCAGTCTGCCACCGCGACCTGCGGCGAACGGGTCAGGCGTGAGGGACTTTCATGCCTCTGGCACGCTCGCATACACTGCACGCCCACCCCGGACGGAACGAGCAGCATCGCCAACCTCCGCTCTTTTCCGGAGAATTGACGTAATGTCAGTGACATCCGCCGAACCCGCCGCGCCGGTCACCGCCCTCGGCATGTCTGGAGGCCACCATGGACATCGAACTCTCCGACCTTCTCGCGTCCCTGCGATCCGAGATCGAGACCGCCCGAGCCGAGGCCGACGGCAAGGACGTCCGGTTCCGCATCGAATCCCTCGACCTGGAGCTCCAGGTCGCCGTCGAGAAGTCGAAGCAGGCCAAGGGCGGGGTGAAGTTCTGGGTGCTCTCCGGGGAGGCCTCCGGCGGGAGCAAGAACACCCGCACCCATGTGATCAAGCTGCGGCTGAGCGCCGAGACGTACGACGAGCACGGGCAGCCGACCACCGTGCTCACCGGTGACGACGTCTCCGACCTGCTCGCGTAGGGGAACAGCACATGGGGGGTCGCATCAATTACACCGCTCGCGTCGCGGAGATCCTCGTACAGCAGGGCGGGGACGGCGACTACGGCTCGGGGTTCCTCATCACCAAGAGTCTGGTGCTGACGGCCGAGCATCTGCTCCGGAAGACGGACACCGGAGGACCGCGCACCATCAGCGTCATGCTCGGCGGCTCCGCGGAGCGGCTCCTCGCCCACGTGGCATGGCGTTCGAAGACGCAGGACCTGGCACTTCTCCAGCTGCGTGATCCCCTGCCCGGCACGGGGCCGGTCGCGTTCGGCCGGCTGCCGTCCGGGCCCGGCACGGTGAAGGTGTTCGGCAACGGCTTTCCCCGGCACGCCCGCCGGGAGGAGATCCCCGGTCTCCCCGGGCGCGGCAACGTCGAGGTGCACGGCGTCGTCCGGCTCGGCTCGAACCTGAAGTCCGGCCACCTGGACATCGCCACCCCGGACGCACCCGTTCTGACCGGGCCCGATCCCTGGAAGGGCATGTCGGGTGCCGCCTTCTTCACCGAGGACGACGGCTGGCTCGTCGGGGTCCAGAGCCACCGCCAGACCCCGGCCGGACCGGGCAGCCTCACCGCCGAGCCGATCGCCCTGGCCTGGGACGATCCCGAGTTCAAGACCGTGCTCAAGAGCGACGGTGTCATGGTCAAGATCCGGGACATCCACCTCACCCACCCCGGGGACGCCGACCCCCTCGCCGCCGTCGTCGACCAGGACGACCTGCTGGCCGGTCTGACCGGGTTCAAGAAGAACCTCATCTCCGACCATCTGCCCTTCGTCTTCCCGGGCACCGACCACGAGGCCGACCCCCGCCGGATCTGGGACCGCATCCTGGACGGCAACGACGACGGCCTGCTGCTCGTCGGGCAGGCGGGCACCGGGAAGACCCGCACCGGCATCGAGGTGGGCCGGCTGGCCCAGGAGGCCGGCTGGCGGGTGCTGCACGTGCGGCCGGGCGGCTCGCCGTCCCTCACCGAGGACATCGCGCGGGCGGTCCAGTCCGACTCGCGGGACGTCCTCGTCGTACTGGACTACCTGAACCTGTTCCTGGCCGAGCGGGAAGGGGAGTCACCGCTCGACCTGGAGGCCGTCAAGGGCCGGCTGCTGCCCGATGCCGCCCGCGAGAACATCTCGGTGGTCTTCCTGGCGTCGGTGCGCCCGGGCTGGCTGCAACAGCACCGGGCCAGACTGCGGTCCTTCTTCGGCGAGGTGCATCTGCGGCAGGACGAGGAGTTCCTGCGGCTGGTCGCGGACCAGGCCCTCCACCAGCTCGCCCCGACCGCCATGGCCGACATCGGCGCGGAGCGCATGCGGCAGCTGTGCGGGCGCCGCCCCATCCTCGCGCTGCTCATCGCCTGCGAACTGGAACGCCGGGCCCGGGACCGCATCCCCCAGCCCGATCTCGCGGGCCTGCGGGAGGGCACCGAGCTGGCCAGATGGCTCCATGCGCGGCTGCACGAGGACGCGCTCACCGTGCCCGCCGCCAAGTCGTCCCTGGACGGCGTGCACGCCTCGGACGACCTGGTCGCCGCCGCTGCGGCCGCGGCCGCCTGCCCGCAGGCCCGGCCCGCGGTGCTGGACGCGGCCGCCACCGCGCTCGCCGCGCAGCCCGGCGGCGCCGCCCGCGCCGAGACCGTCCTGACGGCCCTGGTCGGCCTCGGCTGGCTGGAAGGCGACGGCGACGGGCACCTGGAGGTGGCGCACGACATCGTCTGCGACCAGCTGGTCGAGTCGGTGATCCTGCCCGACGGCATGACGGTCGACCCAGGGCGCACCTACGACCTGCTGTCCGGCTGTTTCACGGAACCCCGCACCATCGGCCGCTACTCGACGAACCTCGCCCGCCAGCTGAACGACCTCGCGCTCCGCAAACGCGACACCGAGGTCCGCGACTGTCTCTCGGACTGGTTCGCCGCGAACGCGCCCGCCATCGGCCAGGTCATGCAGCGCGACCCCGACGTCGGCGGCTACGCGCTCGGCGCGATCTGCTCCGGACCCCCGTGGGCCGGCCCCCTGGTGGAGCACTGGCAGGCGATCGTCGATCCCTGGATGGAGGAGTACGGCGGGACCGTCAACGCCCGGCATGTGCTGCGCCGCGGGATCAAGAACCTGCCCGTGGCCGCCGCCCGGCGCCTGGTGCCCACCGCGCTCCAGTGGCTGGAGACCTACAGCCGGCGGCGCGAGGGCGGCTATGTGCTGAGCATCCTCCTCGACCGCGAGGAGGTCAGCACGGAGTTCCTCGCCGAGGTGATCCAGGCGGCCGTGCAGTGGCTGGAGAACAACTCCCAGCTCGCCGAGGCCGGTGTCCTGTTCACCAGGATCCTGGCCCGCCGGGATCTGGCCCGGCAGCAGGAGCAGCGCGTCTTCGCCGCCGCCGGCCGGTGGCTGGTGTACCACGGCGGCAAGCGCGAGGCCGCGCAGGTGCTCGGCAAGCTGCTCGAACACCCCACGCTGCCGCAGAAGGACGCGCACCTGGCCATCAGCCGCACCGGCCCGTGGCTGCGGGAACACGGCACCCTGCACGAGGCGAGCCATGTGCTGTCCAAGCTGCTCGCCCGCGACGACCTCGTCCCCGCCGTGCGGCGGCAGACCGCCCTGCGGGCCGGGGAATGGCTCGACAAGAACGGTCTCACGCCCGAGGCGAGCCATGTGATCAGCCCTCTGGTCGGCCGGCCCGGCGCCAACCAGGAGGAGACCCGGAAGGTCCTCGCCTGGGCCGACGCCTGGCTCGACCTGTACGGCACCCGCCAGGACGCCAGCCATGTGCTCAGCAGGCTCCTCGCCCGCGAGGACCTCGCCGGCGAGGAGCTTCGCTCCGCCGTGCGGCGGGGCATCCTGTGGACCGAGGAGCAGCCCAAGGATTCCGACTGGACCTATGTGCTGGACGTGCTGCTCAGACGGCGGGACCTCACCGAGGCGGAACGCGACAGAGCGGTCCGGCTCGCCGACGAGTGGCTGGACCAGCATGCCGCGGACTCCGCCGCCGACTTCTTCATCCGCGTCGTCATCGAAAGGCCGGACCTGACGCCGGCGGAGACCCGGCGCTTCGTGGCCCACGCCGACCACTGGCTGGGGCTGCACGCGCTGGCCCACCAGGCCGACCGCCTCATCAACTCGCTGCTCGAGTGCCACGGCCTCACCCCCGACGAACGCGGCATGGCGACGCGCTACGCGGAGCAGCGGCTCCAGGGCCAGCCCCACGACGAGGACAACAGCTACGCCCTGGTACGACTGCTGCGGCAGCGCGACGTGTCCGCCCAGGACGCCGAACGGCATGTCGCGGCGGCGCTCGACTGGCTCGTGGCACACGGCGACGGCAGTTCGGCGAGCCATGTCATCGGCGCGCTGCTCGAACGCCAGGGGCTGACCGCCGACACGGTCGCCCGGGCGTCCGCCACCGCGCTCTCCTGGCTCGACGGACACCAGCCCGAGACCGGCAGCAGCTGGGTCCTCGCCGCGCTCCTCGCCCGGACCGATCTGCCGGCGGCCGCCGTCCCGCAGACGGTCGCCAAGGCGGTGCGCTGGCTGACCGGGCACGGCGACGAGGAGGGGGCAGGCTTCGTCCTGCAACACCTGCTCAACGGCTGGGAGATGGACGGCCCGCAGCTGCGCACCGTCTTCGGCCTCTCCCTCGGCTGGATAGAGCAGCACCAGAGCGACATCCTGCTGTCCAGCCGCATCCTCGGCAACCTGCTCTTCCGCAACGACCTCACCGAGCAGGAGGTCGAACAGGCGGTGAGCCGTGCGCTGTCCTGGGCGCGGGAGCATCTGGACACCTACCGTTCGGAGCGTACGGTGCGTGCCCTGCTGCGGCGCGAGGAACTGAACGAGACCGACACCCGCACCGCGGTCGAACTCGCCACGGTCTGGGGCGCCATGCACTGCGAGCACCACCTGGCGGGCCTGCTCCTGGCCGATCTGCTGGGGCGGCCCGACATCACCGAAGAGCAGCTGACCATCACCCTGGAAGCGGCCACCACCTGGCTGGAGAAGAACCCCGGGCACGTCAAGCTCGCCGCCGTCCACGCCGCGAAGGTCAGGGCGCAGGGGCGCACCGCCGCGGCCGGGGACTCGATCGCCGACGCCGTCGCGCATCTGCGGCAGAGCGGGGACGGGCTTCCCAGCCTGGACCTGGTCGGCGCCCTGCTCAGCCAGAAGGGCCTGTCCCAGGAGGAGTTCGACTCGCTCGCCGCGCTCGTGCTGGACCGGGTCGACGCACACTTCACCGATCCGGACAGCGCGCACCATCTCAACCGGGTCCTCACCCGGCGCCGCCTCGCCGGCGCCATGCACAGCCGGGCCGTCGCCACGGCGGAACGGTGGCTGAAGCAGCAGGGGGACACGCCCCAGGCACGTCTGGTGCTGCGCGGGCTGCTGATGCGCGAGGACCTCAGCCCGGCCCAGGCCGCGACCGCGCTGGAGCACACCGAACGCTGGATGCAGCGTCACGCCCTGCTGCACGAGGCGCAGTTCGTCCTCAAGACGCTGCTCAAGCGGCACATGGCACCGGAGGAGGGACGGAAGACGGTGCGCACCGCCCTGCGCTGGCTGGAGCTGCACGGCGGCACCCCGCAGGCGACGGACGTGCTCCATCGGCTCAACGCGTCGCGCTGGCCCACGGCGGCCGACCTCGCCCGGCTGGTCGGCCACTCCCGGGACTGGGTGACCGACGAACGGTCCGGGCACGACGTCCAGCTCGTGCTGGAACCCCTCCTCGAACGCTCCGACCTGACACCGGAGCAGATGGAGATCATCGCGTCCTGCGCCGTGCGCTGGGGTGCGACCCATCTCGGGGAGGTCAGCGCACCCCGGCTGCTGAAGTCCCTGCTGGCCCGAAGCGACATCCCCTGGCATGTCGCCGAACCGCTGGCCGGGCTCACCCACGACCAGGTCCGCCCCGACCCCACGGGCTTCGAGATCTGCTTCTACCTGGACGCCCTGCTCCGGGTCCGCACCTTCCCGGCCGAGCGGCTCGGCTCGGTGGTGGGCTGGTCCCTCCAGTGGCTCGGGCTGCACATGCCGCACTTCAAGGCACGGCTGGTGCTGAGGTCGCTGCTGCCGCTGGACCTGCTGGCGGCGGAGCAGCTCCGGGCGGCCGAGGAGCACGCGCTGCGCTGGCTCCGGGAGAACCAGGAGATCATCCTGGCCACCTCGGGGCAGCGCCCCGGGCGGGAGATCGTGGAGCTGCTGCTCGCCCGCCCGGACATCGGCGCGGACACGGCCGCCGAGGCCAGGCGCTTCGCGGCCGTGTTCGATCAGGCCGCCTGACAGCGGGGCCGGCCGGTGGCCCGGCGGTGCGCCGCTACAGCGCGCGGCGCATCGCCCGGTGGGGTATGCCGGCGTCCGGGAACTCCGGGCCGTACGCCGCGTAGCCCAGCCGCTCGTAGAAGCCGAGGGCGTGGGTCTGGGCGTGCAGGTCGACCGCGGTGAGGCCGCGGGCGCGTGCCGCGTCCTCGATGGCCCGCACCAGGGCCACGCCGACGCCGAGCCCGCGGGCCTCCCGGGAGACGGCGAGCCGCCCGAGGGAGCCCACCTGCGGGTCGCCGCCGGTCTTGGCGGCGGCCGCCTCGCCGTGCAGCAGCCGCCCGGTGCCGAGCGGCACCCCGTCCCCCCGGACCGCCAGCACATGGACGGCCACGGCGTCGTAGGCGTCGTACTCGATGTCCTCGGCGACGCCCTGTTCGCGGACGAAGACCTCCTTGCGGACCGCGAAGCAGGCCTCGCGGTCGGCGGGGTCCTCGGCGACCCGCACGGTGTACGGCACGCTCACGCGTAGGTCTCCTCGCGGACCTGGTCGAGGGCCCGCTGGAGGTCCTCGGGGTAGTCGCTCTCGAACTCCACCCAGCTGCCGTCCCCGGGGTGCTCGAAACCGAGGCGTACGGCGTGCAGCCACTGGCGGGTGAGCCGCAGCCGCTTGGCGAGGGTCGGGTCGGCGCCGTAGGTGAGATCGCCGACGCAGGGGTGGCGGTGGGCGGCCATGTGGACGCGGATCTGGTGGGTGCGGCCGGTCTCCAGCTTCACGTCCAGCAGGGAGGCCGCGCGGAACGCCTCGACGAGGTCGTAGTGGGTCACCGAGGGCTTGCCGTCGGCGGTGACCGCCCACTTGTAGTCGTGCTGCGGGTGGCGGCCGATCGGGGCGTCGATGGTGCCGCTCGTGGGGTCCGGGTGGCCCTGGACCAGGGTGTGGTAGCGCTTGTCGACCGTGCGCTCCTTGAACTGGCGCTTGAGCGAGGTGTACGCGTACTCGGACTTGGCGACGACCATCAGGCCCGAGGTGCCGACGTCCAGCCGGTGCACGATGCCCTGGCGCTCGGCGGCGCCGGAGGTGGAGATCCGGTATCCGGCGGCGGCGAGACCGCCGATGACGGTCGGGCCGGTCCAGCCCGGGGAGGGGTGCGCGGCCACGCCGACCGGCTTGACGATCACGACCACGTCATCGTCGTCGTGCACGATGTCCATGCCCTCGACCGGCTCGGCGACCACCTGCACCGGCTGGGGCGCCTGCGGCATCTCGACCTCCAGCCAGGCGCCGCCGTGCACCCGCTCGGACTTGCCGACCACCGCGCCGTCGACCTGGACCTTGCCGGCCGCGGCCAGCTCCGCGGCCTTGGTGCGGGAGAAGCCGAACATGCGGGAGATGGCGGCGTCGACGCGCTCGCCCTCCAGGCCGTCGGGCACGGGCAGGGTACGGATCTCGGGAATCGTGCTCACCCGTCGAGTATGCCGGACGGCGGGAACCGGCCCGCACGAGCCTGTGGAAAACCGCCTGTGGACGGCCTTGGCCTTCAGTCCTTGTGGACGGTGCCGTCCGGGTCCAGGCCGCGGAAGGACAACAGCACGATCAGGATGCCGCCGCACACGATCGCCGAGTCGGCGAGGTTGAACACCGCGAAGCCCTTGGGCGCGATGAAGTCCACGACCTCGCCCTCGAAGAGGCCGGGCGAGCGGAAGATCCGGTCGGTGAGGTTGCCGAGGGCACCGCCGAGCAGCAGGCCGAGCGCGATCGCCCAGGGCAGGCTGTACAGCTTGCGGGCCAGCCGCATGATCACGACGATCACGGCCGCGGCGATCAGCGTGAAGATCACCGTGAAGGCCGCCCCGAAACCGAAGGCGGCCCCCGGGTTGCGCAGGGCGTGCAGTTCCAGCCACTGCCCGAGCAGCTGGATCGGCGCGTGCTTCTCCAGCTTGGCGACCACGAGCAGCTTGCTGACCAGGTCGAGCGCGTAGGCGAACGCGGCCACCGCGAACAGCACGCCGATCCGGCGCCGGCGGCCCGTCCGCTGCTGGGCCGCCGCCGGCTGCTCTGTGTCGTCCGGGGTATCCGGCGTACCGATGATGCGCTCCGCCTCTGCCACGTGAGTCCCTCGACCTAGGTGCCTGACTGAGGACGAGACTACGGCACGGTCCGACGGCCCCGGACGCTCAGGAGCGACGTTCCTGCTTCTGCTTGCACTCCACGCACAGGGTGGCCCGCGGGAAGGCCTGCATGCGCGCCTTGCCGATGGGATTGCCGCAGTTCTCGCAGAGGCCGTAGGTGCCCGCGTCCAGCCGCTCCAGGGCGCGCTCGGTCTGGGTCAGCATCTCGCGCGCGTTGGCGGCCAGCGCCAGCTCGTGCTCGCGCGTGATGTTCTTGGTGCCGGTGTCGGCCTGGTCGTCGCCGGCGCCGTCCCCGGAGTCCCGCATCAGGCCGACCAGGGAGGCCTCGGAGGAGCTGATCTCCTCGCGCAGCCGCGTCATCTCCGACTGGAGCTCCGTACGGGCCTCCTCGACCTCCTCCGCGGTCCAGGGGTCCTCTCCGGGGCGTACCGCCAGCTCGCCGGGGTCCGCCGCGGAGGCCCGCGCCTTGGGCACTGCGGTCTGTTCGGCCGTGGCCGTACCAGGAGTCTTCTTCGCACCCACTGTCGTGGCTCCCGTCTGCTTCGCGGCCCGCGCCGCGCCCGCTTTCTTGGCCGTGCTCTTTCCGGCGGCCCGCTCGGCGACCGTCGTCCCGGCGGCCGTCTTCCCGGCGACCGTCGTCTCGGCGGCCTGCCGGCCGACAGCGTGCTGCCCGACCGGCTCCTTCACGGCTGCGTCCTTCGCCACCGTCTTCTTGGCCACCGTCTTCTTCGCCACACTCTTCTTCGCCGCTGTCTTCTTCGCGGCCGCCTTCTGCCCAGCCGGCTCCTTCACGGCTGTCTTCTTCACGGCAGTCTTCTTCGCCGCCGTCTTCTTCGCGGCCGCCTTCTGCGCGGTCGCCTTCCTGGCAGTCGTCGTCGTCTTCCCGGCACCGGCGGTCGTCCTACCGGCAGCCGTCTTCCCGGCGGCCGTCTTCACCGGTCCCGCCCGGCCCGTGGAGGCGGCACCCTGCTGTACGGCGGTCTTTTTCGCCACCATGGCCGCGGCCCCTTCACATATTGTGATCTTGCTCGCGAATCGTGCTGGGACGATAAATCGACTCGAGTCCCGCGGCAACGGGGCACACCGCCCGATTCGCCCGCCCGCACCCCCCGCGCAGCGGGCCTGCAACCGTTGTGCCCAGCTCCCCGCCGGGTAATCCGCCGGGCCGGGGCTCCCCGGACGCGTCCGCCCGCCCCCTCGCCATTCGGGTCATCCGGCCGCCCTCCGCGCCGTCCGCCGCGCCGCCCCGGAATTCGGTCGGCCGCTGTCCGCGGGGCGCCGTACACTGGGCGGAGCGAAAAGCGTGGATGGGGACGAGTAGCGGCGTACGCAGCCCAGAGCGACCCGGGGACGGTGTGAGCCCGGGGGTGAGCGCGTCGTGAAGATCACCCCGGAGCCGCCGGAAGAAAGCCCCCTGTGGGCCGGTAGAACCGGCTTCGCGAGCCAATGAGCGGGCTCACCGACGCGTACGGCGCGGCGGCGGGCCAAGGAGGGTGGTACCGCGGGAGCGCGCCGCACCGGCGCAGGCTGAACAGCAGGCTCTCGTCCCTCCGACGGAAGGCAGCAAGTCCGTTGGAGGATGCTCGCAGATGACAGCGCCGACGTACCGCCAGGTGCCCGCACAGGTCGACCTGCCCGCTCTTGAGCACGCCGTGCTCGACTTCTGGCGTGAGCAGAAGATCTTCGCCAAGAGCCTGGAGCAGTCCGAGGGCCGCCCTGAATGGGTGTTCTACGAAGGCCCGCCCACCGCCAACGGCATGCCCGGCGCCCACCACATCGAGGCCCGCGTCTTCAAGGACGTCTTCCCTCGCTTCCGCACCATGCGCGGCTACCACGTGGCCCGCAAGGCCGGCTGGGACTGCCACGGCCTGCCCGTGGAGCTGGCGGTCGAGAAGGAGCTGGGCTTCTCCGGCAAGCAGGACATCGAGGCGTACGGCATCGCCGAGTTCAACGCCAAGTGCCGTGAGTCCGTGACCCGGCACACCGACGCCTTCGCCGAGCTGACGACCCGCATGGGCTACTGGGTCGACCTGGACGACGCCTACCGCACCATGGACCCGGAGTACGTGGAGTCGGTCTGGTGGTCGCTGAAGGAGATCTTCTCCAAGGGGCTGCTGGTCCAGGACCACCGCGTCGCCCCCTGGTGCCCGCGCTGCGGCACGGGCCTGTCGGACCACGAGCTGGCGCAGGGCTACGAGACGGTCGTCGACCCGTCCGTGTACGTCCGCTTCCCGCTCACCTCCGGTCCGCTCGCCGGCGAGGCCGCGCTCGTGGTGTGGACGACGACCCCCTGGACCCTGGTGTCCAACACGGCGGTCGCCGCGCACCCCGAGGTCACCTATGTCGTCGCGACCGACGGCACGGAGAAGCTCGTCGTCGCCGAGCCGCTGCTCGCCAAGGCCCTCGGCGAGGGCTGGGAGCCCACCGGGCAGACCTTCACCGGTGCCGAGATGGAGCGCTGGACGTACCAGCGGCCCTTCGAGCTGGTCGAGTTCCCGGAGCCGGCGCACTACGTGGTCAACGCCGACTACGTCACCACCGAGGACGGTACGGGTCTGGTCCACCAGTCCCCCGCCTTCGGTGAGGACGACCTCAAGGTCTGCCGCTCCTACGGCCTGCCCGTGGTGAACCCGGTCCGCCCGGACGGCACCTTCGAGGAGGACGTGCCGATGGTCGGCGGCGTCTTCTTCAAGAAGGCGGACGAAAAGCTCACCGAGGACCTGTCCCAGCGCGGCCTCCTCTTCAAGCACATCCCGTACGAGCACAGCTACCCGCACTGCTGGCGCTGCCACACCGCGCTGCTCTACTACGCGCAGCCCTCCTGGTACATCCGTACGACGGCGATCAAGGACCGCCTCATCCAGGAGAACGAGAAGACCAACTGGTTCCCGGAGACGGTCAAGCACGGCCGCTTCGGCGACTGGCTGAACAACAACATCGACTGGGCGCTCTCCCGCAACCGCTACTGGGGCACCCCGCTGCCGATCTGGCGCTGCGCGGACGACCACCTCACCTGCGTCGGCTCCCGCGCGGAGCTGACCGAGCTGACCGGCACCGACCAGTCGGGCCTCGACCCGCACCGGCCGTACATCGACGAGGTCACCTTCGCCTGCCGCCACGACGGCTGCGGCAAGACGGCCACGCGCGTGCCGGAGGTCATCGACGCCTGGTACGACTCGGGCTCGATGCCGTTCGCGCAGTGGGGCTACCCGTACAAGAACAAGGAGCTGTTCGAGAGCCGCTACCCGGCGCAGTTCATCTCCGAGGCGATCGACCAGACCCGCGGCTGGTTCTACACGCTGATGGCGGTCGGCACCCTGGTCTTCGACAAGTCGTCGTACGAGAACGTCGTCTGCCTCGGCCACATCCTGGCCGAGGACGGCCGCAAGATGTCCAAGCACCTGGGCAACATCCTCCAGCCGATCCCGCTCATGGACCAGCACGGCGCGGACGCGGTGCGCTGGTTCATGGCGGCCGGCGGCTCCCCGTGGGCGGCCCGCCGGGTGGGCCACGGCACCATCCAGGAGGTCGTCCGCAAGACGCTGCTGACCTACTGGAACACGGTCGCCTTCCAGGCCCTGTACGCCCGTACGACGAACTGGGCGCCCAGCGCCGCCGACCCGGCCCCGGCCGAGCGCCCGGTGCTGGACCGCTGGCTGCTGTCCGAGCTGCACGCGCTCGTCGGCGAGGTCACCGAGGCGCTGGAGACGTACGACACCCAGCGCGCCGGCAAGCTGCTGTCCGCGTTCGTCGACGACCTGTCCAACTGGTACGTCCGCCGTTCGCGGCGCCGCTTCTGGCAGGGCGACAAGGCCGCGCTGCGCACGCTGCACGAGGTGCTGGAGACGGTCACCAAGCTGATGGCGCCGATCACGCCGTTCATCACCGAGCGGGTGTGGCAGGACCTGGTCGTGCCGGTGACCCCGGGCGCCCCGGAGTCGGTGCATCTGGCCGCCTGGCCGCAGGCGGACCCGTCCTCGATCGACCCGGAGCTGTCGCGGCAGATGGTCCTGGTCCGCCGGCTGGTTGAGCTGGGCCGGGCCACGCGCGCGGAGTCGGGCGTCAAGACGCGCCAGCCGCTGTCCCGCGCGCTGATCGCCGCGACCGGCTTCGAGTCCCTGGACCCGGAGCTGCACACCCAGATCACCGAGGAGCTGAACGTCACCTCCCTGGCGTCCCTGTCGGAGGTCGGCGGCAGCCTGGTGGACACCACCGCCAAGGCCAACTTCCGTGCGCTGGGCAAGCGGTTCGGCAAGCGGGTGCAGGACGTGGCGAAGGCGGTCGCGAGCGCCGACGCGGCCGCGCTGTCGCTGGCGCTGCGCGAGGGAACGGCGTCCGTGGAGGTCGACGGCGAGACCGTCACCCTCGCCCCGGACGAGGTGATCATCACCGAGACCCCGCGCGAGGGCTGGTCGGTGGCCTCCGACTCCGGTGCCACGGTCGCCCTGGACCTGGAGATCACCGAGGAGCTGCGGCAGGCGGGTCTGGCCCGGGACGCGATCCGGCTGATCCAGGAGGCCCGCAAGAACAGCGGTCTCGACGTGGCCGACCGGATCGCGCTGCGGTGGGTGTCGACCGACCCGGCGGTGGTCGCCGCGCTGGCCGAGCACAGCGAGTTGATCGCCGAGGAGGTCCTGTCGACGGACTTCCAGCAGGGCGAGGGGGACGACAGCTTCGGTGAGCCGTTCACCGACGAGGGACTGTCCCTGACGTTCCGGCTGCACAAGGCGTAAGGCACACGCTGTAAAGCACAAGGCGCAGGCACAGCGCGTCGGCGCCGAGCGCTGACCGAGAAGGGCCCGGTCTCCCCGCGGAGGCCGGGCCCTTCCGGGTTCCGTCACGCAACACGCGGTTCCGTCACGCAACACGCGTAAAAAGGGCGGGCCCCCGGACCGGAGTCCAGGGGCCCGCCCTATTGAGCGCTGCCGACGCCTACGGCGTACTACTCACCGTGGGGTGCTCAGTTGTCGTCCTCGTCGATCAGGAAGCCGCGCATCGGCGACGGCGCCTGGCCCATTGGGGACGGACCCTGCGGACGGACCGGGGCCATGGGCTGGGTCATCGCGGGGGTCATCTGCTGCTGACCGCCGTAGGACGGGGCGGACGGGCCGGGGTTGCCGCCCATCGTCTGGTTGCCGCCGTACGACGGGGTGCTCGCACCGGCCGGGGCCATGGAGGGCGCCGGGGACGGCGGCAGCGAGGCGGTCGCCGGGGTGCGCGGCGGGGCCAGGGAGTCGTCGGCCTGGGTCTCCAACTGGCGCAGCTGCGACTCCAGGTACGACTTCAGACGCGTGCGGTACTCGCGCTCGAAGCCGCGCAGGTCCTCGACCTTGCGCTCCAGCGTGGCGCGGGCGGACTCCAGGGAGCCCATCGCGACGCGGTGCTTCTCCTGCGCGTCCCGCTCCAGGGCGTCGGCCTTGGCACGGGCGTCACGCTCCAGACCCTCGGCGCGGCTGCGGGCCTCGCCGACGATCTTGTTGGCCTCGGAGCGGGCCTCGGCGATCGCCTGGTCGGCGGTCTGCTGGGCCAGCGAGAGGACACGGGCGGCGCTGTCGCCACCAGGGCCCTGACCGGGCATGCCGGGGCCGCCCATCGGACCGCCCATCGGGCCGCCCATGCCCATCTGCTGCTGCATGGGGGGCTGTCCACCCATCGGGCCCTGACCCATCGGACCCTGACCCATCGGACCCTGGCCCATCGGACCGGGACCCTGCGGGCCGCCCTGGCCGCCGGGACCGGCGGGCAGCTGCGGGGCACCGCTCGGCAGCTGGGGCGGGCCACCCATGGGGCCGCCCATCTGCTGCTGCGGCGGGCCCGATATGCCGGCGGGCACCGGCGCGCCGGGACCTCGCATGCCCTGCTGCTGCTGGGGGTTCTGCTGCTGGTCCTGCTCCGGCGGACCCTTGCGCATGTTCTGCTGGTTCTGCGCGGCGGCACGCGTGGCGGCGGCCAGCTTGGCGCGCAGATCCTCGTTCTCGCGGAGCAGACGGGTCAGTTCGGCTTCGACCTCGTCGAGGAAGGCATCGACCTCGTCCTCGTCATAGCCTTCTCGGAGGCGGACGGTCGTGAACTGCTTGTTCCGCACGTCCTCGGGGGTCAACGGCATCTCTTCACCTCAACGTAGTCATCGGCAGTCGGCAAGACCGGGTCGTCCACACGCTCATCTCACGAAGTTCTGCACGACGGCGATGAGAATGTAGACGATGATCATCAGTACGAAGAAGGACAGGTCGAGCGCCACGCCCCCGAGACGCAGCGGCGGGATGAACCGCCGCAGAAGCTTCAGCGGTGGATCGGTGACAGTGTAGGTGGCCTCCAGGAGCACCACCATCGCCTTGCCGGGTTGCCACGAGCGGGCGAACTGGAAGACGTAGTCCATGACCAGCCGGAAGATCAGCACGACGAGGAACACCATCAGCGCGATGTAGATCACCTGCGCGAACACGCTCATGGCTTGCGCTTCCCTCTCCCCTGTTTCCCGTGCTCTTCCGTACTTCGATCCGGTCTGCGTCTCAGCTCTGGTTGAAGAACCCGCCCTCTGCGATGCGGGCCTTGTCCTCCGCCGTGACATCGACGTTAGCAGGAGACAACAGGAACACCTTCTGCGTCACCCGCTCGATGCTGCCGTGAAGACCAAACACCAAACCGGCCGCAAAGTCGACAAGTCGCTTCGCGTCTGTGTCATCCATCTCAGTCAGATTCATGATCACCGGGGTGCCCTCACGGAAGTGTTCCCCGATGGTACGGGCCTCGTTGTAGGTCCGCGGGTGGAGCGTGGTGATCCGGTACGGCTCTCGTTCGGACACGACCTTGGGCATGATCACCGGTGCGTTCTTCTCCAGGGACTGACGTTCTTGTGTGATGGACGCCACGGGCGCGATCCGTGCCGGACGCGAGGATTCCGCGGTGAGCGAGGTCGCACGGGCCACCGGCTCGCGAGGCGCGGGCGGTTGGACGATTCGCACCTCTTCGTCCCTTTGGGACTGATGTGCATTATGTGACTGATGCGACACTTCGTGCCGTCGGTGGTCCCGCTCGGGCTCCGGGTCCAGTTCGGGCTCGAAGTCGTCGTCGGGGTCGAATCCGCGGCCGTCGTACCCATCGTCCTCCACGAGGCCGAGGTAGACCGCCATCTTGCGCATCGCGCCGGCCATGCTCTGAGTCCTCCGCTCTGTGGTGGATCGACTGACGACTGCCAAGTGCCCGCGATCCACGTGGTCGTTGCGCCCACCTTCACGGGCATTGACCATATTTTCTGCTGTGGTCCGACTTCCTGGCGACGTTACCCGAGCCTCGGGCGGACTCCGAGTACCGCGGTGCCGACGCGTACATGTGTCGCCCCGGCGGCCACGGCCTGTTCGAGGTCCGCACTCATCCCTGCGGACACCATGGTTGCAGCCGGATGGGCTCGGCGCAGGTCAGTCGACAAATCCATGAGCCGCTCGAACGCCGCCTGTTCGCGTCCCGCGTACTCGCCGGTCAGCGGGGCGACGGTCATCAGTCCGTCGAGCCGCAGCCCGGGCGAGGCGGCGACGAGGTCGGCCAACTCTTCGATTCCCTCGGGAGCCACGCCCCCGCGCTCACCGCGGCCGCTCTCGCCCGCGTCCAGCGCGACCTGGATGCAGCACCCCACCTCGCGCCCGGCCCGCTCCGCCTCCTTCGACAGAGCGGTGACGAGCCTGGAACGGTCCACGGACTGCACGACATCCGCGTAACCGACCACGGAACGGACCTTGTTGGTCTGCAACTGGCCGACAAAATGCCACTTCAGGGGCAGATCCGCACATGCGGCGGCCTTCGGGGCCGCGTCCTGGTCCCGGTTCTCGGCGACATGGCGCACACCGAGTTCCGACAGGATCCGCACATCGCTCGCCGGGTAGGTCTTGGTGACCACGATCAGGGTCACCTCCTCCCGCGCCCGGCCGGCCGCCGCACAGGCGACGCCGATGCGCTCCTCCACATTCGCCAGGTTCGCGGCGAGTTCGGTCTTACGGTCCGTCATGCCCCATCAGTCCAGCCAGACATAGCCCGCGAGCCGACCGGTGGTGCGGTCGCGGCGGTACGAGAAGTGGTCCCCCGACTCCAGCGTGCACACCGGCGACTGCGCCCGGTCGCACACCCCGAGCCGGTCGAGCTGTGCGTGCACGCCGGCGCTCACATCGACCGCCGGCGTGCCCCAGCTGGTTTCGGCGTGCGCCGCCGGCTCGACGGCGGCCACCTCGGCGCGCATCGCCTCCGGCACCTCGTAGCACCGGCCGCACACCGCCGGTCCGGTGCGGGCGACGATCCGCCCGGGGACGGCGCCGAGTTCGATCATGGCCCGCACGGCGGCCGGGACGACCCCCTTGACCATGCCGGGCCGGCCCGCGTGGGCCGCGGCGGCGACCCCGGCGACGGGGTCGGCCAGCAGCACCGGCACGCAGTCCGCGGTGAGCACGGCGAGGGCGAGTCCGCGCCGGGCGGTGACGACCGCGTCGGCCTCCGGCACCACCGGCCGCTCGCCCCACGGTTCGTCCACCACGGCCACCTCGGCGCCGTGCACCTGGTTCATCCAGACGACCCGGTCCGGGCCGAACCCCAGGGATGCGGCGGCGAGGTCCCGGTTGGCCCGTACGGCCGCCGGGTCGTCGCCGACCGCGCCGCCGAGGTTGAGCTCCTCATACGGAGCGGCGCTCACCCCGCCCCACCGGTCGGTGAAGGCGAAGTGCGCGCCGCTCACGCTCTCCTGCTGTCCTATCACTTGAGGAAGTCCGGGACGTCCAGCTCCTCGGCCGCGCTGTCCGTGTAGGAGGGGCGCGGGGCCGGGGTCACCGGCGGGGCGACCGGGATGTCGGCCACCGGCTCGGCGACCGGCTCCGGCTCCTCCTTGGGCTTGACGCTGCCGAGCGTGCCGAAGGAGGGACGGCTGGGCTCGGACTGCCGTACCGGAGCGGGCTCCTCGCGGCGGGTGGGCGCCGAGGCCGAGGCCGAGCCGAGGACGTTGTCCCGGCGGGCCGGCGGCTGGCCGCCGTCGAAGCCGGCCGCGATCACGGTGACCCGGACCTCGTCGCCGAGGGCGTCGTCGATGACGGCGCCGAAGATGATGTTGGCCTCGGGGTGGGCCGCCTCGCTGACCAGCTGGGCCGCCTCGTTGATCTCGAACAGACCGAGGTCGGAGCCGCCGGAGATGGAGAGCAGCACCCCGCGGGCGCCGTCGATGGACGCCTCCAGCAGCGGCGAGGAGATCGCCATCTCGGCCGCGGCCACCGCGCGGTCGTCGCCGCGGGCCGAGCCGATGCCCATGAGGGCCGAACCGGCCTCGGACATGACCGACTTGACGTCGGCGAAGTCCAGGTTGATCAGACCGGGCGTGGTGATGAGGTCGGTGATGCCCTGCACACCGGAGAGCAGGACCTGGTCGGCGGACTTGAAGGCGTCCAGGACCGAGACCTGGCGGTCCGAGATGGACAGCAGCCGGTCGTTGGGGATGACGATGAGGGTGTCGACCTCTTCGCGCAGCTCGGCGATGCCGTCCTCGGCCTGGTTGGCGCGGCGCCGTCCCTCGAAGGTGAACGGGCGGGTGACCACGCCGATGGTGAGGGCGCCCAGGGAGCGCGCGATGTTGGCCACGACGGGCGCGCCGCCGGTGCCGGTGCCGCCGCCTTCACCGGCCGTCACGAAGACCATGTCGGCCCCCTTGAGGACCTCCTCGATCTCCTCGCGGTGGTCCTCGGCGGCCTTGCGGCCGACGGCCGGGTTGGCGCCGGCGCCGAGTCCGCGGGTGAGTTCGCGGCCGACGTCGAGCTTGACGTCGGCGTCGCTCATCAACAGCGCCTGCGCGTCGGTGTTGATGGCGATGAACTCGACGCCCTTGAGACCGACCTCGATCATCCGGTTGATGGCATTGACACCACCGCCGCCGACACCGATGACCTTGATGACTGCGAGGTAGTTCTGCGGTGCTGCCACGTCGAAGGCCTCTCGCCTCGAATTACGTTGTCGCCGCCGGGCGGTGCCCCGCGCCGGGACGACGGATGCCGAATGGGACGGTCCGTAGCGCCGACCCGAACCCTAACCCTGAAGTTTAGGGTTACCAGTGTGTCTGTTCCCTGGAGTCTTCTGAACAGGACACTAAGTCGACAAGTGGCGCCCGTTCAACGAACACGCCGAACCTCCCGTTTTTCTTTTCACCCTATGTGATCAGCCATAGCAGTGCCCAACCAGGGTGCTGGCCTGCGCTGATGTGCGTCAACTCCCCGATGACGCAGGGGCGGTGGGAACGCTGACATCGAAGTGCCGCGCGCCGGGAGCTGCTTTCATGAGAGCTGTGAGGGCCCGTGCCTTGGCGCGGCCGTTCTCGTCGCTGCCCCAGGCCACGGTGCGCCCGTCGCCCAACTCCACGACGATGTCGTCGTAGGAGCGCACCTGGACGGCCCTGGTGGTCCCGGCGACGGCGGCCGGCAGGTCGGCCGCGATCCGCACCGCCTCGCGGTCCAGCCGGTCGACGCCGAAGCGCCGGAAGCTGGCGGCGCCGGAACCGGAACGGGATGCGGACAATTCCAGCAGCGGAACGCCTTTCGGCGCCTGGGAAACCGTGGCGAAACGGACACCTTCGTGGTCGACTTCGATGAACTTCGCGCCCTTTGGCACCAGGAGAACCGGAGTGCGCTCAATCACTTTCAGGCCGATTCCATGGGGCCAGGAACGAACCACATCAACGGCGTCAATTCGGGCCAATTTCCGGCGAAGACGCGCCTCGATGGCATCCGTGTCGACGGAAATCATCGGCGCCCCGACCGGCACGGCGGCCGCCTCGCGCACCTCGGCCGGGGTCAGCACCCGGGTGCCGGACACCGTGACGCGTTCCACCCGCAGCCACTCGGAGCCGTACAGCACCCAGACGCCGGCGCCGAGGAGCACGACGGCCGCGGCCAGGACGACCACCGCCCGAAGGCGGACCCGGCCGAGGCGGCGGACGGGCGGCGGGCCGGACGACTCCTGCTGGCGTTCCCCGCGCTCGGCGGTCGTCGGTCCGGCCACGCTCTCACTGCCCTTTCGTCATACGGTCCTAACGGCGCGAGGCGATCGCCTCGTACACCATGCCGACGAGCAGCTCGTCGGCGTCCCGGCGGCCGAACTCGCTTGCCGCGCGGGACATCTCGTACAGCCGGTGCGGGTCGGCGAGCACGGGCAGGACGTTCTGCTGCACCCACTCGGGCGTGAGTTCCGCGTCGTCGACGAGGAGTCCGCCGCCGGCCTTCACCACCGGCTGGGCGTTGAGCCGCTGTTCGCCGTTGCCGATGGGCAGCGGGACATAGGCGGCCGGGAGCCCGACGGCGGAGAGTTCGGCGACGGTCATCGCGCCCGCGCGGCAGAGCATCATGTCGGCCGCGGCGTACGCGAGGTCCATCCGGTCCAGGTAACTTACCGGGATATAGGGGGGCATCCCCGGCATCTGGTGCACCTGCGGCAGTTCGTTCTTCGGGCCGACCGCGTGCAGGATCTGGATACCGGCCTGCTGGAGCCAGGGGGCGACCTGCTGGACGACCTCGTTGAGGCGGCGGGCGCCCTGGGAGCCGCCGGAGACGAGCAGCGTGGGCAGGTTGGGGTCGAGGCCGAAGCGGGCGCGGGCCTCCGGGCGGACGGCGGCGCGGTCCAGGGTGGCGATGGAGCGGCGCAGCGGGATGCCGATGTAGCGGGCGTCGCGCAGCTTGCTGTCCGGCGTGGAGACGGCGACCCGGGCCGCGTACCGCGAGCCGATCTTGTTGGCCAGACCGGGCCGGGCGTTGGCCTCGTGGATCACGATGGGCACGCCGAGCCGCTTGGCGGCGAGATAGCCGGGCAGCGCCACATAGCCGCCGAAGCCGACCACGACATCCGCCTTGGTGCGCTCCAGGATCTGCTCGGCGGCCTTGATGGTGCCGCGCAGCCGGCCCGGGACGGTGATCAGCTCGGGGGTGGGCTTACGGGGCAGCGGCACCGCCGGGATCAGCGCCAGCTCGTAGCCGCGCTCCGGGACGAGCCGGGTCTCCAGGCCGCGCTCCGTGCCCAGGGCCGTGATTCCCACGGTCGGGTCCTGCCTGCGCAGGGCGTCCGCGAGGGCGAGCGCGGGCTCGATGTGGCCGGCGGTCCCCCCACCGGCGAGTACGACATGCACCGAAATTCACCGCTCTCCGGACGAACGCGCCGCCGAGGCACGCCGTCGCATCGTGTTCCATCTCCGAGGCCCCCGCTCCGCACCGGAGCCTCCCGCCCGCTTTCTACCAAAGCGAGGTTGCCGCATCGCAAGCGCTGCCCGCGCAGCGGGCTCGTCGCGCGCGAAGGCGATCAGCAGCCCGATGGCGAACATGGTCGGCAGCAGGGCGGACCCTCCGTAGGAGAACAGCGGGAGGGGGACACCGGCGATCGGCAGCAGGCCGAGCACCGCACCGATGTTGATCACCGCCTGGGCGGTGATCCAGGTGGTCACGCCTCCCGCGGCATACCTCACGAAGGGGTCCTCCGTGCGTCCGGCCACGCGGATACCCGCATAGCCTAGAGCCGCGAACAGGGCGAGCACCGACAGCGTCCCCGCCAGGCCCAGTTCCTCACCGGTCACGGCGAAGATGAAGTCGGTGTGCGCTTCCGGGAGTTCACCCCATTTTTCCACACTCGCGCCGAGCCCGGATCCGAAGAATCCGCCGGAGGCGAGCGCGTAGATGCCGTGGGCGCCCTGCCAGCACATGTCGTTGGGGCCGGGATCGGTGGCCGCGATGCAGTCGAGCCGGGCCATCCGGTGCGGGCTGGTCTCGATGGCGATGGCGCCGAGCACCACGGCCACGCCCAGCACCCCGGCGAACAGCCGGGTCGGCGCCCCGGCGAGCCAGAGCAGCCCGAACAGGATCGCGGTCAGGATGATCGTCGTACCCATGTCGCCGCCGAGCATGATCAGCCCGAGCAGCAGGAAGGCGACCGGCACCAGCGGCACCAGCATGTGCTTCCACTGGTTCAGCAGCTTCTTCTCCTGCTTGCGGGCGATCAGGTCCGCGCCCCACAGCACCAGCGCGAGCTTGCCGAACTCGCTGGGCTGGATCTGGAAGGAGCCGCCGAGGGAGATCCAGTTCTGGTTGCCGTTGACCGCCATCCCTATCCCGGGGATCTGCACCAGGACCATCAGGAAGACGGCGCCCGCGAGGATCGGGTAGGCCAGCGCCCGGTGCAGCTTCACCGGCATCCGGGAGGCCACGAAGAGCAGCGCGCCGCCGATGGCCGCGGCGAGGAACTGCTTGCGGAAGAAGAACGACCCGGGCAGGGACAGCTGCAACGCGGTGATCTGGGAGGCCGAGTAGACCATCACCAGGCCCAGCACGATGATCAGCACACTGCCGCCGACGATCAGGTAGTAGGCGGTCAGCGGCCGGTCCCACGCCTTTCGCGCGCGCGTGCAGAGCCGCTGCACGGGGTTCTCGCGCGGCGGCCGGGGTACGACGGGACGCCGGGACGCCCGCTGCACGGGCGGACGACCGGTACGGCTACTGGGCATCGGCGCCTCCACTGAACGTCGGCCGTCCCACGCGTCCCTCCCAGGATCCGCCCGGCGGGCGGCCGGGGTCAGGCGCGGAGTTCGCGGACCGCCGCCGCGAACGCGTCACCGCGCTGGTTGTAGTTGGTGAACATGTCCATGGAGGCGCAGGCCGGGGCAAGGAGCACCGTGTCCCCGGGCCGGGCAAGCCGCTTCGCTTCCGTCACCGCCTGGAGCATCGCCCCAGTGTCGGTCCGGTCGAGGTCCACCACGGGGACCTCCGGGGCGTGTCGCGCCAGGGCCTCGCGGATCAGCTCCCGGTCCGCGCCGATCAGCACGGCGCCGCGCAGCCGCTTCGCCGACGCGGCGACCAGCTCGTCGAAGGTCGCGCCCTTCGCCAGACCGCCCGCAATCCATACGATCGACTCATATGCCGCCAACGACGCTTCCGCGGCATGGGTGTTGGTCGCCTTGGAGTCGTCCACGTACGCCACGCCGTCCAGATCGGCGACGTGCGCGATGCGGTGGGCGTCCGGGCGGAAGGCCCGCAGACCGTCCCGTACGGCCGTGGCGGGCACCCCGAAGGCGCGGGCGAGGGCGGCGGCGGCCAGGGCGTTGGCGATGTTGTGCGGGGCCGGCGGGTTGACGTCGGAGACCTCGGCCAGCTCCTGCGCGTTCTTCTGCCGGTTCTCCACGAAGGCGCGGTCGACCAGGATGCCGTCCACGACGCCGAGTTGGGAGGGGGCCGGGGCGCCCAGGGTGAACCCGATGGCGCGGCAGCCCTCTTCGACGTCGGCCTCGCGCACCAGGTCCTCGGTGGCCTTGTCGGCCACGTTGTAGACGCAGGCGACGGTGTTGCCCTCGTAGATGCGGCCCTTGTCGGCGGCGTAGGCCTCCATGGAGCCGTGCCAGTCGAGGTGGTCGGGCGCGAGGTTGAGGACGGCGGCGGAGTGGGCGCGCAGGGAGGGCGCCCAGTGCAGCTGGTAGCTGGACAGCTCGACGGCGAGGACGTCGTAGCGCTCCTCGCCGAGGACGGCGTCCAGCAGGGAGACACCGATGTTGCCGACGGCGGCCGTGCGCAGGCCCGCCGCCGTCAGGATGGAGGCGAGCATCTGCACGGTCGTGGTCTTGCCGTTGGTGCCGGTGACCGCGAGCCAGGGGGCCGCGTCGGGGCCGCGCAGCCGCCAGGCCAGCTCGACATCGCCCCAGACCGGCACACCGGCCTGCGCGGCCGCCTGGAACAGCGGCTTGTCGGGCTTCCAGCCGGGCGCGGTGACGATCAGCTCGGTGCCCTCCGGCAGGGTCGCCCCGTCGCCGAGGCGCACGGTGATGCCGAGCGCCTCCAGCTCCGCGGCCTGCTCGCGCGCGCGTGCGTCGTCGCCGTCGTTGACGACCGTGACGACCGCACCACGCGCGTGCAGCACCTTCGCCGCCGGGACGCCGGAGACACCGAGTCCGGCGACGGTGATGTGCTTGCCCTGGAAGAGCTCCGAGCTGGAGGTCACTTTTCCGCTGCCCATCCTGCATAGAAGAGACCAAGTCCGACGATCACACAGATGCCCTGGATGATCCAGAACCGGACCACCACCAGGACCTCGGACCAGCCCTTGAGTTCGAAGTGGTGCTGGAGCGGTGCCATCCGGAAGACGCGCTTCCCGGTGAGCCGGAAGGAGCCGACCTGGATGACGACCGACATGGTGATCAGGACGAACAGACCGCCCATGATGGCCACCAGCAGCTCCGTGCGGGAGAGGATGGCCAGGCCGGTGAGGACACCGCCGAGGGCGAGCGAGCCGGTGTCGCCCATGAAGATCTTCGCCGGCGAGGTGTTCCACCACAGGAAGCCCAGGCAGGCGCCCATCAGGGCGGAGGCGACCACGGCGAGGTCGAGCGGGTCGCGCACCTCGTAGCAGGCGTGCGGGTTGGTCAGCGTCATCGCGTTGGCGCAGGACTCCTGGTACTGCCAGACGCCGATGAACGTGTAGGCGCCGAAGACGAGCACGGAGGCGCCGGTGGCGAGACCGTCCAGACCGTCGGTGAGGTTCACGCCGTTCGACATCGCGAGGATCATGAACAGCGCCCAGATCACGAACAGCACCGGGCCGATCGACCAGCCGAAGTCGGTGATGAACGACAGCTTGGTGGAGGCCGGGGTGTTGCCGCGCGCGTCGGAGAACATCAGCGACAGCACGGCGAAGGCGATACCGACGATCAGCTGGCCGGCCATCTTCGCCTTGGCCCGCAGACCCAGCGAACGCCGCTTGACGATCTTGATGTAGTCGTCCAGGAAGCCGACCAGGCCCATGCCGACCATCAGGCCGAGCACCAGCACACCGGAGAACGTCGGCGGCTTGCCGGTGATCACCTTGGACAGGAAGTAGGCGGCGACCGTCGCCAGGATGAACGCGATACCGCCCATGGTCGGCGTACCGCGCTTGCTGGCGTGCTCGCGCGGCCCGTCGTCACGGATGTACTGGCCGTAGCCCTTGCGCGCGAGCAGTTTGATCAGCAGCGGGGTGCCGACCAGCGTCAGGAAGAGACCGATGACGCCCGAGAACAGGATCTGGTTCATCATCGGGCGGCAACCTCACCCTGGGCACCGGTCTCGATGAGCGCCTGGGCAACGCTCTCGAGCCCCACCGAACGGGACGCCTTCACGAGCACGACGTCCCCCGGGCGCAACTCGCTGCGCAACAGGTCGATCGCCGCCTGTGCGTCGGACACGTGCACCGACTCCTCACCCCACGAACCCTCGTTATATGCGCCCAGTTGCAGCCAGGAGGCCTCATTCCCCCCGACGGCGACGAGCTTGCTGACGTTGAGCCGGACGGCGAGCCGTCCGACGGCGTCGTGCTCGGCGAGCGCCTCGTCCCCCAGCTCGGCCATCTTGCCGAGCACCGCCCAGGTGCGCCGCCCCCTGCCCATGGCCGCGAGCGCCCTGAGGGCGGCCCGCATGGACTCGGGGTTGGCGTTGTAGGCGTCGTTGACGATGGTCACGCCGTCCGGGCGCTCGGTGACCTCCATGCGCCAGCGGGAGAGGGAGCCCGCCTCGGAGAGCGCGGTGGCGATCTCTTCCGCGGACATGCCCAGCTCATGGGCGACGGCGGCCGCGGCGAGCGCGTTCGACACGTGGTGCTCACCGTACAGGCGCATGGTCACATCGCTTGCACCGGAGGGTGTGTGAAGCCTGAAGGAGGGCTGTCCGCTGTCCGTGAGTCGTACGTTCTCGGCGCGTACGTCCGCTTCGGCCGACTCTCCGAAAAGGAGCACCTTCGCCTTGGTACGGGACGCCATGGCCCGCACCAGCGGGTCGTCGGCGTTGAGGATCGCCGTGCCGTCCTCGGGCAGCGCCTCCACGAGTTCGCCCTTGGCCTGGGCGATCTGCTCGCGGCCGCCGAACTCGCCGATGTGGGCGCTGCCGACGTTGAGCACCAGGCCGATCTTGGGCGGGGTGAGGCCGGTGAGGTAGCGGATGTGGCCGATGCCGCGGGCACCCATCTCCAGCACGAGGAACCGGGTCTCCTCGGTGGCGGTCAGCGCGGTCAGCGGCAGCCCGATCTCGTTGTTGAGGGAGCCGGGCGTGAACACCGTCGGCGCCTTGCGCCGCAGCACCTGGGCGATCAGGTCCTTGGTGCTGGTCTTGCCCGCCGAGCCGGTCAGGGCGACGAGGGTCGCGCCGAGCCGGCGTACGACGTGCCGGGCGAGGGCGCCGAGGGCGGTCTGGACGTCGTCCACGACGATCGCGGGCACGCCGACCGGGCGCGACGCCAGTACGGCGACCGCGCCCGCCTCGATGACCTGCGACGCGTAGTCGTGGCCGTCCACCCGCTCGCCGACGAAGGCGGCGAACAGGCTGCCCGGCACCACCTCGCGGGAGTCCCGGACCACCGGCCCGGTGACGGCTGCGGACGGATCCGGTATGTCGTGCGTCTGCCCGCCGACGACTGCTGCGATCTCGGCGAGGGAGAGGGCGATCACAAGTTCATCCCTGGGTCTTCTGGATAGCTTCGCGAAGCACCTGGCGGTCGTCGAAGGGACGGACCACGCCGGCGATGTCCTGGCCCTGCTCGTGACCCTTGCCCGCGACCAGCACGGTGTCACCGGCCTGGGCACGGCCCACGACGGCGGTGATCGCGGCGGCCCGGTCCTCGAAGAGGAGCACCTCGCCGCGCTCGTGCGCGGGCACGGAGGCCGCGCCCTGGAGCATGGTCGCGAGGATCGCGAGGGGGTCCTCGGAGCGGGGGTTGTCGGAGGTCAGTACGGCCGTGTCGGCGAGCCGGGCCGCGGCGGCGCCCATCGGGGCCCGCTTGGTCTGGTCGCGGTCGCCGCCGCAGCCGAGGACGATGTGCAGCCGGCCCTTGGTGACCTTGCGCAGCGCCTTGAGCACCGACTCGACCGCGTCGGTCTTGTGGGCGTAGTCCACGACCGCGAGGTAGGGCTGCCCGGCGTCGACGCGCTCCAGGCGGCCGGGGACGCCGGGTACGGCGGCGATGCCGTCGGCGGCGGCCTGCGGGTCGAGGCCGGCCGCGGCGAGGGCGACGATGGCGGCGAGGGTGTTCGCCACGTTGAAGGGGCCCGCCAGCGGCGACCGGGCGTGGACGCGCTCGCCGTTCGGGCCGACGACGGTGAACGTCGAGTCCATGGGGCCGACCTGGACGTGCTCGGCCCGCCAGTCGGCGTCGGGGTGGCCCTCGGCGGAGAAGGTGACCACGGGGACCGTGGCCTCCTCGGCCAGCCGGCGGCCGTACTCGTCGTCGGCGTTGACCACGCCGAGCCGACTGCGCTCCGGCGTGAACAGCTGCGCCTTGGCCCGGAAGTAGTCCTCCATGTCGGAGTGGAACTCCATGTGTTCCGGGCTGAGGTTGGTGAAGACGGCGATGTCGAAGACGCAGCCGTCGACCCGGCCGAGCACCAGCGCGTGACTGGAGACCTCCATGGCGACGGCCTCCACCCCGCGTTCGCGCATGACGGCGAACAGGGCCTGGAGGTCGGTGGCTTCGGGGGTGGTGCGCTCGGACTTGATGCGCTCGTCGCCGATGCGCATCTCGACGGTGCCGACGAGACCGGTGGACTTCGCGGTCCTGAGTCCGCCCTCGACCAGGTAGGCGGTGGTGGTCTTGCCGGAGGTGCCGGTGATGCCGATCTGGAGCAGGTCCCGGCCGGGGCGGCCGTAGATCGTCGCTGCCAGCTCGCCCATCCGCGCGCGCGGGTCGTCGACGACCAGGACCGGCAGTCCGCTCGCCGCGGCGCGCTCGGCACCCGTCGGGTCGGTGAGCACGGCGACCGCGCCGAGACCGGCGGCCTGGGTGACGAAGTCGGCGCCGTGCAGACGGGCGCCGGGGAGGGCGGCGTACAGGTCGCCCGGGCGGACGGCGCGCGAGTCGTGGGTGATCCCCGTGACCTCGGCGGCGGTGTCCGGAGCGGCGGCACCCAGCTGATCGGCCAGTTCCGCGAGGGGTGTGGCGGAGACCTGAACCGGTCGCGGCGGTCCCGGATATGTCACGGAAGCGCCCTTCTGGGTGGTTTGGGACTGATCAGCGTGTGGCACGGCGGTGAGCGTACCGGGCGTACCCGCTCCGGGGCGAAGTGAGGACTCCGGGCCGTCGTGGTTCCCAGGGTGAGGGGTGATCGTTGTCACAGGTGCGTTCCTGGTCTTCCGGTGCTGTTCGGGCTGATCAGGGGTGGTCAAAACTGGTCAGGGCTTGTAGTCGACGGGCAGGTTGGCGGGGGGTGCCCCGGTCGGCGGGACCTGGAGGGTCTTCAGCGCGAACTCCATCACCTGCTTGTAGACGGGGCCGCAGATCTGGCCGCCGAAGTAGCTGCCGGAGGTGGCGTTCTGGATGGCGCAGTACACGGTGATCCGGGGGTTGTCGGCGGGCGCGAAACCGGCGAAGGACGAGGTGTAGCCGCGGTACCTGCCGGTGGCCGGATCCACGCGGTTGGCCGTGCCGGTCTTACCGGCCACGCGGTACCCCGGGATGCGGGCCTTGATGCCGGTGCCCTGCTCGTCGTCCACCACGGACTCCAGCATCTGGGCCACGGCCCTGGCGGTTCGGGCGCTGACGACCCGGGTCTCCTTGGGCTTGGGCGCGGGCGTGAAGCGTCCGTCGGCCCCCTTGGTGCCGCGCACCAGCGTCGGCTGGATCCGCACCCCGCCGTTGGCGATGGTCGAGTACACGGAGGCGGCTTGCAGGGCGTTGATGGAGAACCCCTGGCCGAAGGGGATCGTGTACTGCTGCGAGGTGGACCACTTCTGGTACGGCGCGAGGATGCCCGGGGTCTCGCCGGGGAAGCCGAGTCCGGTGTAGCTGCCGATGCCGAACTTGCGCAGATAGGAGTACAGGACCCGGTTGGCCTCCGGCTGGGTCCTGCCGAGCTGGCCGGTGGCGAGGATGGTGCCGATGTTGCTGGACTTGGCGAGCACGCCGTTGAGCGTGAGGTACCAGGTGCCGTGGTCGACGTCGTCCTGGAAGAGACGGTCGCCGCGGTGCAGCCGGTTGGGTACGACGACATGGGTGAGCGGGGTGGCCGCGTTCTCCTGGATCACGGCCGCCATGGACATCACCTTGGCGGTGGAGCCGGGCTCGTAGGCGTCCTGGACGGCCGCGTTGCCCATGGCCTCCGCGTCGGCCTTCGACAGGTCGTTGGGGTCGAAGCCGGGCGAGTTGGCCATGGCCAGGATCTGCCCGGTGCGGGTGTCCTGGACGATGACATAGCCCCGGTCGGCCCGGGACTTCTGCACCTGCTCGGTGATGGCGTTCTGCGCGGCCCACTGGATGTCGCGGTCGATGGTCAGCTCGACGTCGCTGCCGGGTACGGCGGGCGTCTCCGTGGAGCCCACGGTCGGCACCTCCCGCCCGCCCGACTGGGCGTACCGGAGCGTGCCGTTCTTCCCGGTCAGCTCCTTGTCCAGCGCCTGCTCGACACCGCCGCCGCCGCGGCCGTCGGCGTTGACCCAGCCCAGTATCCCGGCGGCGAGGTCGCCGTTGGGGTACACGCGCTGGCTGCTGGGGTCGGCGAAGACGCCGGCGAGCACGTTGACGGTGTTCTTGTCCGTCTCCGCCTTCTTGGCGAGCGCCGCCTTCAGGTCCTTGATCTGCTTCCAGACCTGCGGGGTCCGCCGCGCGGCGAGCTTGGCGTACCGGGAGTTCCGGTTCGCCGGCCGCAGCTTCTTCACGAGCGCGGCCTGGTCCTGGCCGAGGATGGGCGCGAGCAGCGCGGCGGCCTGTTCCGGGCCGTCGCCGATCTTCAGCTGCTTCCTGGTGAACATCGTCGGGTCGGCGGTGATGTCGTAGGCATCCTCGCTGACGGCGAGGGCCACGCCGTTGCGGTCGGTGATCCCGCCGCGCTCGGCGGTCAGCGTATGCACGACATACCGGTTCTGCTCGGCCCGCGCGGCGTACGCACTGGCGTCCACGGCCTGCACCTGCAACAGCCGTACGACGAAGGCGATCAGCACCAGCGTCAGCGCGAGGCTGACCATGCGCAGCCGGGGCCGGGGGCTGCCGAGCTTCAGCGGGCGCGGGGCCGGCGGCCGGGCACCGCCCGGGCGGCGCGCCGGCCGGGCACCGGGCCCGGCCTGCCGCCGCACGGCACTCCCCGACCGGGGAGGCTTGGCGGGCCCGGGCACACGGCGGCGCGGCGGTTCCCTGTCGGACACTTCCGTCACCTGCCGGGGGTCGGGGTGGAGGCGGGCTGGGGGGTGGCCGCCGGGGCGGCCGGGGCGGAGAGGGGCGCGGCTGTGGGGGCGGCCGTGGGGGTGGGGCTGCTCGCGGGGGTGGCCGGGGCCGTGGCGGGTGCGGCCGGGGTGGCGGGGAGGCCGCCGGCCGGGGTCAGGGGGTCCGGGGCGAGCGGGGCGGTGAGGGCGGCGGGCTCGGCCGAGGCGGGGCTGGGCACGCCCCGGACCGTGCCGTCGGGGTTGAGGAAGGCCGGGTCGCCGCCGGGGACCATGCCGAGTTGGCGGGCCCGGCGCTGGAGCGCGTCGGGCGCGGAGTAGGCGTCGATGTCCCGTTGCAGGGCCTGTTCCTCGTCGGTGAGGCTCTTCGTCTGCTTCTGCAAGTCGCTCATTCTGAACGAGCCCGCGCTGAGCGCGGAGTTCAGCACCAGCAGCCCGATGAGGCCGCCGCCGAGCAGCAGGACGACGAGCAGGACGAACGGCGTACGGGCGGCCCGGGCGCGGCCGGCCGGCAGGAGCCGGGCGAGCCGCGCGGCCCTCCCCCGCAACTCCGGCCTCTTCCCCGGTTTCCTGCTCGGCTGGGGTTTCCTGTTCACTGGCCCTCCGGCGGCTTACCCGGCCTCACTCGACGTCCTCCCTGATGCGCTCGGCACCGCGCAGCCTGGCCGGTGCGGCCCGGCGGTTCTCGGCGATCTCCTCCTCGGTGGGAAGTTCGGCACCGCGGGTGAGCAGCTTGAGCCGCGGCTGGTACCGCTCGGGTACGACGGGCAGCCCGGGCGGCGCGGTGGTCGCGGCACCGGCCGCGAAGACCTGCTTGACCAGCCGGTCCTCCAGCGAGTGGTACGACAGCACGGCGACCCGTCCGCCCACGGCGAGGGACTTCACGGCGGCCGGGATCGCCCGCTCCAGCACGGACAGCTCGCCGTTGACCTCGATGCGCAGCGCCTGGAAGGTGCGCTTGGCCGGGTTGCCGCCGGTGCGCTTGGCGGCCTGCGGCAGGGCGTCCCGGATCAGCTCCACGAGCCGGGCGCTGTTGCTGAACGGCTCCTTCTCGCGCTCCCGGACGATCGCGGCCACGATCCGCTTGGCCTGCTTCTCCTCGCCGTACGCGCGCAGGATGCGCACCAGCTCGCCCGCCGGGTAGGTGTTGAGGACCTCCGCGGCGCTGATGCCGGTCGTCTGGTCCATGCGCATGTCCAGCGGCGCGTCCTGGGCGTAGGCGAAGCCGCGGTCGGCCTCGTCCAGCTGCATGGAGGAGACACCGAGGTCGAAGAGCACGCCCTGCACGCGCGCGAGGCCGAGCCGGTGGAGCACGTCGGGCAGCTCGTCGTACACGGCGTGCACCAGGGTGGCCCGCTCACCGAAGGGCGCCAGCCGCTCGCCGGACAGCCGCAGCGCCTCCTTGTCCCGGTCCAGGCCGATCAGCCGGGCCTCGGGGAACCGGGTCAGCAGCGCCTCGCTGTGGCCGCCGAGGCCGAGGGTGCAGTCGACGACCACGGCTCCCGGGCGCTCCAGGGCGGGCGCCAGCAGGTCCAGGCACCGCTGGAGCATCACCGGGACGTGTCGACTCTGGCTCAAGGGGGCCTCTCAGGATCCGGCGCGGGCCGTACGCACCGCCGGGTCCCCGCCAGCTCGTGACGGTCCGGTCCGCCGGCGCCGGAAGCGTCAGCCGACCGGGAGCGGGAGGAGGCCGAGCCGTACGTACGCGCCGCGCACGTGGGGAGACGTCCGGGCGGGTGCCGGGTCTCCGGGGTTTTCACCAGCAGGGAGAGCCACGCCTCCCGCTTCGCGTCACTTTAGTCCACCCTGTCTCGCGGTCAATCAACCGGCCTGCGCGTCGCGCACCGGCGCCCGGCCGGAACCGCGGTTCGAACGGATTCACCCGTCCGGGTCGGGTTTGCCCTCCGTGTGGGGTAGCCCACAACAAGCCATGATGGCGTTCTTTGTCCGCTCTCACAGCGCGCCGTGGCCGCCGGCGACCAGTAACGTGCACGAGTATGACGACTTCCGCAGCAGTTCCCACTGGATCCGAAGGCGCCATATCCGGCGAGCGCCGTGTCACCGACCGCCTGGTGGAGTCCAACCAGCGGTACGCCGCAGAGTTCACCGACCCCGGCATGGACGCCCGGCCCGTCCTCAAGGTCGCGGTCGTGGCCTGTATGGACGCCCGTCTCGACCTGCACGCCGCGCTCGGCCTCCAGCTCGGCGACTGCCACACCATCCGCAACGCCGGCGGTGTGGTCACCGACGACGTGATCCGCTCCCTCACGATCAGCCAGCGGGCGCTCGGCACCCGCAGCATCGTGCTCATCCACCACACCGGATGCGGCATGGAGGCCATCACCGAGGAGTTCCGGCACGACCTGGAGATGGAGGTCGGCCAGCGCCCGGCGTGGGCGGTGGAGGCCTTCCGCGACGTCGACCAGGATGTGCGCCAGTCCATGCAGCGGGTGCGCACCTCGCCGTTCCTGCTGCACACCGACGATGTGCGCGGCTTCGTCTTCGACGTGCGCACCGGTCTGCTGCGCGAGGTCGACCCGGCCTGAGACGGGCCGCACCGGCGGGCCACCCCGAGGCATCCCTGCGGCGACCGCGTCGACGACGCGGTCGAAAAGTCGTAAGACCGACATCGTGCGGGCAGTTGTCCACAGGCGAGTGACACGAATCGGTAACGGCGGCAAGAATGCGGGTGGGACGGCACGCGGAACCTTTTCCGCGTGGTGTCCGTGTTTCGGGGTGAGCCGGCTGCGCACCGAGCGTGCCGGCCCGGAAAAAGGGCCGAGGAGGGCCGGGTGACGACCTATGACGATCGAGCGAGCCTCACTGATCTGACCGCCACGGTGGAACGGGTGCGCGGTTCGGTGGAGAGCGTGATCGAGGGCAAGCCCGAGGTCGTACGGCTCGCGCTGACCGTGCTGCTCGCCGAGGGCCACCTGCTGATCGAGGACGTCCCCGGGGTGGGCAAGACGATGCTCGCCAAGACGCTGGCGCGGTCCATCGACTGCTCGGTGCGGCGCATCCAGTTCACGCCCGACCTGCTGCCCTCGGACATCACCGGGGTGTCCATCTGGGACCAGCAGCGCCGGGACTTCGAGTTCAAGCCGGGCGCCATCTTCGCCCAGATCGTGATCGGCGACGAGATCAACCGCGCCTCCCCCAAGACCCAGTCCGCGCTGCTGGAGTCCATGGAGGAGCGGCAGGTCACCATCGACGGGCACAGCTACGAACTGCCCACGCCGTTCATGGTGGTCGCCACGCAGAACCCGGTCGAGATGGAGGGCACCTACCCGCTGCCCGAGGCGCAGCGCGACCGTTTCATGGCCCGGGTCTCCGTCGGCTATCCGAGCATCGAGGCCGAGCTCCAGATGCTGGACGTGCACGGCGGGGTGAGCCCCCTGGAGGACCTCCAGCCGGTGGCGCACGCGCACGAGATCGCGAAGCTGATCGAGGCGGTGCGCGAGGTCCATGTCTCCGAGGCCGTCCGGCGGTACGCGGTGGAGCTGGTCGCCGCCACCCGCACCCACCCCGACCTGAGACTCGGTGCCTCCCCGCGCGCGACCCT
Organism: Streptomyces sp. NPDC031418; assembly: GCF_055581605.1. Taxonomy (NCBI): domain Bacteria; kingdom Bacillati; phylum Actinomycetota; class Actinomycetes; order Kitasatosporales; family Streptomycetaceae; genus Streptomyces; species Streptomyces sp. NPDC031418. Next base: position 198,075 of record NZ_JBVIJC010000017.1, read on the forward strand.
GCACCTGCTGCGCGCCGCGAAGGCGTCCGCGGCCCTGGCCGGTCGGGAGTTCGCGCTGCCAGACGACGTCCAGGCGCTGGCCGTCGCCGTCCTCGCCCACCGGCTGCTGCCCACCGCCCAGGCCCAGCTGAACCGCCGTACGGCCGAGCAGGTCGTCCTGGAGATCCTCCAGCACACGCCGGTGCCCGCCACCCCCGGACAGCAGAACGCGTTCGGCGTGCTCGGCCGGAACCTGCCGGACTATCCCCAGCAGCCCCCGCGGAGTCTGTGATGAGCGCCGGGGGGACCGGCCCGGCCGAGCCGGACCGCGGGGAGGCGGGCGGGGTCCGGACGGCCCTGGCGGGCCTCACCACCCGCGGCCGCTCCTTCCTGGCGGCCGGGATCGCCGCCGCTTCTTGCGCCTATGTGCTGGGCCAGAGCGATCTGCTGCGGGTCGGTCTGCTGCTCGCCGCGCTGCCGCTGATCTGCACGACCGTGCTGTACCGCACCCGCTACCAGGTGGCAGGCACCCGCCGCCTGTCCCCCGCCCGCGTACCCGCCGGCAGCGAGGCCCGGGTGCATCTGCGGGTGGACAACGTCTCCCGGCTGCCCACCGGTCTGCTGATGCTCCAGGACCGGGTGCCCTACGTCCTCGGACCGCGCCCGCGCTTCGTGCTGGACCGGGTGGAGCCGGGCGGCCGCCGCGAGGTCTCCTACCGGGTCCGCTCCGATCTGCGCGGCCGCTATCCGCTGGGCCCGCTCCAGCTGCGGCTGACGGACCCGTTCGGGATGTGCGAACTGACCCGTTCCTTCTCGGCGTTCGACACGCTGACGGTCGTCCCGCACGTGGCGCCGCTGGCCCCGGTCCGGTTCGGCGGCGAGGCCCAGGGGTACGGCGACGGGCGGCAGCGCGCGCTGGCCCTGGCCGGCGAGGACGACGTGATCCCGCGCGGCTACCGCTACGGCGACGACCTGCGCCGGGTGCACTGGCGGTCCACCGCGCGCTACGGCGAGCTGATGGTGCGCCGCGAGGAGCAGCCCCGGCGCGCCCGCTGCACCGTGCTGCTCGACACCCGGGGCGGCGCCTACGCGGGCGCGGGCCCCGACTCGGCCTTCGAGTGGGCCGTCTCCGGTGCCGCCTCGGTGCTGGTGCACATGCTGGAACGCGGCTTCTCGGTACGGCTGCTGACGGACAGCGGCAGCGTGGTGCCCGGCGAGGGCGCCGACGGGTTCGCGGGCAGCGGCCCGGAGACCGCGGACGCGGCCGGGCTGATGATGGACACCCTCGCGGTGATCGACCACTCCGACGGCACCGGCCTGTCCCGGGCGTACGACGTGCTGCGCGGCGGCCACGAGGGCCTGCTGATCGCCTTCTTCGGCGACCTGGACGAGGGACAGGCGGCGACCGCCGCCAAGATGAGCCGGCGCAGCGGCGGTGCCGTCGCCTTCGTGCTGGACCCGGACACCTGGGTGCGGGAGCCGACCGATGTGCCGCGCCCGGGCGACCGGCACGGCGAGCGGCTGCGCCTGCTGCGCGAGGCGGGCTGGACGGCGCTGAGCGTGCCGCGCGGTGCCGCGCTGGACGACCTGTGGCGGCAGGCCGAGCGGGAACGCTCCGGCCTGGCCGCCCTGAGCGGGGAGGCGTCTCGATGAGCGGGCGGGCACGACTGTCCCTGTTCGCCGCCGCGGCCACGCTGATGGCGTCGACCGCGCTGCTGCCCCTGGTGGACCGGCCGACCTGGCTGCTGGAACTGGTCCCGCTGGTGGCCGTGCAGACCGGGGTGGGCGCCGCGGCCCGGAGGGTGCCGCTGGCCCGGCCGCTGACCGTGGCGGCGCAGGCGCTCACCACACTGGTCCTGCTGACCCTGGTCTTCGCCCATCAGCACGCGCTGCTCGGGCTGATCCCGGGTCCGGACACCTTCCGGTTCTTCGCCGAGCTGTTCCGGCAGGGCGCGCAGGACGTCAACCAGTACGCGATACCGGCACCGCTCACCGACGGCATCCGGCTGATGCTGATCGGCGGGGTGCTGCTGATCGGTCTGCTGGTGGACAGCCTCGCGGTGACCTTCCGCAGCGCGGCTCCGGCCGGGCTGCCGCTGCTCGCCCTGTACTCGGTGGCCGCGGGCCTGTCCGACGGGGGCGCCGACTGGCTGTGGTTCCTGGTGGCGGCGGGCGGCTATCTGATGCTGCTGCTCGCGGAGAGCCGGGAGCGGCTCGCCCAGTGGGGCCGGGTCTTCGGCGGCGGCCCCCGCTCCACGGGCGTCCCCGAAGGCGCCGTGGCACCGGTGCGCACCGGACGCCGGATCGGCGCGGTCGCGCTCGGGGTGGCGCTGATCGTGCCGCTCGCCCTGCCCGGCATGCAGGGCGGCCTGCTGGCCGCCGCCGGCACCGGGGTGGGCGGGGACGGCGGCGCCGGCGGCACCATCTCCGCGGTCAACCCCCTGGTGTCCCTGCGCGACAGCCTGAACACGGACAACGACCGCGAGGTGCTGTCCGTGCGCACCAGCGCGAACGACATCTCGGACCTGTATCTGCGGATCGTCTCGCTGGACGACTTCGACGGCACCACCTGGAAGCCGGCCCAGCGGCGCATCGTCGGCGTACCCGACACCTTCCCCACGCCCATCGGGCTGGGCCCGGACATCAAGCGCAGCACGGTGCGGACGAACGTCACGACGGCGGACTGGTACGCCCAGGACTGGCTGCCGATGCCGTACCCGCCCAGCTCGGTCCGGATCGACGGCAACTGGCGGTACGAGCCGGTCGGCATGACGCTCGTCGGCGACCACGGCCAGAACACCCGCAGCGCGCACTACCAGGTGACCAGCCTGGACGTGCGGCCGACGGCCCAGCAGCTGGCCTCCGCGCCGGAGCCGCCGGCGGCCCTGGAGCGCGAGTACGCCAAGGTGCCGGCGTCGCTGCCGCAGGTGGTGGCCCGCACCGCCCAGCAGGTCACCGCGGGCGCGGCGAACCACTACGAGGAAGCGGTCAAGCTCCAGGACTACTTCGCGGTCAGCGGCGGCTTCCAGTACGACACCCAGGTGGCGGTCGGCCGCGGGCCGAACGCGATCGCCAACTTCCTGAAGAAGAAGGAGGGCTTCTGCGTCCACTTCTCCTTCGCGATGGCGGCGATGGCCCGCACCCTGGGCATCCCGGCCCGGGTCGCGGTGGGCTTCGCGCCCGGCACCCCGCAGGCCGACGGCACGGTCGCGGTCAATCTGAAGGACGCGCACGCCTGGCCCGAGCTGTACTTCGAGGGTGTGGGCTGGACCCGCTTCGAGCCCACACCCACCCGCGGCACCATGCCGTCGTACACCCAGTCGAGCAGCCCCGGCACCTCGCTGCCGGACCCGGCCCTGCCGTCCCGGAACGCCTCCTCGGCGCCCTCGGCGGCGGCCTCGCCGAGCGAGAGCTGCACCGGTCAGCTCAAGAAGCTGGACGCCTGCTCCAGCGCCTCGGCCGCGGCGGCTCCGGCCGGCGGCGACAGCGGTACGGGCCCCTGGTGGCCGCTGCTGATCGGGCTGGCCGCACTGCTGGTGCTGGCGGTGCCGCTGTCGCCGATGCTGTGGCGGGCGCGGGTGCGCTCCGCGCGGCTCGGCGGGCACGCGCGGACCGAGGAGGGGGCGGCGGCCCACACCCTGGCGGCCTGGCAGGAGCTGACGGACAGTGCCTGGGACCACGGCATCGCTCCGGACGAGTCGCTGACCCCGCGCCGGGCCGCCGAGCGGATCGTCCGGCTGGGCCGCCTGGACCCGGCGTCCGGGGACGCGGTGCACCGGCTGGCGGGCGCGGTGGAGCAGGTGCTGTACGCGCCCCGGCCGCGTCCGGCGACCGGGGCGGCGGAGGATGTGCGCCGGGTGATCGCGGCCCTGCGTGCCACGGTGAGCACGGGGGTGCGGCTGCGGGCGCGGTTCCTGCCCCGCTCGTCGGCCCGGCTGCTGTGGGCGGCATCCGCCCGCGGGTCGGCCCTGCGCTCCCGCCTCCGCATGCCCCGCCCGACCCTGCGCAAGCCCTCGGAACAACGGGGCTAGCACGGGGGCGCGAGGGCGCCGGCACATGCGTGAGGGGCGGCCACCGAGTGGTGGTCGCCCCTCACGGAGTCTCTGTACGGGCCGTGTGACCGCTAGCGGCCGTGTTCGTCCCGGCGACGCTGCCAGCGCTGCTCGATCCGGTCCATCATGGAGCGCTTCGGCCGGGCCTGACGGCGCCCGGCGCCCACCGGGTGCTCACCCGGCTTCGGCGCCTTGCGCCAGCCGGTGACGGCGAGCACGGCACAGCCCAGCATGACGAGGAAACCCACCACGCTGACCCAGATCAGCTGCATGACCATTCCGGTCATGAGGAGCGCGATACCCACGAGGAAGCCCGCGACCGCCTGGTAGACCCGCCGCCGGGTGTACGTACGCAGCCCGCTTCCCTCAAGCGCTGACGCGAACTTGGGATCTTCGGCGTACAGCGCTCGCTCCATCTGCTCGAGCATGCGCTGCTCGTGCTCCGAGAGCGGCACGGAGTCCTCCTCATCGTGCAGTCGCCGGGGCGACCCGGGGGGTCCCTTCAGGATAGGCAGGGAATCGCCCCCGTGAAACCCGCCCCTCTACGCCAATTGACCAACCACGGTGCGTGGTGGCCATCCGGCTCGCTGAGGCTTCCATTCCCCGGCGGCCGACCCGTCATGCCGGGTGGTGTACCTCGATCATACGGCGCAAACCGCTCGTTCGGGGGGCTTGTGGCGTACTCCATCCGCTGCCGAGCCCCTGATCAGCGCCGGGTACGGGAGGCGCACCGGCGATGCGTTCAGGCCTCCGCGCCACCCGGCGTCTCGCCGAGCACATGGAGCTGGGTGGCCACGGAGCGGAAGGCGGGCAACTCGGCCGCCGCGGCCTCCAGCTGGAGCAGCGCGTCCAGGGCACCGGGCTCGGTGTCCACCAGGACGCCGGGCACCAGGTCGGCGAAGACCCGCACGCCGTGCACCGCGCCGACCGTGAGGCCCGCGTCCTCGACCAGCGCGGTGAGCTGCTCGGCGGTGAACCGGCGGGGCATCGGGTCGCCGGTGCCCCAGCGGCCCTCGGGGTCCTGGAGCGCCCGCCGGGCCTCGGTGAAGTGGCCGGCGAGGGCGCGGGCGAGCACCGCGCCGCCGAGGCCGGCGGCGAGCAGGCTGAGGACACCCTCGGGGCGCAGCGCGGCGACCGCGTTGCGCACGCCCTCGGCCGGGTCGTCGACGTACTCCAGGACACCGTGGCACAGCACGACGTCGTAGCCGCCGCGCTCGACCACGTCGAACAGGCCGTGGGCGTCGCCCTGCACGCCCGTGACCCGGTCCGCGACGCCGGCCTCGGCGGCGCGGCGCTCCAGCGCGAAGAGCGCGTTGGGGCTGGGGTCGACCACGGTGACACGGTGGCCGAGCCGGGCGAGGGGCACGGCGAAGTTGCCGCTGCCGCCCCCCGTGTCGAGGACGTCCAGCGACTCCCGGCCGGTGGCCTTGACCCGGCCGTCGAGGGCGTCCTGGAGGACCTCCCACACCACGGCGGTACGGAGCGAGGCACGGGACCGAGGGGTGCCGGAGCGCAGCGACTCCCGTTGCGCATGGTGGTGGGAGACGGGCGGGCGCATCGGGTCCGACACGGCAGTTGACTCCTCGCGGGGCTGGACGGCTTCAGGCAACCCCACCCTATTGCCTTCGGCGCCCCGGCCCCTCATCGCGCGGGGTGGCGGCGGTGTCCGTCTCGCCGGGCGGACGAGCCGGTGGTCAGCCCGCGTCCGGAAGGTCGCTCCGCGTCCCCGCCGGGGTGCCCGGGCCGGGCGGCTCGCCGGTGTCCTGGCGGGGCTGGGGCAGGACGGGCTGGAGGACGAGCAGCCGCTCGACGATGCGCAGGAACATCGCCACGTCCCGTATCAGGTCGTCGGCGTCCCGCCGGCTCGCGGCGCCCCGGATGCCGGCCTCGGCGCGGGCCCGGCGGGCGGCGCCGGAGGCGAACAGCGCGCTCCACTCGGTCAGCTCGGGGGCGATCTCGGGCAGCACCTCCCAGGCGCTGCGGATCCGGGCGCGGCGGCGCGGGGAGGTCTCGGGGCGGCCGCGGGCGGCGAGCACGGCGGCGGCGGTGCGCAGGGCGGCGAGGTGGGCGGTGGCGTAGCGCTCGTTCGGCGGGTCCAGGCGCGCCGCCTCGGTCAGGCCGGCGCGGGCCTGGGCGAGCAGGTCGAGGGCGGCGGGCGGGGCCGGGGCGCGGCGGAGCACGGGGTGCACATCGCTGGCCGGGCCGGTCAGTGAGGGGGCAGGGCCGGTGGCGGCGCGCCGGCGGGCGGCGGCGGACGAGTGGGCCATGACGAACCTCCTGTCGTCTGGGTGACGGCACGGGTGCCGTATGTGCACATCGTGCGGTATGCCACTGACAATCCGTTCTGACCTGGGGTTTTGCCTCGATCGCAGGTTCGGGCGTATTTTTGAACTGACCAGTCAGTTCAAAAATACGGGAACCAGGCAGGGGGGCTTGTGGACGGCGTCGACGTCACGGCCGAGGGCCTCGGGCTGAAGGGGCCGCGGGGGTGGGCCTTCCGCGGCATCACCTTCACCGCGGAGCCCGGCTCGCTGATCGCCATCGAGGGACCGTCCGGCTCCGGCCGTACGTGTCTGCTGCTCGCACTCACCGGGCGGATGAAGCCCACCGAGGGAGTGGCCATCGTCGGCGGGGCCAAACTTCCCCGGCAGATGGCCGCGCTGCGCCGGATCAGCGCGGTCGCCGGGGTGGCCGGGGTGACGGACCTGGAGCCCGCGCTGACCGTCGGGGAGCACCTGCGCGAGCGGGCCCTGCTCCAGCGCCGGTTCGGCGACTCGCTGCGCGAGCTGCTGCGGCCCCGCCCCCAGCGCACGCACGAGGCGAGGCTGCGGATCGACGCGGCCCTGGCCGCCGCCGGGCTCGACCTGGAAGAACTGCCCAAGGGCTCCCGGACGGCCGTACGCGACCTGGAGCGGCTCCAGGAGCTGCGGCTGTCCATCGCACTGGCCCTGCTCGGCCGGCCGCGGCTGCTCGGGGTGGACGACATCGAGACGAAGCTCTCGGACGCCGAGCGCGCCGAGGTCTGGGACCTGCTGCGGTCCCTCACGCGCGCGGGGACGACGGTGGCCGCCGTGTGCCGGACGGCCCCCGAGGACTGCATCACCGTGCCGACCGGCAGCGCCGGCACCACCGGCACCACCGGCAAGGACACCGAGCCGACCGGCGCCCCCGACGAAGACACCGAACCGGCCGCCACCCCCGACGAGGACACCGAGCCGGCCGGCACCGTGCACCAGGACACCGAGCCGCACACCGAGCGGAAGGAGGACGCCGGTGATGCGCTCACCGAGGCTGGCCGCGCTTGAGCTGAGGCGCTTCGGCCGCGGCCGGCTGCCGCGCGCCGCCCTCATCGCGCTGCTCGTGCTGCCGCTGCTCTACGGCGCCCTGTACCTGTGCTCCTTCTGGGACCCCTACGGCCGGCTCGACCGCATCCCGGTGGCCCTGGTGAACGACGACAAGGGCGCCACCGCGGACGGCAGGAAGATCACCGCGGGCGACGACATCGTCGCCGGACTCCGCCACAGCCGGACCTTCGAGTGGCACCGGGTGAGCGACGCGGAGGCCCGCAAGGGCGTCGAGGACGGCACCTACTACCTGTCGCTGACCATGCCCCGCGACTTCAGCAGGCGGATCGCGTCCAGCTCGGGCGACACCCCGGTGGCCGGCGCCCTCCAGGTGCGCACCAACGACGCCAACAACTACATCGTCGGCCAGATCTCCCGCTCGGTCTTCAGCGAGATCCGCACGGCCGCGTCGACCAAGTCCTCCCGGGCCTTCCTGGACCGGATCTTCGTCTCCTTCTCCACCATCCACGACCGCACGGTCACGGCGGCCGAGGGCGCCGACAAGCTCGACACCGGCATCGGCAAGGCGGAGAAGGGCTCCAAGGACCTCGCCGACGGGCTGAAGGACGCCAAGACCGGCAGCGGAAAGCTGCTCAAGGGCCTGAAGAAGCTCAACACCGGCGCCGGCGACCTCGAGGACGGCTCGCAGCAGGTCGCCGACGGCACCCAGGCCCTCGCCGACAAGGTCGACGGCGTCTACGCCAAGGCGGGCCCGTTCCTGAACGACAACGGCAAGACCATCGGGGACACCGCCCGGCTGGTCGCCGACTCCGCCAAGACCGTCAAGGACAACCTCGACACGCTGGTGAAGGCCGCACCCGGCGCCGCCAAGGCCGCGCACGCCTCGGCGAAGGTCCTGAGCGACGTCTACACGGCCCGCTGCGAGACCGCGACCGTGCCCGACCCCGCCTGCCCGGAGCTGAAGAAGGCCCGGACCGCCGCCACCGATGTGGCCGGCGTCGCCGACGACCTCAACACCCTCATCGCCGACCAGAACGGCGACCTGACGACCATGCGGGCCAACCTCGCCACCCTCCAGAAGCAGGCCGAGGCCCTCCAGGAGCGCGCACCGCACCTGGCCGAGGACGTCGGCGACGCCGTCAAGAAGATCGACAAGCTGAACGCCGGTGCCCAGAAGGTGGCCGCCGGCGCCAAGAAGCTGCACACCGGGCTCGGCACCGCCCAGACCGGCGCCACCGCGCTGGACACGGGCATCGGTACGGCGAAGTCGGGCGCCGAGACCCTGAACGGCGGCCTGTACAAGCTCTCCGACGGCTCCGGAAAGCTGGCCGGCGGGCTGCACTCCGGCGCCAGGAAGATCCCCGACTACGACCGGCAGGACCGGGACAAGCGCACCGGCGTGATGGCCGACCCGGTCCAGCTGGCCTCCCACGACCTGCACCGGGCGCCGAACTACGGCACCGGGTTCGCCCCGTACTTCATCCCGCTGTCCCTGTGGGTCGGCGCGATGGTGGCCTACATGCTGATCGCGCCGCTCAACCGGCGTGCGCTCGCGGCCGGTGCGCCGGCCTGGCGGATCGCGCTCGCCGGCTGGCTGCCGGTGGTCGCCGTGGGCGTGCTCCAGGTGGCGGCCCTGATGGCCGTGCTGCACTGGGCGGTCGGGCTGGACATGCAGCGGGCGGGCGGCACGGTCGGCTTCCTGTTCCTGGTCAGCGCGTGCTTCGCGGCGATCGTGCAGTGGCTGAACGCCCGCTTCGGCGCGGCCGGCCGGATCCTCGTCCTCGCGCTGCTGATGCTCCAGCTGACCTCGGCGGGCGGCACCTACCCGGTGCAGACCAGCCCCGGCTTCTTCTCCGCGATCCACCCGTACCTGCCGATGAGCTACGTCGTGTCGGCGCTGCGCCGGCTGATCACGGGCGGCGGGCTCGGCCCGGTGTGGCAGGCGTGCGCGGTGCTCACCGCGTTCACCGCGGGCGCCCTCGCGCTCACCGCGCTCGCGGCCCGGCGCCGCCAGGTGTGGACGCTGGACCGGCTGCACCCGGAGCTGAGCCTGTGACCCCCGGGAGCGCACCGCACACGCGCGTACCTGTGAGAATCTGGCCCATGGAAAGCAGCAGCGCCAGGTCGGGCGGGAGTACACGCCGCGAGGCCACCCGGCAGAAGCTCTACGAGGCGGCCGTCACGCTCATCGCCGAGCAGGGCTTCTCCGCCACCACGGTGGACGAGATCGCCGAGCGGGCCGGGGTCGCGAAGGGCACGGTCTACTACAACTTCGCGAGCAAGTCGGTCCTCTTCGAGGAGCTGCTGCGGCACGGAGTGGGCCTGCTCACCGCCTCGCTCCAGGAGGCGGCGGAGCGGACGGCCGCCCAGGGCGGCAGCAAGGTGGACGCGCTGGACGCGATGGTCCGCGCGGGGCTGGTCTTCATCGACCGCTACCCGGCCTTCACCCAGCTCTACGTGGCCGAGCTGTGGCGCACCAACCGCGCCTGGCAGTCCACGCTGATGGTGGTCCGGCAGGAGGCCGTCGCGGTGGTCGAGGGCGTGCTGCGCGAGGGCGTGGCGGGCGGCGAGTTCAGCGACGAGATCGACATCCCGCTGACGGCGGCCGCGCTGGTCGGCATGGTGCTGGTGGCGGCGCTGGACTGGAAGTCCTTCCAGCCGGAGCGCTCCCTGGACGATGTGCACGCGGCGCTGTCCCGGCTGCTCCAGGGCCGGGTCAGCGGGCGGGCCTGAGCCGGCGGGCGAGCAGCGCGAGGGGTGAAGGCGGACGGGCGGACGCGGGAAGGCGCCGGCCCGTCACCGGACCGGCGCCTTCCCGCTCCCCGTACCGCACCGTGCTCCCCCGCACGGTGTCCCCGTTGTCCCCCGTGGGTGGTCGTCCCCGGGTCCCCCGTCTCGCTTCCGCCGACGGATCGGCGGAAGGAGCGGCCAGGTGGCGGGCGCCGTTCCGCCGCCCCGTGCCGGCGGTGCCGGGCCGCGCCCCTTGCCGTGCCTCCACTGTGTCGCCCGCGCGGGCCCCGGCCCATCCGCGCGGGTACTCATCTCGCGGTCTAGGTACGGGTACTCAGAAGCCCGCACCCGGGCCCGCGGACCGGCCCGCGGACCGGATGGTCGGTGCGGGTCGATAAAGTCGCAGGCATGGCACGGATTGCGGTGATCGGCGCCGGGATGGGCGCGATGGCGGCCGCTGCCCGGCTGGCCGTCGCGGGCCACCGGGTGGCGGTGTACGAGCGTACGGAGACGTACGGCGGCGCGGTGCGCCGGCTGGAGCGCGACGGATTCGCCTTCGACACCGGCCCGGGGCTGCTGACCCTGCCCGCCGTCTACCGCGACCTGTTCGTCAAGACCGGCCGGGAGCCGCTGGAGGACTGCGTCGAACTGGTCCAGGTCGACCCGTCCTCGCGGCACCTCTTCGCGGACGGCACCGAGGTCCGGTTGCCGAACGCCTCGCGCGGGGGCGTCGTCGCGGCGCTGGAGGAGGCGCTCGGCGCGGGTGCGGGCAAGCGCTGGGGCGACTTCCTGATCCGCGCCCGCGAGGCCTGGGACCGCACCCGCCGCCCGCTGCTGGAGGAGCCGCTGTGGCCCGACTGGCAGGTGCTGGCCGTGAAGGAGCCGTACCCGGCCGTCCCGCACAAGCGGCTGCTGCGCACCCGCCGGGCGAGCACACCGGCCGAGATCGCCGCCTGGGAGCTGCGCGACGAGCGGCTGGGAGCCCTGCTGTACAGCCAGGTGCTCGGGTACGGCCTCGATCCGCGGAGCGCCCCGGCGAGCGCGGCGGTGCTGCCGTACATGGAGCACGCCTTCGGCACCTGGTATGTGCGCGGCGGGATCCGGGAGTTGGCGCGCGCGGTGTACGAGCGGTGTCTGGCGCGGCGGGTGGAGTTCGTCTTCGGCGCCGAGGTCACCCGGATCGTGGAGAAGGACGGCCGCGCGGCCGGTGTGGAGCTGGGCGACGGGTCGGTGGCGGAGGCGGACCAGGTCGTGGCCGATGTGCATCCGGCGCGGCTGGCGGCGCTGACCGGGCATCCGCTGGACGCCGAGGGCGATGTGCGGGCCGCCGCCGACGCGTTCCGGCCCGGGCGGTTCACCGTGTCGCTGGCCCTGCGCGGCGGCCGGGAGGCGGACGCCGTGCACCGCACGGTGGTCCACGCCCCGGACGAGGAGGCGGAGCTGGACTTCCTGGTCTCTCCGGGCGGTGATCTGCCCCAGTGTCCCACGGTGACGGTGCTGCGCCCCGACGACCCGGCGCTCAGACCGGACGACGCGCACGAGTCGGTGGTGCTGTCCGCGGTGGTGCCGGCCGACGCCGGCTGGGACCGGCCGGACACCGTCCGCCGGTACACGGACCTGGTGCTGGAGGCCGCGCGGGCGGCGGTCCCGGGGCTGCCGGACCGGGTGCTGTGGCAGGAGGTGCGCACCCCGGCCCACACCGCCGAGGAGACGGGCGCTTCCCTCGGGGCGGTGCCCGCTCCCGCCCTCGCCGCCGGCCAGGGGCGTTTCCTGCACCCGGCGAACACCACCCGGCTGCCCGGTCTCTACCGGGCGGGCGGCTGGTCCCACCCCGGCGGCGGGCTCGCGCACGCGGGCATGTCGGGCGCGCTGGTGGCGGGGCTGATCGTGGAGGGCCCGGAGTTCCGCGGCTCGCAGTGAGCGGGCCGCGGGGCCTCAGAAGCGGTACTGCTCGCCGTACTCGGCGCCCGGCTGCGGCTGGCCGTGGTACGGGTACGGCTGCTCCTGCGGGAGTTCGCCGCCGTGGGTCTCGTCGGTGCGCTGCTGCGGCACCCACACCCCGCCGGGCGGGGTCTCGGAGTAGCCGCCGCCCGCGTACGGGTCCTGGGCGTAGCCCTGCTGCTGGTAGCCGGTGTCGTAGGCGCCGCCGCCGTAGGACTGGCTGCCGATGTACGGGTCGGAGTAGTTGGCGTAGCCCTGCTGCTGGCCGCCGGAGTCGTAGCCGTACCCCTGGGTGCCGTAGGCCGAGTAGTCGTAGGCGTACGCCTGCTGCTCGCCGGCCTGGGGCTGGGTGGGGTTCGAGTAGGCGGTGTCGCTGTAGACGCCGTAGTTGCCGGTGTCCTCGGGCAGCGGCTGCGGCTCGTAGACGGCGGTGGTCTCGGCGGCGGCGTGCGGGAGCGGCTGGGCGGGGGTGAAGACGTCGTCGCGGTCGTAGTCCTCGTAGCCCCCCTGCGGGGTGCCGTAGGCGTCCTGGTCCGGGCCCGGCTCGTCGGCGGCGGGCTCCGGCCCGGTGCCCGCCACGGGCGCCTCCTGCCGGTCCGCCCGGCCGCGGCGGCGCTTGCTGCCGCCGCCGGACTCCGCCTCGGGCCGCTTGACCGCCCAGCCCGCCGCGAAGCCGCGGCGGAACGACAGCGTGACGTAGGTCTGGCCGACCGCGAAGGCGATCGCGCCGAGGCCGATCACGATGACGGACGGGATGAGCACACCCAGCACGACACCGAGGAAGCCGGCGAAGGCGAGCAGCCGCCAGCGCAGCCGCGCCTTGTACTGAAGCAGCACCTCGCCCAGCAACCACAGTGCGACGACGCCGAACGCGATGTAGAGGACCGTCCAGCCCATGTACGCCCCTCTCCCAGTGGCCGTTCCGCAGTGTGTCGTACGGCGGTGTGGCCGGTCTAGGCCTGCGGAGGGTGGTGCAGGCCCAGGTTCTCGTAGATTTCCAGGGTCGCCGTGGAGTTGTTGAGCGTGATGAAGTGCAGTCCGGGCACTCCCTCGGCCAGCAGCCGTGCGCAGAACTCCGTGGCGAACTCGATACCGATGGAGCGTACCGCCGCCGGATCGTCCTTCGCTGTGAGGATCCGCTCTTTCAGGGCATCCGGGAAGTGCGCGTTGCTGAGTTTCGGCAACCGTTCCAGCATCTTCACGCTGGTGACCGGCAGGATCTCCGGGATGACCGGGGTGTCGCAGCCGGCGGCCGCCACCCGGTCGCGCAGCCGCAGGTAGGACTCCGGCTGGAAGAACATCTGGGTGATGGCGTAGTCGGCACCCGCGCGGCACTTGTCCACGAAGTGGGCGACGTCGGTGTCCCAGTCGGCGGAGCGCGGGTGCATCTCCGGGAACGCGGCGACGCCCACGCAGAAGTCGCCCGACTCCTTGATGAGCCGGACGAGTTCGGCCGCGTAGGTCAGGCCCTGGGGATGCGCGATCCACTCGCCCATGGGGTCGCCGGGCGGGTCGCCGCGCACGGCGAGCATGTTGCGGATGCCGGCGTCCGCGTACTGGCCGATGATGTTGCGCAGCTCGGCGATGGAGTGGTCGACCGCGGTGAGGTGGGCGACCGGGGTGAGCGTGGTGTCGGCGACGATCTGCTGGGTCTCCTTGACCGTGCCCGCGCGGGTGGAGCCGCCGGCGCCGTAGGTCACGGAGACGAAGTCGGGCGCGACCGCCTCGACCCGCCGGAGCGCGCTCCACAGGTTCCGCTCGCCCTTGGGGGTCTTCGGCGCAGAGAACTCGAACGAGTACGTCGTCTTGCCGGTGGCCAGGATGTCGCGGATCGTGCGGGCGCGATCAGTCCTGGTGGATGCGGTTCCGAGGGCCATACGGGCAGGTTAGCCAGGGGTGGGCGGTCACCCAACCGGATCTCGCAAATTTGCCTGATTTGCCGTCCTTCTGTCCACCCCTTGGACAGAAATCCGGACAGAAATCCGGACAGCCGCCCCGCGGACACCCCTCAGATGCCCCTCAGAGCTGCCGCAGCCGCTTGGCGAACTCCGCCGCGGCGGCACCCGGGTCGTCGGCCTCGGTGATCGCGCGGACCACGACCACCCGGCGGGCGCCGGCGTCCAGCACCTGGTCCAGGTTGCCGAGGTCGATGCCGCCGATGGCGAACCAGGGGCGGTCGGTGCCGAGGCCGGCCGTGTAGCGGACCAGGTCCAGGCCGGGCGCGTGCCGGCCGGGCTTGGTCGGGGTGGGCCAGCAGGGTCCGGTGCAGAAGTAGTCCACACCGTCCTGGACGGCGGCCGCGGCGGCCTCGGACTCGGCGTGCGTGGAGCGGCCGATCAGGACGCCGTCGCCGAGGATGGCGCGGGCCGCGGGCACCGGCAGGTCGCCCTGGCCGAGGTGCAGCACGTCGGCGCGGGCCGCATGGGCGACGTCCGCGCGGTCGTTGACCGCCAGCAGCTTGCCGTGCCGGGCGCAGGCCTCGGCGAAGACCTCCAGATGGGCCAGCTCCTCGGCGGCCTCCATGCCCTTGTCACGCAGCTGCACGATGTCGACACCGCCGGCCAGGACCGCGTCCAGGAACTCGGCGAGGTCGCCCTGGCGCCGGCGGGCGTCGGTGCAGAGGTACACGCGGGCGTCGGCGAGTGCGGCGCGGGCGGTGTCGGACATGGCGGGTCCCCCCGGTGGTCGGTGTCCCTGGCGGCGTGACGGGTGGCGGGCGGGGCCCGGGGGACATACGCCCCCCCCCCGTGCGGTCTGGCTCCAACAGGGAGAGCACCGGCCCAGTGCTTCACCCCCCTGCCGCGATGCTCTTTCCAGGCCCGC
>NZ_JBVIJC010000018.1:0-39774 GCF_055581605.1 Streptomyces sp. NPDC031418
GAAGCCAGGTAACTGGTGGAGGTGACCGGTACTAATAGGCCGAGGGCTTGTCCTCAGTTGCTCGCGTCCACTGTGTTGGTTCTGAAACCACGAACAGCCCCACCCGGCTCAGGGTGGTGCGGCATTGTTCGACAGTTTCATAGTGTTTCGGTGGTCATAGCGTGAGGGAAACGCCCGGTTACATTCCGAACCCGGAAGCTAAGCCTCACAGCGCCGATGGTACTGCAGGGGGGACCCTGTGGGAGAGTAGGACACCGCCGAACAATTATTGGGAAAACCCCCGCACCTTTGGTGCGGGGGTTTTCTGCATTTCAGGGTCTTTTCAGAAGGTCACGTCGGCCGTCTTGATGATTCCGCCCCGGCGGCCCGGTGCCGACTGGTCGCTCCAGTAGAGGTTCGTGTGGGCGATGACCTGCTCCGCGGCCGGCGCGCCGTACTCGGTGAGGTCCTGCGTGGTGTGGGCGTCGGCGACGAGTGTGGTGTCGTAACCCCGTGCAAGGGCGCCGTGCAGGGTCGAGCGGATGCAGAAGTCGGTCATGGCGCCCGTGACGAGCAGTCGGCCCACTCCGCGCTCGGCAAGGGCCGACTCAAGGACGGTGTCCTCGAAGGAGTCCCGGTAGGCCTTGGCGACCAGGGGTTCGGTGTCCAGGCGCTTCAGTTCCGGGACGAACTCCCAGCGCTCGGTGCCGGGCACCAGGTCCTCGTCCTGGTGCTGCACCCAGATCACCGGGAAGCCGGCGGCGCGGGCCTTGTCGATGAGGGTCGTGATGTTGCTGATGACGGCGGCACGGCGGACGGCGTGCTCCACCACACCGTTCTGGACGTCGATGACGAGCAGTGCGGTGTGCGGGCGGTCGGGAAGTGTGGTCATGCGGACCACGATATGTCGTGTTACTGACAGGCCAGGCCGGAATGGCCGCGTCCTAGACCGGTAGGTGCTGGTGGGGCCAGCGGGTGCGGGCTTGTTCGGGGGAGCGGAGGAGGGCCAGGGTGGGGAGGCCCTGGTCGGCGCCCGTGGCCAGGAGGTCCGGGAGCTGGGGGACGGGGGCCACGGCCGCGATGTCGTCCAGGATCAGGGTGAGTGGTGGGTCGAGCCGACCGGAGGATGACCGTTCGGCCATGCGCCGGCCGCGCTCGACCACGCTGGAGACGAGGGCCGTGAGAAGAGGCATCGCGCCCGGGTGGGTCCGCGGGTCCTCGATGGAGTCACCCACCACATAGAGCGTTCCCCCTTCGTGGACAAAGGAATCCAAGGCGAGCGCATCTGTTCGGTTTGGAGTGCATGCCTCGCGGACGTTGACCGTGGAGAGGGCCGACAGGGCGCGGCTGGTCAGCTCGTGGGCCATGTCGCGGCGCTCGGGGTGTGCGGTGAGCGCGGCCTCGAGTTCGCCGGCGGCGCCCGGGGCGGCCTTGGGGTGGGTGCGCAGGGTGCGGACGGCGTCCTGGACCTGGGTGCCCTGGGCCCAGCGGTGGACGTGCCGGATCGTGCGGTTCTCCAGGGCGGCGGCGTGCAGGTAGCTGCGGAGCAGGGTGATCGCCGTGTCCGTGAGGATCTGGTCGATCTTGGCGGTGGGCTGCACCGGCGCGAGCAGGGCGGTCGCTCGCTGGAGGGCCGTCTGTTTGTCCTCGCAGCCGGTCACCGGGGACCAGTGCAGCCGGGCCGGGGTGTCGCAGAGGTGGGTGGGGTCGTAGAGGAGGCTGGGGCCGAGTTTGGCCCGGGCGTCCTTGGTGTCCTGCCAGAGCGCGGGGTTGGAGGTGACGAGGAGGGCGGGGCCCTCGGCGTCGAGGAGGGCCTGAGCGGCGGGGGTGTGGCGGGCTTCCCTGGGGGCGTAGAGCAGCACGGTTGGTTCGGCCGTGAGGGTGGGTGGAGCGGGTGGGGCGGGTGCCGTGGTGACCTTCCCTGGATCCCTCTCCGGCTCCTGCTGTGGCAGGGGGACGGCTTCCGTCGCTTGCGGCTGCGGCTGCGGCTGCGGCTGCGGTTGGGGCTGGGGCTGGGGTGCCGGTTCTGTGCGGGGCACGGGGACGTCGTAGCGGAGGTTCTGGGACTGGCGGGTGCGGGCTCTGGCCGTGCGCCAGCGGGCCACCGCGCCCATCACGAAGACCGTGAGGACGAAGAGGATCATCAGCTGGGCGATGAAGAGGCCCCAGAACAGCCCCCAGCCGGAGAGCCGGCCGGCGGGGGTGTCGGGCCAGGCGCCGGGGAGGTCGTGGGGGTGGCCGATGAGGTGGCGCATGGCCAGGGGGGTGCGGGTGAAGGTGACGCCGTCGGGCCAGTCGCCGTGGGCGAAGAAGGACGCCAGGCCCGTGGCCGTCCACACGAGCACGGTCATGCCGAGGAGGAACGCGAGTATGCCGACCAGCAGGCCGTCCGGGATGCCGCCGGCCCGGCCGCCTGGGTGCCCGCCGCTGTGGTGCCGGTCGCGGCGCTCGTCGGGTGTCACCGTGTTCCTCCCCTGTTTCCCCGGCCTGCCCCGGGTCTCCCTGGCCCTGCCCGCCTACGCCACCGTCGACTCGGAGTCGCCCAGGTGCTGTTCCACGAAGGCGGCGGCCCGCTGCTCGGCCTCCAGTTCGGCGGCGTGCAGGGCGTCGTCGGCGGTGAGGTCGCTGGAGGACTCGGTCATCGCGCGGTCGGTGAAGACCAGGGGGCGTTCGGTCTCCGTGACCAGGTGTTTGACGACCTGGACATTGCCGTTGACGTCCCAGACGGCGATGCCGGGGGTGAGGGTGGGGATGATCTCCACGGCCCAGCGGGGCAGGCCGAGGACGCGGCCGGTCGCCCTCGCCTCGTCGGCTTTCTGGGCGTAGATCGTCCTGGTGGAGGCCATCTTCAGGATGGCCGCGGCCTCCTTGGCGGCCGCGCCGTCGACGACGTCGGACAGATGGTGGACCACCGCCACGAAGGAGAGTCCGAGGCGGCGGCCGAACTTCAGCAGGCGCTGGAACAGCTGGGCCACGAAGGGGCTGTTGATGATGTGCCAGGCCTCCTCGACCAGGAAGATGCGCTTCTTCCGGTCGGGGCGGATCCAGGTGTGTTCCAGCCACACGCCGACGATCGCCATGAGGATGGGCATGGCGATGGAGTTGCGGTCGATGTGGGACAGGTCGAAGACGATGAGGGGGGCGTCGAGGTCGATGCCGACCGTGGTGGGGCCGTCGAACATGCCGCGCAGGTCGCCGTCGACCAGGCGGTCGATGACGAGGGCGACGTCCAGGCCCCAGGCCCGTACGTCGTCTATGGCGACGTTCATGGCCTCGGCGGACTCGGGCTCGGGGTGTCGTAGCTGCTCGACGATGTCGGAGAGGACGGGCTGGCGGTCGACGATCGTCTCGTTGACGTAGGAGTGGGCGACCTTGAGGGCGAAGCCGGAGCGTTCGTCCAGGCCGTGGCCCATCGCGACCTCGATGATCGTGCGGAGCAGGGCCAGCTGGCCGGTGGTGGTGATCGACGGGTCGAGGGGGTTGAGGCGGATGCCGTGGTTCAGGGCGGCCGTCGGGTCGAGGCGGATGGGTGTTATCCCCAGCTCCTGCGCGATCAGGTTCCATTCGCCGACGCCGTCCTCGCCCTGGGCGTCCAGGACGACGACCTGGCGGTCCTTGAAGCGCAGCTGGCGCAGGACGTAGGTCTTCTCCAGGGCCGACTTGCCGTTGCCGGACTCGCCGAGGACGAGCCAGTGCGGTGCCGGGAGCTGTTGGCCGTAGAGCTGGAAGGGGTCGTAGATGTAGCCCTTTCCGGAGTACACCTCGCGGCCGATGATGACGCCGGAGTCGCCGAGGCCCGGGGCGGCGGTGGGCAGATAGACGGCCTGGGCCTGGCCCGTGGAGGTGCGGACCGGGAGACGGGTCGTCTCGACCCTTCCGAAGAGGAAGGACGTGAAGGCGTCGGTGAGGACGGACAGCGGATCCCGCATCGGCGAATCAGCCCCTACCTTCGGATGCCGGTGGCGAAGGGAAGTGTGTTCACGAAGGCGCGGTGGTGCTCTCGGTCGCACCACTCCAGCTTGAGGTACGACTTGCCGGCGGAGGCCCTTATCGTGCGCTTGTCGCGGGCGAGGGCGTCCGGGGTGCGGGAGGACACGGTGATGTAGCCGACCAGGTTGACGCCGGCCGCGCCGCTGGCGAGGTCTTCGCCGCGCTGGTCGAGCCGGTTGTGGGCGGCGATGTCGCGCGGGTCGACGGTGCGGTTCATCTTGGCGGCGCGGGAGGCCTCGGCCACGTCGTTGGTCTTCTCGGTCAGCATGCGTTCGATGGCGATCTCGGTGGGTTCGAGGTCCATGGTCACGGCGACCGTGCGGATGACGTCCGGGGTGTGGACGAGCAGGGGCGCGAGGAAGTTCACGCCGACGGGGGTCATGGGCCATTCCTTCACCCAGGCGGTGGCGTGGCACCAGGGGGCGCGGGTGCTGGACTCGCGGGTCTTGGCCTGGAGGAAGGTGGGTTCGGTGGCGTCCAGTTCGGCCGGCCAGGCGTTGCGCTGGGTCATCGCCTGGATGTGGTCGATGGGGTGGTCGGGGTCGTACATGGAGTGGATGAGGGAGGCGAGCCGGCCCTGGCCGAGGGGCTGGCGGACGCGGATGTCGGCCTCCTGGAGGCGCGAGCAGATGTCGGTCAGCTCGCGGGCCATGACGACGGCGAGTCCGGCGTCCCGGTCGACCTTGCCGCCGTGCGCGCGGACGGCGCGGGCCATGGCGTTGGCCTCGGCGGCGAGTTCGCGGTTGAAGTGCATGCAGGCGACGAGGTAGGCGCGGTGCTGCTCGCTGCTGGTGGAGACCATGGACTGGAGCTGGTCGTAGGACTGCTGGAGCCAGCTCGGGGCGCGGTCGTCGCCGCGCTGGGCGACGTCCTTGGCATGGGCGTCGGGGTCGGCGGGGAGGGTGCGGGCGAGCATCTGGAGGCGGGTGACGAAGCCGTCGCCGTTGGCCACGTGCTTGAGGAGGGTGCCGAAGCGGTCGACGAGGGCTTCCTGGTCCTCGGAGTCGCGCAGGCCGACGCCGGGGCCCTCGATCTCGATGGCGGCGGTGACGGTCTTGCGGTCGGCGTGCAGGAGTACGGCGATCTCGTCGGGGCCGAAGGGGGCGGCGAGCCAGGTGATGCGGCCGATGCCGGGGGGCGGGCCGATCTCGATCTCGTGGCCGTCGAGGCGGGTGCCGGCCTCCATGGCGCTGGAGCGGTAGACGGCGGCGCCGCGCTTCAGGGTGCGCTTGTAGCTGCGGTTGATCTCGAACCACTTGTAGAAGGTGCGGCGCTTGTACGGCACGTAGACGGCGGCGAGCGCGAGCAGGGGGAAGCCGGTCAGCAGCACGATGCGCAGGGACAGGACCGGGACGAGGAGGCCGCACATCATGCCGAGGAACGCGCCGATGACGATGAGCGCGATCTCGCCGGACTCGCGGTTCCGGCCGATGATCGCGTTCGGCCGGGCGCGGCCGATGAGATAGGTACGGCGGGGCGTGATCGGGTGGGACGACAGGTGGGACTCGGTCGTCAACGCCCTTCACCTCCTGTGCGGTTGTTGCGGGTGTTGCTGGCGTGCGGGGTGTTGACCGGGCTGGGTGCGCGGGGGGCGGGGGTGGCGGAGGGGACGGCTCCGCCGGTGCCCGTGCTGGGGGTACGGCTGCTGTGGGCGGCGACGCCGCCGGTGGCGGGGTTGGCGGGGCGGGGGGCGCTGCTTGCGGTGCCGGCGGGGCCGTTGCTGTCGGCGCGGGTGCTGTGGGTCTTGATGCCCTGGGCGACGAGGCTGGCGGGGGAGCTGATGACGGCGGCGGCCTTGGATTCGGCGCCCTGCATGATGCGGTTGTTGCGGCCGGACGCGATCTCGTCGCCGAAGCCGGGGACGAAGCGGTAGATGGCGGCGCTGGCGAAGATGGCGAGCAGGATGATGGCGAGGCCGGAGACGACGGCGGAGAAGGCGTCGGGGCCGTTGCCGGAGGAGAGGGCGCCGGCGAGGCCGAGGACGATGACGATGACCGGCTTGACCAGGATGACGGCGATCATGATGCCGGCCCAGCGGCGGACGTGTCCCCAGAGGTTCTTGTCGACGAGTCCGGCGTAGACGACGGTGCCGAGGAGGGCGCCGACGTAGAGCAGGGCGGCGCGGATGACGAGCTCCAGCCAGAGGACGCCGGCGGCGAGGATGCTGACGAGGGAGACGACGATCAGCATGATGGGGCCGCCGCCGATGTCGTTGCCTTTGGCGAGGGCGCCGGAGAAGGTGCCGAAGAAGGTGTCGGCCTGGTCGCCGGTGGCTTTGGCGAGGACGTCGGTGACGCTGTCGGTGGCGGAGACGACGGTGTAGAGGATCAGGGGGGTGAAGGCGGAGGCCAGCACGGTGAGCCAGAGGAAGCCGACGGCTTCGGAGATGGCGGTGGTGAGGGGGACGCCGCGGACGGCTCGCTTGGCGACGGCGAGGAGCCAGAGGACGAGGGTGAGGATGGTGGAGGCGGCGAAGACGATGGCGTACTGCTGGAGGAACTTCTGATTGGTGAAGTCGACGGTGGCGGTGTCCTTCACGGCCTTGCTCAGCTTGTCCACCGTCCAGGAGGCGGCTTGGGCGCAGCCTTTGGCGAGGGAGGAGAGGGGGTCCTGGGTGGAGGTGTCCGGGACGTTGGGAACGGCAGATCCGCTGGTTGCGTTGCCGCGTTCGCAGTACTTCTTGGCGGGTCCGCGGATCACGTCGCAGTGGTATTTGGCCGACGGCGAGGGCGACGGGCTGCCCGTGGGGGTGGGCGTGGGTGCGGCGAAGGCGCGCGTGGCCAGCAGCACGGCCGTGGTCTGCACGGCTGCCACGACTCCGGCGAGCTTCAGCGCACGTTGCGGGCTACCGGGCATACGTGAACCCTCCGTACTCCTCTACGGCCTTCGTCATGTCGTCGGCGGTGGAAGCTCTCTGATCACGGCCTACGGGGACGGGCCCGTCCTTTTGCTGGAAGTCGGTGACCTTCCAGTCGTTGCTGACCCATTTCAGCTCGAAGGTGTTGGTGAACCAGCTCTCGGTCACGGGGTTGGTCGATGATGTGCCCGACAGGCCGAACAGCGACGTGTACCAGACCTCCACCGTGGCGGTGTCCGTCGTTGACGCCGTGACCTTCGTACCGACAGGAATGACCCGGGAGACGAAGGTCTGGCCCGGTGGTGCGGTGCCGTCCTTCGTGAGGCCGATGTTGGAGAGGAACTCCTGGCTGGCGTACACGCGGTCCAACTCAGACTGCCGGGAAGCGGCGACGTCGGGCGTGTAGACCGTGTCGACGATCGCGTGCCGCTTCGTCATGTCGAACATGTCGGCCGATCCCATCGCCACCGCGTAGTTTGCCGCCGCGCTCTGCGCTCCCTGCTCCGTATGGGCGAAG
The DNA here is from genome assembly GCF_055581605.1 of Streptomyces sp. NPDC031418. Classification (NCBI taxonomy): domain Bacteria; kingdom Bacillati; phylum Actinomycetota; class Actinomycetes; order Kitasatosporales; family Streptomycetaceae; genus Streptomyces; species Streptomyces sp. NPDC031418. The sequence goes on from NZ_JBVIJC010000018.1 coordinate 7,344, forward strand.
CCCGAGGGGATGCCGGCGGTTTTCGTGTCCACCGGGCGGGTGCCGGACGGGGCGGTGGCCGTTGCCTGGGGCTGGGCGCCCTTTCCGGATGGGCTGTCGGCTGGTGAATCGTCTCCCCGGTTCGCGAATGCGATTGCTGCGATCAGGAGGACCACCACGCCGACGACCGTCACCAGGCTTTTCGAGGAGCTGCGGGTGGGGCGGCGGGGGGCGCCGCCGTAGGGGTCGTTGTCCGGTAGGCGGGTGCGGGTGTGGCCCGTGTCGGTGTGGTCGTGGTACGGCTGGTCGTCGCCGGGATTCATGGGACTCATGCCGTGCGTGCCCCCTCCGCCTCGTGGATATACGACGGTAGCCGTGCTGGTTCCCGCGCGGGCGCGGTGTGGTGACTCGACATCAGGGAAACGCAACCTCAGCCGGTGGGCACGACGGGTGGGTGGGGAGGGAGAGGGGGAGGGCTCAGACCGCCATGCCGTAGACGATGGTGAACAGTGTGCCGAGGGAGCCGATGATGAAGACTCCGGTGAGGCCGGCGATGATCAGGCCCTTGCCCTGTTCCGCGCTGAAGGTGTCCCGCAGGGCCGTGGCGCCGATGCGCTGTTTGGCCGCGCCCCAGACCGCGATGCCCAGGCAGAGGAGGATGGCCACGGCCATGACCACCTCGATCATCACCTTCGCCTCGTTGCCCAGGCTGCCGAAGGGGCCCCAGTTCGGGGCGATCCCGCCGATGATGGTGTTGATGTCTCCCTTGTCGGCCGCAAAGAGCATGTAAGTCACCGCCCCTGGTGGGTAGTTCCGCGAACGCCCCTGCGGGTGTGCAGAGGTCGGGCCTCATTCTCGCCGACAACGTCGCCTTCGTATGTCGACTTGACGTCATTGACTGACGGGTTTCGTACGAATAGCTCGTACGGTCACTCTGTGTATCACGGCAGGTCACCCCGGGCAACGAGGTCAGATCGGAACCTGCCGTGGGTTCCGTCGTTGTCCCCCTTTACCGAAGATGTTCTCACGGTACGTCAGGCACCGGTCAGAACAGGGAAAACGGGTCACGGCCGGTTGCCGTGACCCGTCTTCCTTTCCGTGCCGCCGAGGGGACCCCACGTCCCCCTCGCACTGGCGGCTCCCCGTGACCCGACGGGGTGGACCTGTCGAGCCTGGTCAGCCCGTGAAGGCGTCCGTGCCCTCGGGGGTGCCCCAGCCGGTCGGGCCGTCGTAGCCGGACCGGGCGGTGCACAGGTAGCTCGCGCCGGCGGAGCAGCTGCCGTTGCTGCCGCTGGTGACGTCGTTCAGGGCGGAGGTGCCGGCGGCCGCGTAGGGGAACTCGGCCGGGTAGCTGCCACTGCTGGGGGTGCCGGCGAGGGCGTAGACGCCGGCGGTGATCGGCGCGCTGGCGCTGGTGCCGCCGAAGGTGTACCAGCCGGCGGTGACGCCGTAGGAGTCGTAGACCGCGACGCCGGTCGCCGGGTCGGCCACCGCCGACACGTCGGCGATGGTGCGCTTGGCGCAGCCGGTGTCCGTCTGCCAGCTGGGCTTGGCGTCGTAGGCGGAGCAGCCGGAGCCGGTGCCCTCGGTGGAGCTGGTGTTCCACACCTTCTCGGTCCAGCCGCGGGAGGTGGACGAGGTCGACAGGGCGGTGCCGCCGACGGCGGTGACGTACTTGGAGGCGGCCGGGTACTCGGCGCCGTAGCCCTCGTCGCCCGCGGAGACGGTGATGGCCACGCCCGGGTGGTTGTAGTACGAGGAGTCGTAGGTCGAGTCGGAGGAGGACTCGGAGCCGCCGTAGCTGTTGGAGACGAAGGTGGCGCCCAGCTTGACCGCCTCGTTCACCGCGGTGCCGAGGTTGGTCATGGAGGCGGACTTGGCCTCGACCAGCATGATGTTGCAGTTGGGGCAGACGGCGGAGGCCATGTCGAGGTCGAGCGACTCCTCCTGGGCCCAGCCGGAGTCGGCGGTGGGCAGGGAGGTGGTGGAGCCGGTCTGGCCGACCTTGGTGAAGCAGCCGTTGGCGGTGGTGCAGGAGGAAAGGCCGTAGTACGAGCGGTACTTCGCGAGGTCCGCCTCGGCGTTCGGGTCGTCGTAGGCGTCGACGATCGCGATGGTCTCGCCGGAGCCGTTGGCGGAGGCGGCGTCGGTCAGGCCGTAGGCGTCCTGGAGGTCGGAGGGGCCGTACCCGGTGGGGCTGGCGGCGGCGGCCTTCGGGGTGGCCTTGGCGGCCTTGCCGGTCCGCTGGGCCAGGGCCTTCTCGAAGGCGGTCACCCCGCCGGTGACCCGGAAGGAGTTGCAGGCCAGGTCGCCGTGGTGCTTGGGCGTGGCGCAGGGGGTGGCCGCCCAGGTCACCTTGGGGGCGGTGGCGGTGGCCGTGGTGGCGGCGTCCGCATGGGCGGCGGTGGCCAGGCCGGCGGCGAGCAGGGCGGCGGTGGCCGCGACGGCCGAGCCGGCCCGGCGCCATCTGCCGGATATGTGGGGGGAGCTGGGGGTGGTCGTACGCAACGTACAGCCTCCTGGAAGTGGTGGGCAGAGGCCTGCGGGTGGGGGGACCACCGGTGGGTGACCGGTGGGGGCGGCGGCCCGCGCACGACACTCGCTTGTTGAGTACGCAACAACAAGCGGCTTTCGGAATTCTGACTCTCGCGTTACTGAAGGAGGCCCGGCGATTACCGGCCAATGGCGGTGGGATGGCTGTGCGCTGGCAGCCGCTTGACCGTGATCACAGCGGGGGCACAGGGGCGGGCCCAGGGGCGGGTCGCGTCGGTCAGCGGGGCGTGAGGCCGTGCAGCAGCAGATGGACGTGGTCGTCCAGGCCGGCCAGCGCCTCCTCGGCGTCCAGCGCGCAGGCGGCGATCAGCCCGGCGAGGCCGTGCAGGCTCGCGGCGGCGACCAGGGTGAGGCGCTCGGGGTCGCCCGGCACCAGCTCGCCCTGTTCCTGGGCGGCGGCGAAGGTGCGGGTCAGGGAGCCGAAGGAGCGGTCGACGGCCGCGGCGAGCCGGTCGGAGCTGTCCGGGTGGTGCTTGCGCGCGAACATCAGCTCCAGCAGTTCCGGGTTCTCCACGGCGAACTCGAGGTAGGCGCGGGCCAGGGCCGTCATCCGCTGTTCGAAGGTGCGGCCGGGGTGGGCGGCGGCGCCGTCCAGGGCCTGGGTCAGGCGCTCGTAGCCGTCCAGGGCGAGCGCGTCCAGCAGGGCCTGCTTGTCCTTGAAGTGGCGGCCGGGGGCGGCGTGGCTCACGCCGGTGTCCCGGGCCAGCTCGCGCAGCGAGAGCGCGCCGGCCCCCTTCTCGCGCAGGGTGCGCTCGGCGCTCCTGAGCAGGGCGGCGCGCAGGTCTCCGTGGTGGTAGGGGCGGCTCTGGCGGATGCGCGGCATGTGGGCCATCGTAACCGAATGTTGTCAGCGTCAGCTTTGTTGTCGTTGACTGCATTGTTGGCGATGTCTACATTGGGTTCATGGCTGCTACGAGCGCACAGCGCGAGACCTGGAACGTGAACCGTCTGCCCGACCTGACCGGCCGTACGGTCGTGATCACCGGCGCCAACAGCGGCATCGGCCGCACCACCGCCCAGGCGCTGGCCCGGGCCGGGGCGCATGTGGTGTTCGCCGTGCGCGACCCGGAGCGCGGCCGGGCCGCGGCGGCGCAGGCGGGCGGCAGCACCGAGGTGCGCCGGCTGGACCTCGCCGACCTGGACTCGGTGCGCGCGTTCGCCGCCGGCTGGGACCGCCCGCTGGATGTGCTCATCAACAACGCGGGCGTGATGATGCTGCCGGAGCTGCGCACCAAGGACGGCTTCGAGATGCAGTTCGGCACCAACCACCTCGGCCACTTCGCACTGACCAACCTGCTCCTGCCGCACATCACCGACCGCGTGGTGACCGTCTCCTCCGGGCTGCACCGCGGCGGCGACGGCGTGATCCACTTCGCCGACGTCAACCTCACCGGCCGTTACTCGCCTACCCGCGCCTACGCCCAGTCCAAGCTGGCCAACCTGCTGTTCACCCTGGAGTTGCAGCGCCGGCTGACCGAGTCCGGTTCGGCCGTGCGCGCCCTCGCCGCCCACCCCGGGTACGCGGCGACCAACCTCCAGAGCCACGCGGGCAACCCCCTGCTGCGGGCGGCCATGGCGGTCGGCAACCGGCTCTTCGCGCAGGACGACCGCTCCGGCGCCCTGCCCACGCTCTTCGCCGCGACCCAGGACCTGCCCGGAGCGGCGTACGTCGGCCCCGGCGGCCTCGGCGAGATGCGCGGCGCGCCCACCCTGGTCGGCCGGAGCGCGGCGGCGAGCGACCCGGCGGCCGCTCGCCGGCTGTGGACGCTGTCGGAGGAGATGACCGGGGTGACCTGGCCGTCGGCGCCGGTCAGCCGACCGTGATGTGCTGGTCCATGCCGAGCTGCTTGTGGCCGTCGACCGGGCAGTACAGGTCGTAGGTGCCCTTCTTCAGAGTGACCGTGAGCGTGGCGTGCTGCCCGCCCGCGATGGTCTTGGTGTGGGCGTCCTCCACGCCGGGCCCGTCGATCGACAGGGCGTGGGTGATGTGGCCGGCGTTGTCGGAGACGAAGGTGTAGGTGCCCGGGGTGAAGGACGACCGGGACAGCTTCAGCGCGTACTCCGTCTCGGTGACGGTGACCCGGGTTCCCGAGCCCGCCGTCCCCGAACTCGCCGTCCCCGGGCTCGTCGCGGGACCTCCGGTGCCTCCGCCGCCGGTGCCCCCGCCTCCGCCGCCTCCGCAGGCGGCCAGGAGGAGGGCGGCGGAGAAGGCCACCGCGGTGCCGCCGAGTGCCGTACGGGCTGTATGTGCCGTACGAGCGGTATGTGCCGAGAGCGCCATCAGAACCACCTCTTCCAGCTCTTTCCGGGTGCTCGCTCCCAGAGGTGCTTATAAGGGGTACGTCCGGACACGGCAGGGCGTTCAGTGGGGCGGTCGAGCGGATACGGTGACGGGGACGGAATCTTCCCCGCACACGGAGGGCGGCAGGGCATGGACGGCACCGGCGGCCCGGTCTTCCGGCTCGACGGCCGGACCGCCCTGGTGACCGGGTCCGTGCGCGGCCTCGGCCTGGAGATGGCCCGCGGGCTGGCCGGGGCCGGTGCGCGCGTCGTCCTCAACGGCCGTGATCCGGCCGCGCTGGAGGCGGTCGCGGCGGGGCTGCGGACGGACGCCGGGTACGACATCGCCACGGCCGCGTTCGACGTCACCGACCGGCCGGCCGCCGAGGAGGCGGTGAGCGCGCTCGGCGCCATAGACATCCTGGTCAACAACGTCGGCCACCGCGACCGCAGGGGCGTGGCCGAGATGACGCCCGAGCAGCTGGGCGCGCTGCTCGATGTGCATCTGACCTCGGCGTACGCCCTGAGCCAGACGGTCGCGCGGGGGCTGGCCGCGCGGGGCGCGGCGGGCCGGATCATCAACATCTCCTCGGTGGTCGGGCAGTTGGGCCGTACGGGTGATGTCGGCTACGCCACCGCGAAGGCGGGCCTCGACGGGCTGACCCGGGCGCTCGCCGCCGATCTGGGGCCGGGCGGTACGACGGTCAACGCGGTCGCGCCGGGCACCTTCGCCACCGAGGTCAACGCCGAGCCGGCCGAGGACCCGGACTGGCGGCGCTGGCTGCGCACCCGCACCGCCCTGGGCCGCTGGGGCCGCCCGGAGGAGATCGCGGGCATCGTCGTCTTCCTGGCGAGCGACGCGGCGTCCTTCGTCACCGGGCAGACCATCGCGGTGGACGGCGGCATGACGACCACGTTCTGAGCGGTGCCGCCCCTTTCTGGCGCGTTCTGCTTCCGTTGTGTCGTTTTCCCGCCCCGCTCCGACCTCACTTCGCACGCGTTTTCGGTGCTGCGGTGGCGGCAATACGGGGGTTCACAGGAAAATCTCAGTGAAGTCGGAGCGGGATTCTCACCTTCGTGAGACAGAGTGGGGCCTGATGAAGCGCATCTCACGCATCTGGATCACCGCACGTCCCACGCTGCTGTGTGTCGTGGTGACGCTTGCCCTGACCTCGGCGTCGGTGGCGGCTGCCGACGAGCCGGGTCCCTTCGGGATCACCGCGGAGGTCGGTGCCTCGGGGCAGAGTGCGCGGATCGGTGCGCTGTTCGGCGCGGACCGGGCCCAGAAGCTGGCCGGCGGCCACTACTGCACCGCCTCGGTGGTGCACAGCCCGCGGGGCGACCTCATCCTCACCGCGGCGCACTGCGTGGACGGCGTCGACGGCGACCTGGTGTTCGTGCCCGGATACCGGGACGGGAAGGCGCCGTACGGGGTGTGGAAGGTGCGGCGGCGCTTCGTGCCCGACGGCTGGGCCAAGGACCAGGACGAGGACAGCGACCTCGCCTTCGCGACCCTGGCCGAGCTGCACGGCAAGCGGGTCGAGTCGGTGGTCGGCGCCAACCGGTTCACGCCCGGCACGGTGACCGGGGTCACCGCGGTGACGGTCACCGGCTACCCCGATGTCCGCGAGACGCCCATCGGCTGCACCAACCGGCCGTCCCGGCACAGCGGCACCCAACAGCGCATCGACTGCCCCGGCTTCACCAGCGGCACCAGCGGCAGCCCCTGGATCAACGGCGACAACCAGGTCGTCGGCGTCCTCGGCGGCCATGAGCTGGGCGGCTCGACCCCCGACACCTCCTACAGCGTGGTGCTGGGCGGCGAGGCGGCGGAGCTCTACAAGGACGCGATCGCGGCCTCCTGACCCATCGTCAGCGACCGCCGATTCGGCTGTACAGCCCCACCCGGGGCGCGAAATGACGCCACATCACCCCGAAATTGTCGTGAACGGCACCCACATGGGGGAAAGTTGACCCCGTGCGGAAGGTATGGGTGATCGGTGGAGCGGCCGTCGGGCTCGGGCTGAGCTTCGTCCTGCTGCTGGTCGTGGGGGTGTACGTCGTCGCCGGGAACATCCTGGGCGGGGTGACCTCGGGCAGCCGGGGGCTGGCCAAGGGCGCCGTGCCGGCCGCGTACAAGTCGCTCGTGCAGCAGTGGGGGAACCTGTGCCCCGCGCTCACCCCGGCGCTGCTCGCCGCCCAGCTGTACCAGGAGAGTGGCTGGAACCCGACCGTCGTCAGCCCGGCCGACGCCCGGGGCATCGCGCAGTTCATCCCGAGCACCTGGGCCACGCACGGCATCGACGGCAACGGGGACGGCAAGAGGGACATCTGGGACCCGGCCGACGCCATCCCGTCGGCCGCGTCGTACGACTGCGAACTCGCCAAGTACGTGAAGGACGTGCCGGGGAACGTCTCCGACAACATGCTCGCCGCCTACAACGCCGGTGCCTACCGGGTGATCCGCTCGGGTGGGGTTCCGGCCATCAGCGAGACACAGAACTACGTCCAGCGGATCAACAGCCTGGCCAAGAGCTTCGCCGCCCCCACCAGCCGTATCGACCCCACCCAACAGGCCGCCGGAGCCATCGAGTTCGCGCAGCAGAAGCTCGGCACGCCGTATCTGTGGGGTGGCGAGGGCACGCCGGAGCAGGGCGGGCGGTTCGACTGCTCGGGGCTGACGCAGGCGTCGTACGCCAGTGTCGGGATCACGCTGCCGCGGGTCGCCAACGACCAGTACAACGCGGGCCCGCACCCCTCGCGGGACCAGCTGCTCCCCGGTGACCTGGTGTTCTTCTCCAACGACCTGAGCGACTCCCGGGCCATCCACCACGTCGGGATCTATGTGGGCGGCGGGTACATGATCGACGCGCCGAGGACCGGCGCGGTGATCCGCTTCGACCCGATCGACAGCCCGGACTACTTCGGGGCCACCCGGGTCACCGAGGATGGCGCGAAAGCACTGCCCACCCATGTCTGAGCGGAGCGTGAAGTCACCCCCTGAGCTGCGATGACGAGTCTCTCTTCGATAACGTCTGCGTGATCATTCAGTGGAGAGTGGAACGTATTGATGGTGGCTGTGCGTTCCTGTTGACGTAGCCGAGCGGACGTCAGTACGGGCAGTGCGGGCAGGACCGCAGTACAGCGGAAGCGGATCTACGACACCACGGGGGTGGGAAAGCGGCGCACACGAGGTGCGTCCGGTAGCCGACGAAGGGGCCACAGCACCATGGCTGTACTCGCCGAATCCGGATCGAACCCCGACGTCGACCTGCTCTACGACATCAATGGTCTTGCCAAGGACGCCCCGCACTGGTTCGACCGGATCATGGCGTTCGTCGGTGAGTACGGCCTGTTGGTCGCGATGGTGCTGCTGGTGCTGTGGTGCTGGTGGTCCGTGCGGCGGCGGGGCGGCGAGGAGGCCGCGCCCTCGCTGGCCGCGCTGGTCTGGGCGCCGCTCGCGGCCGCGATCGCGGTGCTGGTGAACATCCCGATACGGGGTTTCGTGGAGCGCCCCCGGCCGTTCCGGGACCACCAGGGGCTGGACGTCCTGGTCTCCGGCAAGACCGACTTCTCCTTCGTCAGCGACCACGCGACCCTCACCATGGCGCTCGGGGTGGGGCTGTTCGTCGCCCACCGCCGCTTCGGCCTCGCCGGGATCGGGCTCGCGCTGTTCGAGGGGTTCTGCCGGGTCTTCATGGGCGTGCACTACCCGACGGACGTCATCGGCGGCTTCGCGCTGGGTACGGCGGTGGTGCTGCTGCTGTCCCCGCCGGCCACCGCGCTGCTCACACCGGTGCTGCGGGCGGTGGAGCGGTCGCCCCGGCTGGGCCGGCTGGTGCGCCGGCGTACGGCGGCGGGGGTGCCGGTGCTTCCGGGTGCGCGCCGCTCGGCGGAGCGCGAGGAGCGGGACCTGGCGGCGTGACCGGGTACGCCGCCGGGCCCCGAAGGGGTTACAGGCTCTGGCCGTAGGAGAAGAAGCGGGACGGGTCGTACTGCTGCTTCACCTTGGCCAGGCGGGCCGCCGCGTCCCCGTAGTAGGCGCGCCGCCAGTCCTTCAGCGTCGGGTCCGTGTAGTTCTGGTACGCCGCGCCGGACGCGTACGGCGCCATCGCCGCGTGGGCCGAGGTCAGCCAGGACTGGGCCGTGCTGCCGGAGGACGCCGCGCCCCAGCTCGCGATGTACTGCGCCAGCATCCGCGAGCGGCGGTGGACGAACGCCGTGGCCGTCGGGGAGACCCTGTTGACCGCGCCGCCGAGCGCCGTGAACGCGATGCTGCCCCCGCCGCCCCGCACCGAGGCGATCTGCTTCAGCACCGTCTGGATGCCGGCCGCGGACAGCGAGCGGTCGAAGAAGTCGGAGCGGGCCGCGTAGGTCTCGCGGCCGAGCGCGCCCTGCGGGGAGCGGCCCGGGGTGGAGCCCGGGAGGTGGCACTGGGCCGGGGTGGAGAAGGAGGAGCAGCCGGCGTAGACCTCCATGGCCTGCTCGTAGCCGCGGCGGTGCAGGGAGACGGAGGAGGCGTCGGCGCCGGCCAGGTGGGCGAGGCGGTCCACGGCGTTCTGGAGCTCGCCGTAGGTGCCGAGGGAGAAGCAGGAGACGGAGATCGTCGGGGTGTGTCCCGGCGCGCAGGACAGGTGCAGGGCGGACCAGATCTCGTCCGGCTGGCTCGGGCCCCACTCCTGCCAGGCCTTCAGCACGGCGGCGGCCTTGGCCCAGGGCCAGGTGAGGTACGCGGTCACCGCCTGCGGGGCCGGGTGGGTCTTGAACTGGAGCTCGGTGACGACGCCGAAGTTGCCGTTGCCCGCGCCGCGCAGCGCCCAGAAGAGGTCGGAGTGGGTCGACGCGTTCGCGGTGATCTGCGTGCCGTCGGCCGTGATCAGGGTCGCCTGGGTGAGGCTGTCGCAGGTCAGGCCGTAGGCGCGGGAGACGACGCCGTGGCCGCCGCCCAGGACCAGGCCGGAGACGCCGACCGTGGGGCAGGAGCCCGCGGGTATGGTCACGCCCTTGGCGCCCAGCCCGCGGTAGACGTCGATCAGCTTGGAGCCGGCGCCGACCACCGCCTGCCCGCCGCTCACCCGTATCCGGTTCAGCCGGGAGACGTCGAGGATGAGGCGGTTGTCGCCGGAGGAGTAGCCGGCGTAGGAGTGGCCGCCGTTGCGGATCGCCACCCGGATGTGGTGGGCCTTGGCGTACGCCAGGGTCGTCCGGATGTCGTCGGCGTGCGCGACGTAGGCGACCGCGGCCGGCTTCAGGCCGTCGAAGCGGGTGTTGTACAGCTGGTGGGCGGTCTTCCAGGTGGTGTCGCCGGGGCGGACCAGGGTGCCGTCCAGGTCCCGGGCGAGGGCCGCCCAGTTCGCGGCGGCGCTCGCGCTGGTGGTCTTCAGTGACGTACGCGAGACTGTGGACGATGTGTTGAGCGCCGTGGAACCGGCGGCTGGTCCGCCGGTGCCGCACCCGGCGAGGGTGGCTGTCGCCAGCGCGGCCGCGCCGCCGGATATGAACGTCCGCCGTTCCATGCCCATGGTGTCCGTCGCCTTTCCTCGGCTCTCCTGGAACGAGACGGCGTCCCGGGCGGCGGGGTTCCCCCGGAGGGGTGAAGAGCATCGAATACGCGTGCGTGTAACCCGCTCGTCGGAACCTCCACGTGCCCTCCCCGTAAGCATTCCGTGACCTCACCGGGCCGATGGCAGGGGTTCACTCCCCGTTCACTTCCGGCCATCGGCGGCTTCACCTGTTCTGCCTAATTTCGGCCGTACCGGATGAGGAGTGCGGCCGTAAGCGCGCTCCCGTCACCTGACTTTGCGCGCCGCCGACAGCGGCGGCTCCTGGAAGGAACTCCCGAAAAGTGAAGCTTCAGCGCAAGAACCGGCTGCGGGCCCTTTCCCTCGGTGCTGTCGCCGTCACCGGCGCCCTGGCCCTGACGGCGTGCGGCTCCGACGACACCGGCAAGAGCGGCTCGACGGGCGGTAACTCGTCCGCCCCCGCGGCCGGCTCGATCAAGTGCGACGGTGCCAAGGGGCAGCTGCTCTCGGACGGCTCTTCCGCGCAGAAGAACGCGATCGACGCCTGGGTCAAGAACTTCTCCCAGGCCTGTGGTGTGCAGATCAACTACAAGGCGGGCGGCTCCGGCGCCGGTGTGACCGCGTTCACCCAGGGCCAGATCCCGTGGGCCGGCTCCGACTCCGCGCTGAAGCCCGAAGAGGTCGCCGCCTCCAAGAAGGTCTGCTCCGGCGGTCAGGGCATCGACCTGCCGATGGTCGGCGGCCCGATCGCGATCGGCTACAACCTGAACGGCGTGGACAACCTGGTCCTCGACGCCCCGACCCTGGCGAAGATCTTCGACGGCAAGATCACCAACTGGAACGACGCGGCGATCGCGAAGCTGAACCCGAAGGCGAAGCTCCCCGACCTGAAGATCCAGGCCTTCCACCGCTCGGACGACTCCGGCACCACGGACAACTTCACCAAGTACCTGAAGGCCGCCACCCCGGAGAACTGGAAGTACTCGGGCGGCAAGACCTGGCAGGCCCAGGGCGGCCAGTCCGCCGCGCAGTCCTCCGGTGTGGCCCAGCAGGTCAAGCAGACCAACGGCGCCATCGGCTACTTCGAGCTGTCCTACGTCGGTGACGGCCTCAAGGCGGTCAGCATCGCCACGGGTGCCGCCCAGCCGGTCGCCCCCACCACCGACAGCGCCACCAAGGCCATCGCGGACGCCAAGGTCGTCGGCACCGGCAAGGACCTGTCGCTGAAGCTCAACTACACCACCAAGGCCGAGGGCGCGTACCCGATCACCCTGGTGACGTACGAGATCGTCTGCGACAAGGGCAACAAGGCCGACACCCTGCCGACCGTGAAGTCCTTCCTCAACTACATGGCTTCCGAGGACGGCCAGAAGATCCTCAGCGGCATCAGCTACGCGCCGATGCCCGACGCGATCATCGGCAAGGTCCGCTCCACCATCGCGGGCCTGAGCTGACCTGATCCGAGAGTGCGGCCCGGTTCCCACGGCCTTTCCGCGGGCCGGGCCGCACCGTCCGGTGCACCGCCGCCAGGAGCCGCCCACCGAAGGTGAGCGGCTCCGCAGACCGGAGATCCCGATGGACATATCGACGACGAAGACAACCGACGCACCTCCCCCCATCCCCCAGCCGGCCGCGACCGAGAACAAGCTCGCCGCCCGTGGCGCGACCCGCCCCGGTGACCGCATCTTTCTCGGGCTGTCCCGCGGCTCCGGCATCCTGCTGCTGGTGGTCATGGCCGCGATCGCGGTCTTCCTCACCTACCGTGCCTCGCTCGCGATCAGCAAGGACCACGGCAACTTCCTGACCACCTTCGAGTGGAACACCAACACCGTGCCGCCGGTCTTCGGCATCGCGGTGCTGGTCTTCGGCACCGTGGTCTCCTCGGTCATCGCCATGGTCCTGGCCGTGCCGGTCGCGGTCGCCATCGCGCTGTTCCTCACCCACTACGCCCCGCGCCGGCTGAGCGGCGCCATCGCGTACGTCATCGACCTGCTCGCCGCCGTACCGTCCATCGTGTACGGCCTGTGGGGCGCCCTGATCCTCGTCCCGCACATGACCGGGCTGTACGGCTGGCTGAACGACTACCTCGGCTGGACGGGCATCTTCTCCTGGCAGGGCGGCGCGCCCCGCTCGATGCTCACCGTCGGCGTGCTGCTCGCGATCATGATCCTGCCGATCATCACCAACGTCAGCCGCGAGGTCTTCCGGCAGGTCCCGCGGATGCACGAGGAGGCCGCCCTGGCCCTCGGCGCCACCCGCTGGGAGGTGATCCGGATGGCCGTCCTGCCCTTCGGCCGCTCCGGCGTGATCTCCGCCTCCATGCTCGGCCTCGGCCGCGCCCTCGGCGAGACGATGGCCGTGGCCACCGTGCTCTCGCCGACCTTCGACATCCAGAGCAGCCTGCTCGACCCGGGCGGCGGCACCTTCGCCCAGAACATCGCCAGCAAGTTCGGCGAGGCGACGCAGGACGGCCGGGATGCGCTCATCGCCTCCGGTCTGGTGCTGTTCGTCATCACCCTGCTGGTCAACGGCGCGGCCCGCGCGATCATCGCCCGCCGCAAGGAGTACTCGGGGGCCAACGCATGAGCACCGCAGCCGTCACCGACAAGCTGCCCGGCAGCCTGCGCAGCGCGCGTCTGCCGAAGTGGTCGCCGTGGGCGATCGCCGCCGGCTCCGTCGCCGTCGCGGTGGGCATCGGCCTCGCCGCCGGACTGCACAGCAAGGTGGAGTGGGGTCTGATCGCCGCGCTCCTCTTCCTGCTCGGCACGTTCGTCATCGCCACCCGCGTCGAGGGCCGCCGGCAGGCCAAGGACCGGATCGCCACCGCGCTGGTCTGGGTCGCCTTCCTGCTCGCGGTCATCCCGCTGGTCTCGCTGATCTGGACCACCGTCAAGCGCGGTGTGAAGGTCCTCGACTTCTACTTCCTCTCCCACTCCATGGGCGTCGTCGCCGACTCCGAGCCGGGCGGCGGCATCTACCACGCCATCCTCGGCAGCCTGGAGCAGGTGGGTCTCGCCACCCTGATCGGCGCCCCGATCGGTGTGCTCACGGCGATCTACCTGGTGGAGTACGGCCGCGGCAAGCTCGCCCGTGCGGTCACCTTCTTCGTCGACGTGATGACGGGCATCCCGTCGATCGTCGCGGGTCTGTTCATCCTCAGCATCATGCTGATGTTCCAGATGCAGCCGTTCGGCTTCGCCGGCTCGCTGGCCCTGGCCATCCTGATGATGCCGGTCGTGGTCCGCTCCACGGAGGAGATGCTGAAGCTCGTCCCGAACGAGCTGCGTGAGGCGTCCCTGGCGCTCGGTGTGCCGAAGTGGCGCACCATCCTGAAGGTGGTCCTGCCGACCTCCATCGGCGGCATCACCACCGGCATCATGCTGGCCATCGCCCGTATCGCGGGTGAGACGGCGCCGGTGCTGCTGCTGGTGTGGGGCAACTCCTTCATCAACGCCAACCCCTTCTCCGGGGCCCAGCAGGCGCTGCCGCTGTACATCTACCAGCAGTACGCCAACAGCTCCGGCTCCACCGCGGCCTACGACCGCGCCTGGGCGGCGTCGCTCACGCTGATCGCCTTCGTGATGATCCTCAACATGGTGGCCCGCGGCATCGCCCGCTGGAAGGCCCCGAAGACCGGTCGCTGACGCGGCCAGCGACTGACTGGAAGTGAAGTAGTAATGGCCAAGCGAATCGACGTAAGCGGACTGACCGCCTACTACGGCTCCCACAAGGCGATCGAGGACATCTCGATGACCGTCGAGCCGCGTTCGGTGACGGCGTTCATCGGCCCCTCCGGCTGCGGCAAGTCGACGTTCCTGCGCACGCTCAACCGGATGCACGAGGTCACCCCGGGCGGCCGCGTCGAGGGCAAGGTGCTCCTGGACGACGAGGACCTCTACGGCACGGGCGTCGACCCGGTGTCGGTGCGGCGCGAGGTGGGCATGGTCTTCCAGCGCCCGAACCCGTTCCCCACCATGTCGATCTTCGAGAACGTGGCCGCCGGGCTGCGGCTCAACGGCAACTTCAAGAAGTCCGAGCTGAACGACATCGTCGAGAAGTCGCTCAAGGGCGCGAACCTCTGGAACGAGGTCAAGGACCGCCTGAACAAGCCGGGCTCCGGCCTCTCCGGCGGCCAGCAGCAGCGTCTGTGCATCGCCCGCGCGATCGCGGTCGAGCCGAAGGTCCTGCTGATGGACGAGCCCTGCTCCGCCCTGGACCCGATCTCCACCCTCGCCATCGAGGACCTGATCGGCGAGCTGAAGGAGCGCTTCACGATCGTCATCGTGACGCACAACATGCAGCAGGCGGCGCGTGTCTCGGACCGTACGGCGTTCTTCAACCTGGCCGCGGTCGGCCAGCCGGGCCGTCTGATCGAGATCGACGACACCGAGCGCATCTTCTCCAACCCGTCCGTCCAGGCCACGGAGGACTACATCTCCGGCCGCTTCGGCTGAGCCGGACCCCGATACCCCTCGCGGTGCTGCATGGCGGTGCCACCGCGAGGTCGCAAGAGGGCCCGCCCCTGACTCCCGGGGGCGGGCCCCTTGCGCTATGCGCGTTCCCCGCGCTCGCGTCCCCAGGCGGCCAGCGGCTCGAGTGCGTCGTTGAGGCGCATCCCGTCCGCGGTCAGGGAGTACTCGACGCGGGGCGGCACCTCGTCGTAGGAGACGCGGTGTACGACGCCGTCCGCCTCCAGCTCACGCAGATGGGAGGCCAGCACCTTCTCGGTGATCCCCGGAAGCAGCCGGCGCAGCTCGCCGAAGCGGCGGCGGGGGTGCTCGTGCAGCGCCCAGAGGATCAGCACCTTCCACTTGCCGCCGATCACCTCCATCGCGGCGTCGATCCCGCAGACGTGTCCGTCCGGTGCGCCCGGCCGGTTCAGCGTCGTCATGCCCCCACCCTTCCGACGTGCTCGCTCACCCCGGGGTAACCACCCACAACCAAGTGCGTACTTGATCACCCCCGGCCCTGTGACGAGCCTAATCGGCATGACACGCAACCCTGCTGAGAAGACTCCCGTCACTGTGCTGGGCCTCGGCGCGATGGGCACCGCGCTGGCCCGCACCTGGCTCGCCGCCGGCCACCCGCTCACCGTCTGGAACCGCACCCCGGCCCGCGCCACGGCACTCGCCGCCGAGGGCGCACGGGTCGCGGACAACGCCTCTGCGGCGGCCGCAGCGACCACCCTGCTCATCGTCTGTCTCCTGGACGACGCCTCGGTCGACGAGGTGCTGGCCGACACCGACCTGGCCGGCAAGGACGTGGTCAACCTGACCACCAGCACCCCCGCCCAGGCCCGCGCCCGGGCCGCGTGGGCCCGCGAGCGCGGCGCCCGCTACCTGGACGGCGGAATCATGGCCGTCCCTCCGATGATCGGCGTCCCCGAAGCCGGCGGCTACGTCTTCTACAGCGGCTCGCGGGAGCTGTTCGAGCGCCACCAGGAGACCCTGGCCGTCCCCGCCGGCACCACCTACGTCGGCGAGGACGCGGGCTTCGCGGCCCTGCACGACGTGGCCCTGCTCAGCGCCATGTACGGGATGTTCGCCGGCGCCGCACACGCCTTCGCACTGATCCGCAAGGAGAACATCGACCCGGCGTCCCTTGCCCCGCTGCTGGCCGACTGGCTCGCCGCAATGGCCCCGTCGGTCCACCAGACCGCCGCCCATCTGCGCAGCGGCGACTACACCGAGGGCGTCGTCTCCAACCTCGCCATGCAGGTGGCCGGCACACCGACCTTCCTGACCACAGCCGAGGAACAGGGCGTCAGCCCGCACCTGCTCACCCCCTATTTCGACCTGATGCGCCGCCGCCTGGCCGAGGGCAGCGGCGAGGAGGATCTGACGGGGGTGATCGACCTGCTGGTGCACTGACCAGCCGGCGTTGTCAGTCCAGGGTGGGCCGTGCTCTTCCGGCCTGCTGCCCACCCACCTCGAACCACAGCAGCTTCCCCGCCCCCCGATCCAACGGGCTGTCACCGAGCGGCCACCCGCCCCACGCGTCGGCGCATTCCTGTACGAGGTGCAGCCCCCGCCCCGCTTCGGCGCCGACCGGTGCAGGCGGAACCCGATCCCGGGGCGGCGCACCGAAAGGGGCGGGTACGCGGGGGTGGCTGTCCCACACGCCCACCCGGATCCGCCCGTCGCTGAGGGCGGTGAGCCGAAGGGAAGCGGGGCCGTCGGTGTGCCGGTAGGAGTTGGTGACCAGCTCGGACGTCAACAGTTCGACAGGGTCGAGAACTTCGTTTCTGCCGTGCTCGTTCAGGATGGCCCGGGCGGTCACCCGTGCGACGCGCACTGCTCGGGGATCGTGAGGCAGGCGAAGGGCGTACACCCAGGTGTCGGGCAGGGATACGGTGCCCATGAAGACCTCCGTCCAGAGAAGGGAACTTGGCTTCGCGCAACTGCTTCGCCCTGCGGTGGCTTGCCTCTGTGGGTGCGCTTCCGGCTGAGGAGCGGGAGGAGTTGGGCGGCTGACGCAGATAACATAGCGAGGGCGCTGGTAGGTATTCCATGGAATCGTAGAAGATCTACCAATTGCCACCCGTGTGAGTGACGTAGAAGGCCCGTGTCGAGGAGAACGCCGCCATGCCGCCCGCCCCTACCGCGACCCTTCGCCAGCAGCGCCTGGGTGCCGAGCTGCGCAAGCTCCGAGAACGTGCCGGACTCACGTCAACGGCGGCTGCCGCGCTCCTCGGCGCTCCGCAAGCCCGGATCAGCAACATCGAGGCCGGGCGCTACGCGGTGAGTGCCGATCGTGTGCGCACACTGGCCCGCAACTACAGCTGCGCCGACGAGGCGTATGTCGACGCGCTCGCCGGCATGACGGGTGCGCGGACGCGGGGGTGGTGGGAGGAGTATCGCGGCAACCTGCCGGCCGGCCTGCTGGACCTCGCCGAACTCGAACACCATGCCGTGACGATGCGGGTGGCTGTCACTGTTCACATGCCTGGCTTGCTCCAGACACCGGAGCACGCCCGCGCCACCATGCGAGAAGCCGTACCGCCGCTTCGCCCGTACGAGATCGAGCATCGCGTCTCCTACCGCGTGAAGCGGCAGATGGTTCTGTTCGAAGACACCCCCACCCGTTACACGGCCATCGTCCATGAGGCCGCGCTGCGCATGGGATTCGGCGGTGCCGAGATTGCCCGTGCTCAGCTTCGCCACCTCCTGGAAATGAGCGACGAGCCCACGATCACCGTGCTCGTGCTGCCGTTCGGACAGACCGGTTTTCCCGCCTCCGGCCAGCCGATCACCTACGCGACCGGGCCGGTTCCACAACTCGACACGGTCGTCCTGGACACGGACCACGGCTGCGAGTTCCTGGACGCGGAGGCACAGTTGCACCGCTATCGGTCGGTACTGGACCGCATGGAGTCGCGTGCTCTGCCCGAACCCGAGTCCCGGGATCTCATCCGCCGTATCGCAAAGGAACTTTGAGGAGCCGCCATGTCCGAGGTCACCTGGCAGAAGTCCACGTACAGCGCGGAAGCCGCCAACTGCGTCGAGATAGCGACCACTCGCGCAGGGCTCCATATCCGAGACTCCAAGAGCCCCGCCATGGCTCACCTCACCATCGCCCCCGTCTCCTGGGCGGACTTCCTCCGGTACCTGGCGGAAGCCGGAGGCGCGGACGCAGTTCGTTGACGGTTTCCAGAAGCGGAAACCGAGGGCTCTTGCCGGGCGTGGGACGGGGTCGGGACGATCAGTGGTGACGACCGGTCCACATGTGGGAGGAGCCTGCGGTGGTGAAGCTGACTCGGCTGGTGGGGGACTGCGATGAAGGCGAGTGTCCGACGCTGTATGCCACCGACCGGGGGACCTTGGTGGTGCAGGGCGCCCTGCTGGCCGACCACGGTCGGGACGTTCCGGCGCACGAGGCCCTCGTGGAGATCCCCGTCGCACTGATCCGAAAGGCTGTCCGTGACCACCTCGTCTAGCCGGACGCTCGGAGAATGGTTCACCGTGTTCGAGCGCGAAGCGTTCCGGCTGGAGACGTTCGACGACTACAGCCAGTCGGGCGGTGTCGAGGCCTACCAGGCCTTCCTGGCAGGGCAGGAGCAGCCGGAGTCGTACAAGACGGCCGCATGGCTGACAACGGTCGGGGAGGCCACCAGGGCGGGTAAGCGTGTGTACCGCGTGCATGTACTGTCCCGCCCGCTCAGCGACTATCTCCGGTTCGAGTTGTCCTGGGGATACCGGCGCAACATGGCCGCCGGTGAGGAGTTCTTCATCCTCGACACCACCGAGCAGGCGAACCCGATCCCTGATGCGCCCGACTTCTGGATGTTCGACGACACCTCTGCGGCAGTGATGGCGTACGACCGCGCAGGGAAGTATCTCGGGAGTGCGTTCGCGGAGGAGGAAGGGCTGGCTGAACTCCGGGCCTACCGCGACACGGCGCTGGCGCACGCCGTTCCGTTCACGGAATGGTGGGCACGGCACGGAGAGTGAACAAGGGCGAGCTGGGTTCCGCTCTGCGGGCGCTGCGGCAGGCATCCGGAAAGGAAGCCAAGACCGTCGCCCGCAGAGCGGCCATGTCCGGTTCCAAGCTGTCCAAGATCGAGAACGGCGGCATCATGCCGAGCGTCGTGGACGTGGAACAGATCCTTACCGCCTTGGGTGTCTCCGAGGACGTCAAGGCCGAGTACATGACGGCCGCTCGGGCAGCGGCGACGGAGGCGACGGCCTGGCGTCTGTACCGGCGGCTCGGATATCACCGGAAGCAGCAGCAGATCCAGGCGATCGAAGCCCGTACGACTCTGCTGCGGCTCTTTCAGCCCGCGCTTGTGCCGGGTCTTCTGCAAACACCGGAATACATCCAGGCCGTCCTCGGTCGTAAAGGTCTCACTGCGGACCAGCTTGCCCGGGCGGTAGGGGCACGGCTCGCGAGGCAGAGCATTCTGTACGAGCCGGGTCGGCGGCTTCGCTTCGTTGTCACTGAGTCGGTACTGCGGTGGAGAATCGTCCCACCACTGATGATGGCCGGACAGCTCGACAGGATCATTTCCGTTTCGCGACTTCCCAGCGTCGATCTGAGGATTGTGCCGCTGTCCGCGCGGCAGACTGATTTCCCCAGCCACTCCTTCTCGATCAAGGATGATCGGGTGGTGACGGTGGAGACCGTGCATGCGGAGCTGGCGGTGACCGATCCGCGAGATGTCGCCCTCTACGTCGAGAAATTCGAGCAGTTTGCCCGCGTCGCCATTTCCGGGGATGCCATGCGGAGCTTGGTCGAAGACGTCCGGGATGAGTTCTTGAGGGAACAGGAAACCGACTAGAGCGGTGTCCCTGGCCTGTCGAAGATGGGGCCATGGAGAGCGACGAGTACGGGCTGGTGTTGGTCGGCGAGCCGTCGCCCAGGCCGAGTTGCCCGACGTGCCTGTCCCTGGCCGTCGAGCGGACGAACGCACGCTCCTGCGGAAATCTCAGCGCTGTGACCGACGCCAATGTGCTGCTGCGTCGACACCAGCAGCAGGCGCACTGACGTGACGGATCGGATCACATGGAAGAAGGGGAGGAAACTCTATGACTGTGGCTCCTGACAGGACGGCCGTCGCCTCGCGTCGCGGCCGGGATCTCGTGGCGCCCGAGTTGTTCGAGCGGATGACGGACTTCTGCGCCGAGGAGTACGGGTATGAGCGTTCCCTGGCCGAGCGGATCATGAGCGAGGCGCTGGCGTTCGTGGATGTCATGGGTGTGACCGGCGAGGCGATGTCGCCGTCCAGGGTCGTGGATCCGGGCTGGCACACGTTCATGCTGCATACGGAGGAGTACGCCGAGTTCTGCCTGACCCGGTACGGCCGGTTCATCCACCATGCCCCCAAGTCCCGCTACCGGGATCGCGCCACGATGGCGGACGTGGTGTCCAGGATCCGGGCCCACGGCTACGAGGTCGACGAGTCCCTGTGGGGCGCCAAGGCGGAGTGCAACGAGCCGGCCTGCTGCGGCGACGGCCCCTGCTGCTGACACCGGGCGTTGTCAGTGCCCACCGCTAGAGTCCGGCCCTCGGAAATTCCGGACGCCAGGTGGCAAAAAGGGAGTTCTCATGGCGACTGCCGAGGGAGCCAAGGGGCGGGGGAGGGTGACCGTCTTCTCGCTGTTCGGGCCCGTCTTCGGCTACTCCTCCGTCCTTGTGGACGACCGTCAGGTGGCCTATGTGGGGCCACTGACCCCCGGGGTCGGGTGGCGGGTGCTGTGGCGGATGGCGGGGCGGTGCCACGGTGACGGGGTGAGCGAGACCAGGAAGGCCGAGTGGATCGTGTCGCAGGCGTCCCGGGCGTTCATCTGCGGGAGCGGTGTCGTCGTGAAGCTCGCCGACGCCGACTGGGTGATGGAGCCGGGCGGCTGGGTCGTGGAGTTGGGTGGGTCCTGGTGCAACCAGGATGTGCTGGTCACTGGGGATCTTGCGGTGCCGGAGCTGAGTGGCGAGCAGGTCGCGGCGAGGCGTACCTGGTATCCGCAGTATGGGGAGTGATGGCCGGGGGCCATAAAGCCCAGAAAGCAGCCCACCCGCCTCCAGGTCGATTTGGGGCGGGTGGGTCAGGTGTGTGCGAGAGGCGTTACAGCACCGTCAGTTTGAGGATGCCGAAGGACGCGGCTGCCACCAGGGCTGCTGCCGGCATGGTGATGAACCAGCCCAGGACGATGTTCTTGGCCACGCCCCAGCGGACCGCGTTGACCCGCTTGGTCGCGCCGACGCCCATGATCGCCGAGGTGATGACATGGGTGGTGGAGATCGGCGCCTTGAAGAGGAACGCCGTACCGAACATGATCGACGCGCCGGTGGCCTCCGCGGCGAAGCCCTGCGGCGGGTCCAGCTCGATGATCTTGCGGCCGAGGGTGCGCATGATGCGCCAGCCGCCGGCGTAGGTGCCGAGCGACAGCATGACCGCCGAGACGATCTTCACCCAGACCGGGATCGGGGCGCCGAAGGTGGTGTGGCCGGAGATCACCAGGGCCATCACCACGACACCCATCGTCTTCTGGGCGTCCTGGAGGCCGTGACCGAGGGCCATGCCGGCCGCCGACACCGTCTGCGCTATGCGGAAGCCCCGCTTCGCCTTGTGCGGGTTGGCGCGGCGGAACAGCCACATGATCGCCAGCATCGCCAGATAGCCGATGATCAGGCCGACCACGGGGGACAGGATCATCGGGATGATGATCTTGTCGACGACGCCGTTCCAGTGGACCGCCGTACCGCCCGCCAGGGCCGCGCCCACCAGGCCGCCGAACAGCGCGTGGGAGGAGGAGGACGGCAGGCCGTAGTACCAGGTGACCAGGTTCCAGGCGATGGCGCCGACGAGGGCGGCGAAGAGGATGCCCATGCCGGTGGAGCCGGAGGGCGACTCGATCAGGCCCTCGCTGACCGTCTTGGCGACCCCGGAGCCGAGGAAGGCGCCGGCCAGGTTCATCACGGCCGCCATGGCGAGGGCGGCGCGCGGGGTGAGGGCGCGGGTCGACACGGACGTCGCGATCGCGTTGGCCGAGTCGTGGAAGCCGTTGGTGTACGTGAAGAGGAGCGCGACCGCGATGGTCACGACCAGGGCGAGGGTGGCCATCGACGCCTCAGGACTCCTTGACGGCGATGGTCTCCACCGTGTTCGCCACGTGCTCGAACGCGTCCGCCGCCTCTTCCAGGACGTCCACGATCTGCTTGAGCTTGAGCACCTCGATCGCGTCGTACTTGCCGTTGAAGAGGTGGGCCAGCAGCTTGCGGTGGATCTGGTCGGCCTGGTTCTCGAGGCGGTTGACCTCGATCCAGTACTCGGTCAGGTTGTCCATCGTGCGGAGGTTCGGCATCGCCTCCGCGGTCAGCTCGGCCGCGCGCGCGAGGACCTCGATCTGCTGCTCGACGCCCTTCGGCAGCTCCTCGACGTTGTAGAGGACGACGAGGTCGACGGCCTCCTCCATGAAGTCCATGATGTCGTCCAGGGAACCGGCGAGGGCGTAGATGTCCTCGCGGTCGAACGGCGTGATGAACGAGGAGTTCAACTGGTGGAAGATCGCATGCGTGGCGTCGTCACCTGCGTGTTCCGCGGCCCGCATACGCTCTGCGATCTCGGCCCGGGCGGACGAGTCCGCCCCGAGCAGTTCCATCAGGAGTTTCGAGCCCGTGACGATGTTGTCCGCGGATGCGGCGAACATGTCGTAGAAGCTCGTCTCCCTGGGGGTCAGACGAAAGCGCACGTGTGGTCCTCGGGGTGCTTCGGTTTCGGTCAGGCTGATGCTAGGCGCATCATCCGGCCACGGCTAATGGGCCGTCCCCCAGTGTCGCCCATCAGGCACAGTGATCAGCACGGGGGCGTACCAAGGGGTCCCTACCCCGCGAAGTTGGTTACCATATACCCAATGGGGGTATGTGTTCACAATTGCTCGTCCCTGGACGGAGGCCCGCGATGACGACGACCGAGGCCGGCGCCACGCACGCCACCACGCACGGCTACCACAAGCAGAAGGACGAGCACCTCAAGCGGCTGCGCCGGATCGAGGGGCAGATCCGCGGGTTGCAGCGCATGGTGGACGAGGACACCTACTGCATCGACATACTCACCCAGGTCTCCGCCTCCACCAAGGCGCTCCAGTCGTTCGCGCTCCAGCTGCTGGAGGAGCATCTGCGGCACTGTGTCGCCGACGCGGCGCTGAAGGGCGGGGACGAGATCGAGGCGAAGGTGGAAGAGGCGACCAAGGCGATCGGGCGGCTGCTGCGCACCTGAGCCGAGGCGTCAGCGGGTGGCTGAAACCGGCTGCTGGGGGGCGGGGCGGTCCTCCGAGACGCGGAGCACCTGGTCGATGCGCTCCGGGCTGAGCCGGTCCTCGGCGGCCGAGGCCGCGATGATCAGCTCTCCGCACAGCTCGATCTCGGCGAGGGCCACGTGGTCCTGAACCGCCGTGCCGCCGACCGGAGCCACTCGTCTCACCTCTTCTCTGCCGTCACCGCTTCCTAGGGTAGGGAGCTCCCTACGCACCGCGCATGGCACGGACGGGCTAGTAGGGGGTGGCGGCACGGACTAGTCGCGGCCCCGGGACCCACCTCTGGCGCCGTCCCCTTCGTCGTCCTCCGCGATCCGGCCCGCGTAGATGTCCCGGCCGGCCGGAAGCCGTACGTCGGCGGGGCTGCCGAAGTCGTACAGCAGGGTCGTCGAGGCGACCGCCACGGGCGTCTGCTGCCGGCCGTTGACGAAGCTGAAGCGCTGCCTGAGCTTGCGGATCCGGCCCTGGTCGTCCAGATAGGCGTCGAACGGCACCTCGGCCGTGGCGAACCCTTTCGCCGCGGCGGCGAGCGCCGCCCGGTCGGGCGGGCCCGCGTACCGGGCGGCGCGGGCCAGGTCCGCCGTGCCCCGGTAGTGCCGTACCGCGGTCCCGGCGACCTCGGCCGGGCCCAGGTACGTCGCCTCGCGCGTCCCGCGCAGCACCTCCGCCGCCGTGTACGGGTCGGTCGCGCCGCCGGTCACCAGGTTGCCGTCGGAGAGGCCGGCGGTGTCCACCCGCACCCACTTGTCGGCCGGCACCCCGGCGCCGCGGTTCTTCATGAACAGCGCGCCCGGCGCCAGCAGCTCGGTGATGGGCCGGTGTTCCGGGGCGCCGGCCGGGTCCTCGGGCAGGACGACGGTGAGCCGGCCGAGGTGGCGCCGGTAGTCGTAGACGCCCTTGCCGCGGATGGTGACCCGGGTGCCGCCGGTGGCCATCTCCATGGAGGTGGTGGCCTTCGACGTGCCCGCTCCGGCGAGGTTGTCGGCCGCCCGGTGCAGCAGGGGCACCGGGTCGCCGGCGCCCTTGGCGGCCTCGGCGGCGGCGCCGCTGCCGGAACAGCCCGAGGTGCCCGATCCGAGGCCCAGCACGATCCCCAGGGCGAGGACCGTCCTGCCCGCGCGCCACCGCTGCCGCCGATCCATCGCCTGCCTACCCCCAGCCGGGTACGTCCGTCACGGGCCCACCTGTCGACCGGTTAACGACCGGTAGGGGGTGCCGTCACGCGCCGTCGGTACGGGGGGAGGAGCAAAAGGCATACGACCGTACGAGCCTTTTACCTCGGGTGGGTAACGTTGTCGGGGTGGCGCAGGAGGACGGGCCGGAGCGGGTCCGACAGGGGCAGGAGCACCTCACCTCGACGATGGAACAGGGCCGTTTCTGTGTGGCCCGGTGCAGTTGCGGCTGGCGCGGCCCCGCCCGCAGAGCCCGCAGCCAGGCGCGTACGGACGCGGAGCATCACGCCGCCGAGCTGTGAAAGGCGTCCACCAGGTCCCGGTCGCGGGGCTGGGTGAGCCGGGCGCGGGCCTCCTCCGGGGAGAGCCAGCGGACCCGGTCGACCTCGGCGTTCGGCGTGAAGTGGCCGGAGACCGCCTCGGCCGCCCAGTACCGCACCTGCTTCGGGCGGCCGCCCGCCAGATAGTGCAGGGTGGGCAGCTCGGGGCCGGGCCGCGCCGTGTAGCCGGTCTCCTCGGCGACCTCGCGCAGGGCGCCCGCGAGCGCGTCCTCGCCCCGCTTGAGCTTGCCTTTCGGATGCGACCAATCGTCATATTTGGGTCGGTGGACCAGGCAGATCTCCAGCTCGCCGGTGAGGGGCGAGCGGCGCCACAGGACGCAGCCCGCCGCCCGGACCGGGGTGTCGTTCACACCGCCTCCTGTCTAGGGAGTGCCGACCGTCTGCTTCTGCCAGGCCTGCTGGAAGGCGAACCTGGCCGCCTCGACCTCGTGCCGCTGGTCGGCGTGGAGGACGCCGAGGGCGTAGGCCGTCGCCGGGGCGATCCGCGGGGTGCGGGCCGCCTGGGCCGCCGCGGCCGCCGCCTCCGAGGCGTCCCGGTGCCGGTTCAGGGCCCGGCCCGCGGTCAGCAGCCGTACGTCCACCGGGGTGTTGCCGCCGTGCAGCACCTCCTGGGCGTACCGGTGCAGGCGCAGCAGCAGGCGGACCTGGTGCCAGGGGCCGTCCTGGGGGTGCGGGGACGGGTCCGGGGACAGGCCGTGGACCAGGGCCTCCGCGTTGTAGGGGTGGCCGGCGGTGACCAGGGGCAGGGCGACGACGGCGTCCGTGAGGCGTTCCTCGGCGGCCCTGGCCAGGGGGTGCAGGCCGGTGTCGGAGGCGCCGGCGGTGAGCGGCACCTCGCTGGCGAGTAAGGCCACCTTGTCGGCCACGGCGTGGAAGCGGCTGGAGCCCAGGGCCTGGAGGGCCGTGGAGTGCGCCCTGGTCCGGGCGAGGGTGAGCTGGCGGTCCAGGAGGGCGCCCGCCTTCGCCGCGCCCACGGTGAGGTTGCCGCGCTCCGGGGCCGCTGTGGCGCGGGCCGGGCCGACGGCGGTGTCCAGTGCCCGCGCGGCCGTGGCCGAGGCGCCCGCAGCTTTGGCCGAGGCGCCTCCGGCCCGGCCGTCGGCCAGGGCCTGGGCTCCTCCGGGGCGGCCGTCCGCCATCGCCTGGGCCGGGAACACCGTCGCCCCCGACAGCCGGTGCAGCGCCAGCAGCAGCCGCTCCAGGCGGGACTCGTAGGCGTGTTCCAGGGCCAGGGTGCCGGAGACCCAGGCCAGTTCGGGCCGCATCTCCTCGGCCCAGTCGGGGTCGAGGAGGGTGCGGAAGGTGTGCAGGCTGGCGCTGATACGACGGGCCGAGCGGCGCAGCAGCAGGGCCGCGTCGACGGTCTCCTCCGTGCCGCCGGCCGCGCCGCCGCCGGTCTCCCGGTGCAGGCGCAGCGCGCGGAGGAACTCCGTGGCCTGGGTGCGCAGATACGCCGCGAGGGCGTCCCCGGTCACCACCCCGGCCGCGGGGTCCGTCGGGTCAAGGTGTTGCTGTGCCACGCCGGCGCCTCCGGGCGTCTATGAGCATCTCCTGGACGTTGCGCAGGGGTTGGCCGTCCGCGTCGGTCGCGTGTCGCGTCCACTCGCCGTCCGGGCCGAGGTGCCAGGAGGCGGTGGAGTCGGACATGCCGGTGTCCAGCAGCCGGTTGAGGGCTGCGCGGTGGCCGGGGTCGACGACCCGGACCAGGGCCTCTATCCGGCGGTCGAGGTTGCGGTGCATCATGTCGGCGCTGCCGATCCACACCTCGGGCTCGCCGCCGTTGCCGAAGGCGAAGACCCGGGAGTGCTCCAGGAAGCGGCCGAGGACGGAGCGGACCCGGATGTTCTCCGACAGGCCCGCGACACCGGGGCGGATCGCGCAGATGCCGCGCACCCAGACGTCCACCGGCACGCCCGCCTGGGACGCGCGGTAGAGGGCGTCGATGACCGCCTCGTCCACCATCGAGTTGACCTTGATGCGGACGAAGGCCGGGCGGCCCGCGCGGTGGTGCTGGACCTCCTTGTCGATCCGCGAGACCAGGCCGTCGCGCAGCGACTTGGGGGCCACCAGCAGCCGGCGGTAGGTCTCGCGGCGCGAGTAGCCGGACAGCCGGTTGAAGAGGTCGGAGAGGTCCGCGCCGACCTGCGGGTCGGCGGTGAGCAGGCCGAGGTCCTCGTACAGCCGGGCGGTCTTCGGGTGGTAGTTGCCGGTGCCGACGTGGCTGTAGCGGCGCAGGGTGTCGCCCTCCTGGCGGACCACCAGGGACAGCTTGCAGTGGGTCTTCAGGCCGACCAGGCCGTAGACGACGTGACAGCCGGCCTCCTCCAGCTTGCGCGCCCACTTGATGTTGGCGTGCTCGTCGAAGCGGGCCTTGATCTCGACCAGGACCAGGACCTGCTTGCCGGACTCGGCGGCGTCGATGAGCGCGTCGACTATGGGGGAGTCGCCGGAGGTGCGGTACAGGGTCTGCTTGATGGCGAGGACGTCCGGGTCGGCCGCCGCCTGCTCCAGGAAGGCCTGCACGGAGGTGGAGAAGCTGTCGTACGGGTGGTGCAGCAGGACGTCCCGGGCGCGCAGGGCGGCGAAGATGTCGGGGGCCGACGCGGACTCGACCTCGGCGAGGTCGCGGTGGGTGCCGGCGACGAACTTCCGGTACTTCAGTTCCGGCCGGTCGAGGCTGTGGATGCGGAAGAGGCCGGTGAGGTCCAGCGGGCCGGGCAGCGGGTAGACCTCCGCCTCGGAGATCTTCAGCTCGCGGACCAGCAGGTCCAGCACCTCGCGGTCGATGGACTCCTCGACCTCCAGGCGCACCGGCGGCCCGAAGCGGCGCCGCATCAGTTCCTTCTCCAGGGCCTGGAGGAGGTTCTCGGTGTCGTCCTCCTCCACTTCCAGGTCCTCGTTGCGGGTGAGCCGGAAGGCGTGGGACTCCAGCACCTCCATGCCGGGGAACAGCTCTTCCAGGTGCGCGGCGATGACGTCCTCGACGGGGACGTACCGGCCGGGGCTGCTCTCCAGGAAGCGGGACAGCAGCGGCGGCACCTTCACACGCGCGAAGTGCTTGTGGCCGCTGACCGGGTTGCGCACGATCACGGCCAGGTTCAGGGACAGGCCGGAGATGTACGGGAAGGGGTGCGCCGGGTCGACGGCCAGCGGGGTGAGCACGGGGAAGATGCGGTGCCGGAACAGCGTGAACAGGCTGGCCTGCTCCTTGTCGGTCAGCTCGTTCCAGCGGACCAGGTGGATGCCCTCCTCCGCGAGCGCGGGGGCGACGTCCTCGTGGTAGCAGGCGGCGTGCCGGGCCATCAGCTCGCGCGAGCGGGCCCAGATCATCTCCAGGACCTCGCGTGGCTGGAGCCCGGAGGCGGACCGGGTGGCCACCCCGGTGGCGATACGGCGCTTCAGGCCGGCGACCCGGACCATGAAGAACTCGTCCAGGTTGCTGGCGAAGATCGCGAGGAAGTTGGCGCGCTCCAGCAGCGGGGTGTCCGGGTCCTCGGCCAGCTCCAGCACCCGCTCGTTGAAGGCGAGCCAGCTGCGCTCCCGGTCGAGGAACCGGCCCTGCGGCAGGGGGGTGCCGCCGGTCGCGGACTCCTCGTACGCGTCGAGGTCCGCGTCGATGTCGGGTTCCAGGTCGGAGACGGTCGCCGCCACGGTGTGCGGGCGGTGAGCGGCTATGGAGCCCACGGGGGGCTGGGCGGGCTGGACCGGTGCCTGGGCTTCTTGCTGACTCATGAACCCATTCTTCCGCGCCGAGGGCATCACAGGCGCGTCGGAACGTGCGGGCGGCAGCGGCACCACCCCGTTCGGCACCGGCCCCTCGGGGGGCGGCGAAGGCTCAGGCACGGCGGGCTTCATTGGCCGAGCGTCGCAAGCCCGGCTGAATCACTGGTTACGGCGACATGACGTGCGGGATAGCGGGGGGCGGCTCCCGAGGGGCCGGCGGCGGGTTGCCGCCGGCCGCGCTCACGAGGTGAGGCGGCGCAGCACGCGGAAGGAGGCGAGCGCCAGCAGGGCGGCGGCGGTGAGGAGCAGCGCGGTGGTGAGGAGCTGGAGCGGCCAGTAGTGCGAGGCGGGGTGGTAGGTGTTGAAGTAGCCGACGGCGTGCGCCCGGCGCAGGGCGGCGTCGCACTGGGTCTCGCTGAGGCAGTCCGGCAGCGGGAGCCGGGCGCCGGTGCGGGTGACCAGGCCCTGGCCGAGGGAGATGCCCACGCCTGTGGGGCCGCCCGCCTTCAGGTCGCTGACCTGGGTGACCGTGGGCCACAGGTGCGGCATCAGCTGCTGGGCGAGGCTCTGCACACCGAGGGTGACCGCCGTGCCGAGGGCGAGCGCGGGCAGCGTACGGCGGACCAGCAGGCCCGCCAGCGCGCCGGCCGCGAGCCCGGCGAGGGCCAGGGCGGCGATGGTGGGGCCGTTGGCGTGGAAGGTCCAGATGTCGTACCAGCTCTTGCGGGTGTCGATACGGCCCCGGCCCGCTTCCCAGGCGAGGCGGTGCAGCCAGAACAGCAGCGAGGTGCCGGCGGTGACGAGGACCGCGGGGACGGCCAGCCGTACGGCGAGCCAGCGGGCGGGGGAGGCGGCCTGGGTCCAGGCCAGCCGGGCGGTGCCGGTCTCCAGTTCCCGGGCGGTCAGCGTGGCGCCCGCCCAGGCGGCGACCAGGAGGGGCAGCGCGTCCAGGGCGTAGGTGAGCCAGTTGTAGGCGTCCTTGTAGCGGATGATCGCCGACTGGTCGTACCGGCAGCGGGGGGTCGTACAGGCGTTGTACTGCCGCCAGCCGTCGGCGGCCGCGTCGGCGAGCGGGCCGTGCAGCGCGAGCAGCGCGGCGGCCAGGGCGACGACCAGGGCCGCCCAGGTGTACAGGGCGGGGCGGTGCAGGCGCAGCAGCCAGCGGGCCTGGCGGGGGCGGGCCGGGGTGGTGCGGGCGGGGGCGATGGTCGCGGTGGTCATGCGGCGCACTCCTGGGTGAGGCTCGGCGCCTCGGGGTTGCGGAGATGGGCGAGGACCAGTTCCTCCAGCGAGGGCACCGTGGTGCGCCAGTCGGCGGGGAGCGGTCCGGTGGGGCGGAGCAGCGCGCTCAGCTGGCGGCCGGTGACCCGGGACTCCACCACGGTGTGCGCGCCGAGGTCGGCGGAGGCGGCGCCGGAGACCCGGCGGTGGGCGGCGAGCAGGTCGTCGATCTCCCCGGCCAGCCGTATCCGTCCGCCGCCGACCAGCAGCAGATGGTCGCAGGAGTCCTCCAGCTCGGCGACGACGTGCGAGGACATCACGATGGTGGTGCCGTACTGGGCGGCCTGGGACATCAGCGTGCCCATGAGGTCGTGCCGGGCCAGCGGGTCGAGGTCGGCCATCGGTTCGTCCAGGAGCAGCAGTCCGGGCCGTTTGCCGAGGGCGAGGGCGAGCGCGACGCGGGTGCGCTGGCCGCCGGAGAGGGAGCGGATCCGGGTGCCGGGGTCGAGGTCGCCGGCGGCGACCACGCGCGCGGCGAGGTCCGCGTCCCAGCGCTCCGGGTTGAGGTCGGCGCCCATGCGCAGTGTCTCGGCGACGGTGAGCTGCGGGTACAGGGGCTTGTCCTGGGCGACGAAGCCGACCCGGGGGCGGGCCGCGGCGGGGGTCGTGCCGAGCACCCGGAGCCGGCCCTCGGTGGGCGGGAGCAGTCCGGCGGCGAGGGCGAGGAGGGTGGACTTGCCGGCGCCGTTCGGCCCGACGAGCGCGCACACCCGCCCGGTGGGGAGCCGGAAGGCGCAGTCGCGCAGGCCCCAGCCTCCCCGGCGTCCGAAGCGCCTGCCGAGGCCTTCCGCCTCGATCGCGGTGCCGCTCATGACTGTTCTCCCTGGAAGTGCGTGTCGAGTACGGCGGTGAAGAGCGCAACCACGTCCTCGCGCTCCAGGCCCGCCGCGTGGGCGCGCCGGGCCCAGTCCGCCAGCTCGGTGCGGAGCGGGGAGTCGGCCGGGGCGGTGCCCAGCGTCCGGCGCACGAAGGTGCCGAGTCCGCGCCGCGCCTCGACCAGGCCCTCCCGCTCCAGTTCGCGGTAGGCCTTGAGGACGGTGTTGGGGTTGATCGCGGTGGCCTCGACCACCTCGCGGGCCGTGGGCAGCCGGTCGCCCGGCACCAGCAGGTTCAGCCGGATGGCCTGCTTGGTCTGCTGGACGATCTGCATGTAGGTGGCGACCCCGCTGTGCCGGTCGATGCGGTACTCGACCACCCGCTCCACCACCCTTTCACTAATTGAGTAGTGAAAGGGTGGTGGGAGCGGGGGTCGGAAGTCAAGCCGAAATTGCCCGGTGGTTCCGTGAACCGATCAGCCGGTCCGGTCCGATGAGGAGATGTGAGCGAGACGAGAAGCGACGGGGAGCTGCTGCGGGCCATCGCGGCGGACCGGGACCGGCGCGCGTTCGAGGAGCTGTACCGGCGGTACGCGCCCTGGCTGACCGCGCGGCTGCGCGGCCGCTGCGCCGACCCCGGCCTCGTGGACGACGTCGTACAGGAGACGTTCCTCGGCATCTGGCGGGGCAAGGCCCGCTACCGCGAGGACGGGTCCGCCCCGGACGCCGCCGGATGGCTGTGGCGGATCGCGGCGCGCCGGCTGGTCGACGCGCTGCGCGGCGACGGGGCCCGCGGCCGGCTGCGGCAGGCGCTGGCCCGGCTGCGCCACCGGGACGAGGTGTCCGCCGAGGAGCGGGTGCTGGCCGGGGTGGAGCACGGGGATCTGGCGGGCGCGCTGGTCCGGCTCTCCCCGGAGCTGCGGGCGGTGCTCCAGGCGACGGTGGTCGACGGCCTGACCACGCGGGAGGCGGCCGTCCTGCTCGGGATCCCCCCGGGCACGGTCAAGACACGGGCGATGCGCGCCCGGAAGCAACTGCGGGAGGCGCTGGCATGAGCCGGGACATGGCCGAAGGCGCCGGGGCGACCTGGCATCTCGGGTCGGAGGAGTTGCGGGCCTATGCGCGCGGCGAGCTGGTGGCCCCGCTGCTGTGGTCCGCCGACACCCATCTCGCCGGCTGCGCGCGCTGCCGGTCGGTGCTGGCCGAGGCCGCGGACCCGGAGGCGCTGGACGCGGGCTGGGCGCGGCTGGACGCGGAGCTGGACGCGCCGCGCCCTGGCCTGCTGGAGCGGCTGCTGGTACGGCTCGGGGCCGCCGACCACACGGCCCGGCTGCTGGCCGCGACCCCGGTGCTGCGCCGCTCCTGGCTCACCGCGGTGTCGCTGCTGCTGGCGCTGTCGGTGCTCACCGCGCACTCCGCGCACTCGGACCGGCTCTTCCTGGCCGTGGCGCCGCTGCTGCCGCTCGCCGGGGTCGCCCTCTCCTACGGGCCCGCGCTGGACCCGACGTACGAGATGGCGGTCGTCGCGCCGCTGCACGGCTTCCGGCTGCTGATGATCCGCACGGTCGCCGTGCTCGTCGCCGGGCTGGGCCTGACCGGGCTGGCCACGCTGTTCCTGCCGGGCTTCGGGCTGGGCGCGCTCGGCTGGCTGCTGCCCTCGCTCGCGCTCACCGCGACCGGGCTCGCGCTGACGCCCCGGCTCGGCCCCGTCCTCGCCCCCTCGCTCACCGGCGGGGCCTGGGCCGTGCTGCTGCTGGCGGCAGGCGGGGCACCGGGCGGCGGCGACCGGGTGCCGGTGCCGTTCACCGCGGCCGGGCAGGGCGTGGCGGCGGGGGTCGCCGCGCTCGCCGCCGCGCTGCTCTACCTCGCCCGCGACCGCTTCGACCGCTCGGTCCTCGCACACGGGGGTCCCGAGTGACGGGGGTGGCGGCCGGGCGGGTTCCGGTGCGGGTGCGGTGCGCCCTTGCCGGGGTCGCCGGGCCGGTGCGGGTGCCGTGTGCCCTTGCCGGGTCCGCCAAG
>NZ_JBVIJC010000018.1:39872-167425 GCF_055581605.1 Streptomyces sp. NPDC031418
AGCCCGCCGTACCTCGCTGCCGACCGTTTCGACCGCTCGGTCCTCGCACACGGGGGTTCCGAGTGACGGGGGTGGCGGCCGGGCGGGTTCCGGTGCGGGTGCGGTGCGCCCTTGCCGGGGTCGCCGGGCCCGTGCGGGTGCCGTGTGCCCTTGCCGGGGTCGCCGGGCCCGTCCGGGTGCCGTGTGCCCTTGCCGGGTCCGCCAAGCCCGCCGTACCTCGCTGCCGACCGTTTCGACCGCTCGGTCCTCGCACACGGGGGTTCCGAGTGACGGGGGTGGCGGCCGGGCGGGTTCCGGTGGGGGTGCGGTGCGCCCTCGCCGGGAACGCCGGGCCCGTGCGGGTGTCGTGCGCCCTCGCCGGGAACGCCGGGCCCGTGCGGGTGTCGTGCGCCCTCGCCAGGTCCGCTGGGCCCGTGCAGGCGCCGTGCGCTCTCGCCGGGGTCGCCGGGCCCGTCCGGGTGCCGTGC
Organism: Streptomyces sp. NPDC031418; assembly: GCF_055581605.1. NCBI lineage: Bacteria > Bacillati > Actinomycetota > Actinomycetes > Kitasatosporales > Streptomycetaceae > Streptomyces > Streptomyces sp. NPDC031418. The sequence goes on from NZ_JBVIJC010000018.1 coordinate 40,340, forward strand.
GCTCTCGCCGGGCCGCCGTGCCCCGCTCATGACCGTTTCGACCGTTCCGCCTGTACCCACGGGGGTTCCGTATGACCGACTCCGATCTGATCACCGTCTCCGCCTCCGGGCTGGAGCTGCGCTACGGCGCCGTCCGCGCCCTCGACGACGTCGCGCTGCGGCTGCGGCCGGGCGTCACCGGGCTGCTCGGTCCCAACGGGGCCGGGAAGACCACCCTGTTGCGGGTGCTCGCCACCGCCGTACCGGCCGACCGGGGCGCCTTCACGGTGCTCGGCCACGACCCGGCCACCGCCCGCGGCCGGCAGGACGTGCGGCGCGTGCTCGGCTATCTGCCGCAGACGCCCGGCTTCCACCCGGACTTCACTCCGTTCGAGTTCGTGGACTACGTCGCGATCCTGAAGGAGATGACCGACCGTGCCGCCCGGCACCAGGAGGTGCGGCGCGTCCTGGCGGAGGTCGACCTCGGCGACGTACGCGGCAAGCGCATCAAGAAGCTGTCCGGCGGCATGCGGCAGCGGGTCGCGCTGGCCGCCGCGCTCGTCGGCGACCCGGGGTTCCTGGTGCTGGACGAGCCGACCGTCGGCCTCGACCCCGAACAGCGCATGCGGTTCAGGGAGTTGATCGCATCCGCCGGTGAGGGCCGGACCGTGCTGCTGTCCACCCACCAGACCGAGGACGTGGCGATGCTCTGCCACCGCGTGCTGGTCATGGCCGGCGGACGCATCCGCTTCGACGGCACCCCCGCCGAGCTGACCGCACGGGCCGCCGGACGGGTGTGGAGCAGCACCGAGCGCGACCCCGGCGCGAAGGCCGGCTGGCGCACCGGTACGGGCGCCTTCCGCAACGTCGGCCGTCCGCCCGAGGGCGCCGACCTGCTCGAACCCACCCTGGAGGACGGCTATCTGCTCACCCTCGACGGCGACCGCGCGGAGGTGACGGCATGACCACCGCCCTCACCCGCAACGCCGCCCCGGCCACCGCCGTACGCACCGGGAACCGCGGCTCGTGGGCGGCCGTCGCCGCCCTCGCCCGCTTCGAGGGCCGCAGGCTGCTGCTGCGCGTCCCCGTCCTCGTCGTCCTCGCCGCCTGCGCGGCCTGGATCGGCTGGCACACCACCCGGCCCGGGGACGACTACCCGGTCCTCCAGGACGCCGACCGCGCCACCCAGGGCGGCGGGCTGTTCGTCGGCCTCGTGGTGCTGGTGTGCGCCAACCACGCCGTGCTGCGCTCCCGGCGCCGGGACACCGAACGCCACTTCGCCGTGCTGGTGCTGCCGCCCGGCCACCGCACGGCCGCGCACGCGCTGTCCGTCGTACCGGTGGCGCTGGTCACCGCGGTGGGCGTGGCCGTCCAGTTCGGCTGGGAGGCGCTCAAGCCGGGTGCGGTGGGCCGGGGTTCGGTGGCCGAGCTGCTGGTCGCGCCGCTGGTGGTGCTGCTGTTCGGGGCGGCCGGGGTGCTGCTGGCCCGGCTGCTGCCGTTCACCGCCGTCGCACCGATGCTGGTCGTGGTGTTCTTCCTGCTGTTCGTCGGCGCCGCCTTCCCCTTCGGCGGGGAACGGGGGGCCGCCTGGCTGCTGCCGGTGGTCTCCACGTCCGGCGTGCATCCCTTCCCCTCCGCCCTGCTGGCCCGTCCGGCCGGCTGGCACGCCCTGTATCTCGCCGGGTTCGCGCTGACGCTGACGCTGGCCGCGGTGCTGGTCGCCGGCGGCCGGGCGTGGGCCGTACGGGGGGCGTTCGCCCTCGCGCTGGCCGCGACCGTGCTCGGCGGGGTGGTGCAGGCCGGGCCGCTGCCCGACGCGACGACCGCCGCCCGGGCGCGGGCCTCGCTCACCCCGGAGGCCGACCAGACCTGTGTACGACGGGGACCGTCCTCCTACTGCGCCTTCCCCGAGTGGACGCCCCGCGTCGCGGACTGGGCGCGGATCGTGGACCGGGTGCAGGCTCTCGCGGGCGGCGACGCGCACGGCCGGCCGCTGCTGGTACGACAGCGGCTGGAGGCGCGCTACGGCCTCGACGTGGACTCGGCGCTCGCCCCCGCGACCCGCCGCCACCAGGTGACCGTGGGCACCGCCTGGGGCGGCAACCGGGTCCCGGAGTTCTCCACGGCCGTGGCCGGGGTGCTGGTCGCGGGCGACGAGCGGGCGGCGAGCCGGCTGTGCGACGGGCGGATGGTCACCGTGATGTGGCTGTCCCTGGCCTGGCAGTCCGACCCGGAGACCGAACTGCGGCACGTACGGCTGGACGACAGCCTCTCCGGCGACGCGGTCGTGCTCTCCCGGACCGAGCCGCTGCGCATGACGGGCGCCCAGACCAAGGTGGTGCGGGCGCTGTTCCACCGGCCGCTGTACAGCGTGGCGGCGCGGATGAAGGCCCACTGGGACGAGCTGACCGCCCCCGGCGTCTCCACGTCCGAGGCGGCGCGGCTGCTGGGTGCGAAGGTGACGGTGGGGGCGGACCGATGCGGCACGTGACGAAGCTGCGGGACGGCCTGGGGGCGTTGGGGGCGGCGGTGTGGCGGATGTTGCCCTGGCGGGCGCTCGGGACCGCCGCGGTGACCGGGCTGGTGCCCCTCGCGGTCGCCCGGTTGGACGCCGGCAGGCCCGGTCCCCTCGCCGCGCTGCTCATGCTGCGCTGTGCCGCCCTCGCGCTCGCCCTGGGCGTCGGCTTCCTGCTGGACGACCCCGCCCGGCACACCACGGCCGCGGTCCCGGTCGGCCGGGGTGTCCGTGCCGTGCTGCGGGCCGCGCTGGCGGTGCCCTTCCTGGCGCTGTGCTGGACGGCCGCGCTGCTGCTGGTCCCCGGCCCGGTCCGGCCGCCGTACGGGGGCGTCACCCTGGAGGCGGCCGCCGCCTGCGCCCTCGGGCTGGCCGCGGCCACGGTCGCCGGCCGCCTGACCGACGAGCCGGAACCCGGCCGCCGGGTGGTGGCGGCCCTGCTCACCACCGCCCTGCTCGCGCCCTTCCTGCTGCCCCACAGCTGGGGCCTGTTCACCACCCCGGCCGACCCGGGGTGGGCCGGGGCGCACCAGCGCTGGGCGTGGCTGCTGGCGGGCGCGCTGGCGGTGGGCGCGGTGGCGCTCAGGGAGCCGCTGCGGCGCCGGGCCGGGGCGCTCAGGTCTCGGTGCGGTACATCAGGTCGGTCTCGTACGTCGTGAAGCCCAGCCGTTCGTACACCGACACGGCCGCCTTGTTGTCGGCGTCGACGTAGAGCATCGCGGTCGGCAGGCCCCGGTCGGCCAGGTGGCGCAGGCCGATCGTGGTGAGCGCCTTGCCGAGGCCGCCGCCCTGCTCACCGGGGCGCACACCGACGACGTACACCTCGCCGAGCTGCTCCGCCGCGTGCACCTTGGTCCAGTGGAAGCCGATCAGCTCCCCGTCCCGCTCGGCGAGGAAGAACCCGGCCGGGTCGAACCACGGCTCGGCCTTGCGGTCGTCGAGGTCCCGCTGGGTGAGCGAGCCCTGTTCGGGGTGGTGGGCGAAGGCGGCCGCGTTGACCGCGAGCCAGGCCGCGTCGTCCTTGCCGGGCACGAAGGCGCGCACGGTCACGCCCGCGGGCAGCACCGGGTCGGGCAGCTCCAGGTCCGCCAACCGGAGCCGCATCTGGCGCAGTTCGCGGAACAGGGTGAGGCCGAGCACCTGTGCGAGATGCCGGGCGGCGGCGTGCCCGCCGTGCGCCCACACCCGCAGCCGCTTGCCGGACGCGGCGAGCAGCGCGGTGCCGAGCGCCCGGCCGTGCCCGTGGCCGCGCTGTCCCGGGTGGACGACCAGCTCGGCGGCCGGTGCCTCCACCGGGTCGGTGTCCTCCAGCTGGGCGTAGCCGACGAGTTCGCCGTCGACGCTCAGCAGCAGGTGCGCGACGCCCTCGCGGGCACCCCCGCGCAGTTGCAGCCGGCCCTGCTCGGACACCGGCTGCTGGCCGTCGACCCGCGCGGCCTCGGCGATCAGCCCGAGCACGGCCTCGGCCTGGTCCGGGGTGAGCGCGGTGTAGGTCTCGATGGAGCGGGAGGGGAAGGCACGTACGGTGTCGTCGCTGCTCATGGGTACGAGGGTAGTCGGCCGGGCCCGGGGCGTGACCGAACACCGCGAAGCGGCCGGGGAGTCGAGCGGGCCCCCGGCCGCTGCGCGCCGCCGCGGCGGACGCCTCAGGAAGCGGGTGCCTCAGGAAGCCGACGGCGTCCAGCCGCCCAGCCAGTCCGCGATCTCCTGGCCGGCCGCCTGGGCGTCCGTCAGCTGGGGGCGGTCGGGGCTCGCCGGGCCGGAGCCCGCGCCGGTGTTCCGGTACTCGGCGAAGCGGGCGTTCTTCCAGGAGAAGCCGCTCATGTCGGTCCACGGGGTGGTCTTGATCGCGGCGCTCAGCGAGGTGTCGCGGACCGTGGTCTGCGGGATGAGGGAGGCGTCGCCGCCGGCGTGCCAGGGGCGGCCCAGGGAGAAGCTGCGGTCGGAGACGTCGCCGGTCACCGCGGAGTCGGCGATGAGGAAGCCCTTGCGGTCCGCGGCGGTGGACGGCGCGGTGACGAAGCCGGCCGAGGAGCCGTCCCACCGCTTCTTCAGGGTGATCACCGACCTGTCGATCACCGCGGTGGCCCGGCCGAAGACGAAGTCGACGTTGCCGACGACGGAGGAGTTGGTCATGTAGACGCGGCCGAGCCGCTCCTTGGCCGCGGTGTCCAGCAGCAGGGTGTCCTGGTCGCCGCTGACGACGATCCCGTCCAGGAGGACCCGGTCGGCGGCGGTGCGCAGGGCCACCGCCTGCTGGGCGATGTCCTGGTGGGCGCGTTCGTCGAAGTCGTTGGCGACGGTGAGGTTGCGGGCCTGGAAGTCGTCGGCCTCCACGGCGACGGTGGCGCTGCCGCCGGTGCCGTAGGTCCCGGACCCGTCCGGCTTCCGCGTGCCGGCCGCGTTGTTGTAGACGATCACGGTGTCCTTACGGCTGCCGCCGGTGCCCTGGATCGTGAGGTGCGGCTTGTTCGCGGGGACCTTCACCGTCTCCCGGTAGGTGCCCGGAGCGACCTTGATCACCACCCGGGAGGGGTTGTTCGCGGGTACGGCGTCCACGGCGGCCTGCACGGTCCGGTACTGGCCGGAGCCGTCCTGGGCGACGGTGAGCGTGGTGGCTGCCGCCGCGGCGGAGGCCTGCTGGGGAAGGGCGCCGAGCAGGCCCCAGGCGAGGGCGCTGCCGAGGACGGCGGCGAGAGGCGCGAGCGCCTTGCTGCTTCCGGTGCTGTTGCTGGTGCGGGTGGGCTGGGACGGCATGGCCACTCCGGTCGGTCGGGGGTGTGGTGCCCCCGGGTCGCCACCGGACAGGGGAAGGTTGCCGCTAGCCGCCGAGCAGTTCCGGCCAGTTCGCGCCCGCGGCCCACTCGGTGAAGGTGTGCCAGCCGACCTCGGGATAGGTGCGGCGCAGCGCCGCGGTGTCCACGTCGAGGCCGGGGTCGGCGAAGTAGGCGAACATGGCCGCCAGGTCGGCGGAGTGGCTCCGGACGTACTCCAGGGGCACCTCGTGGTGGGTGATCGGGCGGCCGGTGGCGGTGGTGAGGGCGGCGGCGATCTGCGCGGGTGTGCACATGTCGGAGGCGAGGTCGATCCGGCGGCCGGTGAACTCCGCGCGGCGGTGCAGGACCAGTGCGGCGAACGCGCCGATGTCGGCGGCGGCGACGAGGGCGAACGGGCGGTCGGTGGGCAGGGGCCAGCCGAAGGTGTTCTCGCGCAGCCCTTCGAGGGTCCAGCCGCCGGCGTAGTTGTCCATGAACGCGGCCGGGGCGATCACCGTCCAGGGCAGTCCGGAGGCGGCCAGGTGCTGCTCGATCAGCTGCTTGCTGTCGTAGTGCGGGACGCCGGTGCCGCGGTCGGCGTGCGCGGCGGAGGTGAGGACGACATGGCCGAGGCGGGCGGACGCGGCGGCGTCGACGAGCGTACGGCCCTGCCGCACCTCGGTGTCGGTGTCGGCGCCGAAGGGGGTGGTGACCGCGAAGAGCGCGCCGGCGTCGGCGAGGGCCGTGTCGAGGGAGCCGCGGTCGTCGAAGTCGGCGTACCGGACCTCGGCGCCCAGGCTCCGCAGGGCCGCGGCGGCGGGGGAGCCGGGGGTGCGGGTCAGCGCGCGGACGGGCCGGCCGTCGGCCAGCAGGGCGCGGGCGGTGGCGCCGCCCTGGACTCCGGTGGCGCCGGTCACGGCGACGGGGGCGGTGCTGGACATGGGTGTGCCTCCGAAGGGGTCGGGGTAGGATCGGCAGCAGTTAGCTGCGTGGCGCATTTACTGCGTCGCGCAGCAGACTAACGGAGATTGCTGCGCGGCGCAGTGAATTGACCGGCGCAGTGAATGGATCGGCCGGGCGACCGGCCGCGGGAGGTGGCCCATGACCGACAAGCCGGACAAGCCGACCGACGACGGGCAGCGGGACCGGCTGCTCGAGGAACTCGGCACGGAATCCCGCCGCTATCTCGCGGCCTACGTCCTGTTCAACCAGGCCGTCGCCGACCACCTCGGCCTGCACCCCACCGACGTGCAGTGCCTGAGCCTGCTGACGGCCGAACCGGAACCGCTCACCGTCCGCCGGATCGCCGACCTGACCGGTCTCACCACCGGCTCGGCCACCCGCCTGGTGGACCGGCTGGAACGCAGCGGCTATGTCGTCCGCACGCCCGACCCGCAGGACCGGCGCCGGGTCCTGGTCGCCCCGGTCCCGGACCGCCTCGCCCGCCTCGGCGCCCTCTGGGGCGACCTCAGGCAGCGCTGGCAGACCGTCTTCGACGACAACACCGCCGAGGAACTGGAAGTGATCATCCGGCACATGCGCCGCTCCAACGACGTCAGCCGCGCCCAGATCCGGTACCTGCGCGAGTTGCCGAAGGCGAACTGACCGCCGCCCTCACACCGTCTCCGGCGGCGGCACCGGGGCCCCGGGCAGCCGTACCGTCGCCACCGTGCCCGCGCCGTCCGCCGCGCGGGCCAGCGTGACCTCGCCGCCCGCCTGCCGGACCGTACGGGCCACGATGGACAGGCCGAGGCCGGAGCCGGGCAGGGCGCGGGCGCTGGGGGAGCGCCAGAAGCGGTCGAAGACGTGCGGGAGTTCGTCCTCGGGGATGCCGGGGCCGTGGTCGCGCACGGTCAGTACACCGTCGGCGAGCCGCACCTCGACCGTGCCGCCCTCGGGGCTGAACTTCACCGCGTTGTCCAGGATGTTGACGACCGCCCGCTCCAGCGCGGTGGGCTCCGCCCGGACGTACCAGGGCTCCAGGTCCGAGGTGATCGTCAGCTCCGGGCCGCGCAGCCGCGCCCGGCGCAGCGCGGCCTCGACGGTGTCCTGCAACGACACCACCTGCACCCGCTCCCCCCGCTGGCTCTCCGCGCGGGACAGTTCCTGGAGGTCGCCGATCAGCGAGGACAGCTCGGTCATCTGCGCCTTCACCGAGGCGAGCAGGGCCTTGCGGTCGGCCGGCGGGATCGGCCGGCCGGTCTCCTCGCTGCGGGTGAGCAGCTCGATGTTGGTCCGCAACGACGTGAGCGGCGTACGGAGTTCATGGCCGGCGTCGGCGATCAGCTGCTGCTGGAGGTCCCGGGAGCTGGCCAGGGAGGCGGTCATCGAGTTGAAGGACCGGGACAGCCGGGCCACCTCGTCCTCGCTGTCGTCCTCCACCGGGATGCGGATGGTCAGGTCCTCGGTCCGGGCCACGTGCTCGACGGCCTCGGTGAGCTTGTCGACGGGCCGCAGCCCGGCACGGGCCACGGCGAGACCGGCGGCGCCGGCGCCGACGACTCCTATGCCGGAGACGAGGAGCAGGACGAGGGCGAGGTCCTTGAGCGTCTTCTCGGTGTTCGCGAGCGGGACGGCGATGAGCACGCCCACATTGGGGCCGCGCCCGCCGCTCTCGGTCGCGGTGGGCCCGATGGCGCGGGTGAGCACACGCAGCACGTTGCCCTGCGCGTCGGTGCCGTTGCGGAAGTAGATCTTGCCGAGGTCCAGCGCCTTGATCTCGGCGCGGTCGGCCGGGGTGACCCTGATCCGGCCCGACGCGCCCCCGAAGAGGCAGACCCTGCCGTCCTCGGTGACCACCTGGGAGTACCGGTCCTTGAAGAACCCGGTCGAGGTCGGGGAGTCGGTGCAGTTCTGCAAGGTGAACTGGAGCTGGTCCAGCTGCGTGCTGCCGCGCAGCGACTTCTGGAGGTCGGCGTCCAGCTGGTCGTACAGCTTCCCCTGGACGATGAACCACGCCGTCATCGACACCGCCGCCACCGCGAACGCCACCGCCGCCGCGACCAGCATCGCCAGCCGGGCCCGGATCGGCAGCGCCCGGTAGCGGCGCAGCAGCCTCCTCACTCGGCCCCGCCCTGGCGCAGGACATAGCCCACGCCCCGCACGGTGTGCACCAGGCGCGGCTCGCCGCCCGCCTCGGTCTTGCGGCGCAGGTACATGACGTAGACGTCGAGGGAGTTGGAGGACGGCTCGAAGTCGAAGCCCCACACGGCCTTCAGGATCTGCTCGCGGGTGAGCACCTGGCGCGGATGTGCCATGAACATCTCCAGCAGGGTGAACTCGGTGCGGGTCAGTTCCACCGGGCGGCCGCCCCGGGTGACCTCCCGGGTGGCGAGGTCCATGCGCAGGTCGCCGAAGGTCAGCGCCTCGTCCTCCTGCGCCTCGGCGGACACGGCGGCCGCGTAGGAGCTGCGGCGCAGCAGCGCGCGGATGCGGGCGAAGAGTTCGTCCAGCTCGAAGGGTTTGACGAGGTAGTCGTCCGCGCCCGCGTCCAGGCCGGTCACCCGGTCGCCCACGGTGTCGCGGGCGGTGAGCATGAGGATCGGGGTGGTGTCGCCCGCGCCCCGGATGCGCCGGGCGGCGGTCAGGCCGTCCATGCGGGGCATCTGGATGTCGAGGACGACCAGGTCGGGCCGGTAGGCCTGGGCCTTCTCCAGGGCGTCCGCGCCGTCGACGGCGACCTCGGTGCCGTACCCCTCGAAGGCGAGGCTGCGCTGGAGCGCCTCGCGTACGGCCGGCTCGTCGTCGACGATCAGGATGCGCTGGGGGTCACGGTCGCCTTCGGCGGGGCTCATCGCTCGCGGTTCCTCAAGGGTGGTGGGCGGACGGATGCCTCTCAGCGTGCCATGGGCGCGGACGTGACGGCCCGGGCCAGGCTCAGGTCCGCACCACGCTCAGCCGGTTCAGCGGAACCTTGCGGCGGTGGGTGCGCACCGCCGGGGTGCGCAGGCCCATCAGCTGCGGCACGGCCGCCGGTACGACCTCGGGGGCGCGCTGCGCCGTCGGTACGGCCTCGGGGGTGCGCGGTGCGGGGATGGCCGGCGGGTGCAGCTCGTGTGCGATCGCCAGGGCCAGGGTGAGGGCGTCGGGGCCGGTGGCCGGCGCGCCGGTGTGCGAAATGTGCTTGATCATGACGTGCTCCCAGCCGACTCGTGGAGTCGTTAGCTCTGTGCGCCCGACCGCAGCTTGGCCAGGTCGGACGTGACCGTGTTGACGGGGATCGCGAAGCCGAGCCCGACGCTGCCCGCGTCCGAGGACGAGGAGGCCTGGGAACTCGACGAGTACATCGCGGAGTTGATGCCGATCACATGACCGCTCGCGTCGATCAGTGCGCCACCGGAGTTGCCGGGGTTGAGCGAGGCGTCGGTCTGGATGGCCTTGTAGGTGGTGGTGGAGGAGCCGGTGTCGCCGTTGAACTGGCGGCCGCCGAACTCGAACGGCCACTGGCCGTCGCCGCCCTGCCCCTGGCTCTGGCCCTGGCTCTCGTCGGTGGAGACGGTGACGTCCCGGTCGAGGGCGGAGACGATGCCGCTGGTGACGGTGCCGGTCAGGCCTTCGGGGGAGCCGATCGCGACGACCGTGTCCCCGACTCGGACCCCGCGGGAGTCGCCGAGGCTCGCGGCCTTCAGCCCGGAGGCGCCCCGGAGCTTGATCAGTGCGAGGTCCTTGGAGCTGTCGGTGCCGACGACGTCGGCGGTGTAGCTCCGGCCGTCGCTGGTGCGCACCCTGATCGACTGCGCGCCGGCGATGACGTGGTTGTTGGTGACGATCTCGCCGCCCGAGGTGATGACCACGCCGGAGCCGGTGGAGGTGCCGTTGTCCAGGGTGGCGTTGATCTCCACCACGCTCGGGCTGACGGCGGCGGCGATGGCGGCCACGTCCCCCCGCTTGCCGGTGGGCACCACGGTGGTGCTGGTACCGGCGGAGGCGACCGTGTCCGTGCCGGTCAGCTCCTGGAAGGCGTACGCCGTGCCGCCGCCCACCGCGGCCGCGACGATCGCGACCGCCGCGAGCAGGGCGAACGGTCCCCGGGTCCGCTTCCCGCGGTGCGGGCCGGGCGCGGTGGGCCCGTCCTCCGGCCGGTGCGGCGGCGGAGGCGGCCACTCGGGGTTCACCGGAGCGGAGTGAGAGGAGAAGGGGGAGTGGGACTGCTCGAAGGTGCCCTGGCTCTCGGTCATGACAGAAGCCTCCCCTGCGACCATGAGAGCTTCCTGAGTGCTCCCTGAGAAGCCCGGCAGAACCTTGTTTGTCCGATATAAAGACGGACCCCTGGGGGCCCTGCCGGGACGCGTTCGGCTACGACTCGCAGCCGCAGCTCGTCCGGACCACCAGCCGGGACGGGAACGTCTTCAGCCGCTCCCGCCGCGACCCGGGCACCCGCAGTCCGTCGTCCAGGACGAGGTCGACGGCCGCGCGGGCCATCGCCGAGCGGTCCGAGGCGACCGTGGTCAGCGGCGGGTCGGCGAGCGCGGCCTCCTTGATGTCGTCGAAGCCGGCCACCGCCAGCTCGCCCGGCACGTCGATGCGCAGCTCGCGCGCGGCCCGCAGCAGACCGATCGCCTGGTCGTCGGTGGAGCAGAAGATCGCCGGCGGCCGGCGCGGCCCGGCGAGCACCTCCAGGCCCACGCGGTAGGCGTCGTAGCGGTTGTACGGCGCCTCGAACAGCCGGCCCTCGGTGGACAGGCCCGCCTCGGCCATGGCCCGCTTCCAGCCCTCGACGTGGTCGGAGACCGGGTCGCCGACGGCCGGGGTCTCGGCGGTGCCGCCCAGACAGGCGACGTACTCGTGGCCGTGCTCCAGCAGATGGCGCACGGCGAGCTGGGCGCCGCCCAGGTCGTCCGTGACCACGGCGACGTCGTCGATGGCCTCCGGCCGCTCGTGCAGCAGCACCACCCGGGCGTCCCAGGCGTCGATCTCGGCGGCGGCCAGGTCGTTCAGGGCGTGCGAGACGAGGATGAGGCCCGAGACGCGCATGCCGAGGAAGGCGCGGAGGTAGTGGACCTCGCGTTCACCGATGTAGTCGGTGTTGCCGACGAGGACCATTTTTCCGCGCTCGGAGGCGGCCTGCTCGACCGCGTGCGCCATCTCGCCGAAGAACGGCTGACGGGCGTCCGGGATGATCAGGCCTATGAGGTCCGTGCGGCGCGAGGCCATCGCCTGGGCGACCCGGTCGGGCCGGTACCCCAGTTCCTTGATCGCGGCGAGGACACGCTCGCGCGTGGCCGGGGCGACCGGCCGGGGTCCGTTGTTGATGACATAACTGACGACGGCGGTGGAGGTTCCAGCCAGCCGTGCCACATCATCCCGAGTCACCTTGGCCACGCGCGGAGTCTACGCGGATTGACCCAGTTCGGGCAGGGTGTATCTCACGCCGGATGTGCGGAAGCAACGTCCGCACCGGCACCCTGCCACCCCGTCCTAGGCCTCCGCGTGGACCTCGGCGCCGCTGCGGACGGCGGATGCGTCCGCATCGTCGGCCTTTGCCCGTCCGGCCTTGGCCTTCGCCTCCTCGGCGGCCCGCTCCACCTTCTCCGGGGTAACGAATCGGTAACCCACGTTCCGGACCGTGCCGATCAGCGACTCGTGCTCCGGGCCGAGCTTGGCGCGCAGCCGTCGTACGTGCACATCCACCGTCCGGGTGCCGCCGAAGTAGTCATAGCCCCACACCTCCTGGAGCAGCTGGGCGCGGGTGAAGACCCGGCCCGGGTGCTGCGCGAGGTATTTCAGCAGCTCGAACTCCTTGAAGGTGAGGTCGAGGACCCGGCCCTTCAGCTTGGCGCTGTACGTCGCCTCGTCCACCGAGAGGTCACCGTTGCGGATCTCCATCGGGGAGTCGTCGTTGACGATCTGCTGGCGGCCCATGGCGAGCCGCAGCCGGGCCTCGACCTCGGCCGGACCCGCCGTGTCCAGCAGGACGTCGTCGATGCCCCAGTCGGCGGTGACGGCGGCGAGGCCGCCCTCGGTGACGACCAGGACCAGGGGGCAGCCGGGGCCGGTGGAACGCAGCAGCTGGCACAGGCTCCGGACCTGCGGCAGGTCGCGCCGGCCGTCGACGAGGATGACGTCGGCACCGGGGGTGTCGACGAGGGCGGGGCCCTCGGCCGGGGCCACCCGGACGTTGTGCAGCAGAAGTCCCAGTGCGGGCAGGACCTCCGTCGACGGCTGGAGGGCGTTGGTCAGGAGCAGCAGAGAACTCATACGTCTGGTTCCTCCTCGGTCCCTGCGAGGACGTGTGCGGACGGGCACTGCTCTGCGATCCCGAAGGCCCCGTACACCGGCGGTTCCCCCCAGCCTTCACCAGGGGTTTCCCACTTCGTATACAACGCTTCCGAAAGCACAAAAGGACCCGGGGGCTTCGCTGCCCGAGTCCTCTGCCCAGCAGAATAGCCCACATGAGCAACCGTCCGGCAGGTCATGTGGCGCGTTCCACCGTTCGTCCGAATGGCGAGACGGGCGGACGGGTCCCTATCCGGACGTATCTGACCACGGCCGATGGCATTGCGATCGATTCCGTATACAACCCGGGCCCGGTCGTATACGAAACCCCGCCGGACACCTCCGCTCCATCCCCCGATGGCCTGGCGTTCGTCGTCGCCCACGGCTTCACCGGGGACGTGGACCGCCCGCATGTGCGACGGGTGGCCGGCGTCCTCGCCCGGTACGGCGCGGTCGTGACCTTCTCCTTCCGCGGCCACGGCCGCTCCGGCGGCCGCTCCACGGTCGGCGACCGGGAGGTGCTGGACCTCGCCGCCGCCGTCGACCGGGCCCGCGCGCTCGGCCATCAGCGGGTGGTGAGCGTCGGCTTCTCCATGGGCGGCTCGGTGGTCCTGCGCCACGCGGCTCTGCACCCGGGTGCGGTCGACGCGGTGGTCTCGGTCAGCGCGCCCGCCCGCTGGTACTACCGGGGCACCGCCCCCATGCGCCGGTTGCACTGGCTGGTCACCCGCCCCGAGGGCCGGCTGGTCGGCCGCTACGGGCTGCGCACCCGCATCCACCACCGCGACTGGGACCCGGTGCCGCTGTCCCCGACCGAGGCGACCCGCCGGATCCCCCCGACCCCGCTGCTGATCGTGCACGGCGACCGCGACGGCTACTTCCCCCTCGACCACCCCCGCATGCTCGCCGAGGCGGCCGGGGAGCAGGGAGAACTCTGGATCGAGCCGGGCATGGGCCACGCCGAGCACGCAGCGGACGACACCCTGCTGACCCGGATCGGGGTCTGGGCCGTGGCGAAGGCGGGCTAGCCTGACAGCACTCTTATTTCTTTCTTGCCGTCGATTGAGGAACCAGATGCCCAAGGTCACGGTGCGCTACTGGGCCGCCGCCAAGGCCGCGGCCCGGGTCGCCGAGGAGCCGTACGAGGCGGAGACGCTCGCCGAAGCGCTCGCCGCCGTACGCGCCCACCACCCCGGCGAACTCACGCGCGTGCTCCAGCGATGCTCCTTCCTCGTCGACGGCGACCCCGTCGGGACCCGCTCGCACGAGTCGGTACGGCTGGCCGAGGGCGGCACGGTCGAGGTGCTCCCGCCGTTCGCAGGAGGGTGAGGCGATGAGCGACCAGCCGTATCAGGGCGGCCCGTACGAGGGCTACGACCCGTACCAGCAGCAGTGGCCGGGATCCCACGCGGCCCCCGGCTCCGGGTACGACCAGCAGCAGCCCGGCTACGACCCCCAGCTCACCCAGCAGTGGCAGGGCGAGACCTGGGACACCCGGACGCACGCCCCGCTCCAGATGCCGGCACAGGCGGCGGAGCCGGCGTACCAGCCGCAGCACCAGCAGTACGACTACGACTACGGCTACCAGCAGCAGCACTACACGGACCCCTACGCCCCGCAGCAGGCCCAGCCGGCCTGGGAACCGCAGCCGCAGCCGGAACCCCCGGCGCAACCGGAACCGGTGGCCGATGTGGCCGATGCCGCCGCCGCCGAGGGCGCCCCGACCTACGGCCCCGCCACCCTCGCCGGCAACACCCGGATCAAGGACAACCAGCGGGCGCGCCTGGAGGGCCGTTCGCCGATCATCGAGCCCGGTATGCAGCCGGCGGCGCTCACCGCGGTGCTCGGCCTGCTGCTGGCCGCCGCGGCGCCGGTCGCCTCCTACGCGCTCGTCGCCCCCCTGGTGATCCTCCAGGCGGTGACGGCGGCCGGCTGGTTCCGGCTGAACGGCATGTGGCCGGCCCGGCAGGGCATCGCGCTGGCCTTCCTGGGCGGCCTGGTCGCCGACGCGGCCGTCCTGCTGTCCGGGCGCGGCCACGCCCCCGCCGCGATCCTCGGCACCCTCGGCGTCTGGGTGCTGCTCTGCCTGGTCCTCCAGCTGCGCTCGCACGCGGACCCGGACGAGCGGATGTACGGCCTGATGGCGACCGTCGTCTCGGCGGCCCTCACCGTGGTCGCGACCGGCTACCTCGGCGCCGGGGCGCACGCGGTGTCGGTGGGCGCGGCCTCGGTCGCGGTCGCGGTCCTGGCCCGCGCCCTGCCGCTGCCCACCCCGGCGTCGGTGGTGGTCGCGCTGCTCGCCGCGGCCGGCGCGGGCATCGCGGCCGGCGACATGACCGGACTGGGCACGAAGGGCGCCCTGCTCGGCGCGGCGGCGGGCGCCTGCGCCCTGATCGGCCACCGGGTCGCGTCCTACGACTACCCCTCCCGCTTCGTCCACTTCACCGCGGGCGTGGCCCTGCCCCTGTCGGCGGCGGCACCGGTGGTGTGGGTACTGGGCCGGGCGCTGGGCTGAGGCCCGCGTCACTTGTCCAGGCAGTGATCGGCCTGGCGGATCGGGGTGACCAGGTCCGACAGGTCGACCAGGGCCGTGTCGGTCCGGCCGGTGGTGAAGAAGGCCACCTGGGTCGCGGGGGTGCGGCCGTAGGTGACGATCACCTTTCGGGAGGCCGTGGACTGCTTCTCGTCGATCACCCAGTCCACCCCGTTCACCGAGAAGCACGCGTCCTGCCGCGGCTGCGGGGGAGTCACTCCGCAGCGCAGGACGACGTCCCGGTCGCCCCACACCACCACTCCCCGCACCGCGCCGGCCCGGCGGTCCAGGTCGGCGAGGCGGCCGGGGGCCCGGTCGGTGAGGCTCCGGCAGGGTGCCGCACCGGCGAAGGGGCCCGGGGTCAGGCCCGCGTCGGCACGCCGGTCGTGGACGAGGTATGCGGTCGCGCAGGCCGCTGCGGCCAGCAGGGCGAGAGCGGTCAGCGCCAGGACGCTGCGGCGCGGGCGTAAGGACGACGGCACGGCTTCCCCCTCCGGATGTACCGAGTGCTCCGCCTCACCGTAGAGGGCCCGCTGCAACGGCTGCCCGCTCGGGGAGCAGAATGATCGGCACGGGTGCCAGGGAAAAAGGGGGAAGCCATGGTCGCCACCGGTGTCCGGCATGTGCTCGTCGCCGTTGCCGCCTGTCTGGTTCTCGCGGGTTGTTCGACGCCCGCGCCTCTCGGGGACACCAGCCCCGGGGATCCTCTGACCTCCACCTTCGCCGAGGGCAAGCGGCCGGCGGCGCCGGATCTGACCGGGCCGGCCCTGGACGGGCACACCGTGCGCCTCTCCGACTACCGGGGGAAGGTCGTGCTGGTCAACGCGTGGGCGTCCTGGTGCGGGCCGTGCCGCGCGGAGGCCGGGGAACTGCGCAGGATCGAGCAGCGGTGGGCGGGCCGCGGTGTTCAGATCCTCGGGCTGAACCGGGACGACGGGGTCGCCGCCGCGCTCGCCTTCCAGCGCGCGCACGGGCTGTCGTACCCCTCGATCCACGACCCCTCCGGGAGGCAGGCCCTGCGGCTGCCGCGCGGCCTGGTGCCCCAGTCCCTCCCGTACACGCTGGTCGTCGACCCCTCCGGGCACATCGCCGCCTCCCGCCTGGGAGAGGTGACCGAGGAGGAGATGGACAAGGTCATCGCCGCTGTGGCCCCGGGGAGGAGCAGGGCCTAGCCGTGCTCAGGGCCGGTCCGCGCTGCCCGTCAGCAGGGTGCCGAGGGCGGTGCGTTCGTGCCGGACCGCGCGGCCGGCGCGGACCGTGTCGATCAGGCCCGCGGCGCGCAGCGCGGCCGCGTGGGTGGAGGCCGCGCCCAGGCTGATGCCGAGGTGGCCGGCGAGTTCGCTGGTGCTCAGGGGATAGCCGAGGAGGCGCAGGGTCTGCGCCCGGGTGGTGCCGAGGACCGGCGCGAGCACGTCCTCGCCGACGGCCGAGGGCATCAGCGGGATGCCCGGACCGGCCGGGTAGACCACCAGCAGCGGCTCCTGCGCCCGCTCGGCGACCAGCGGCGCACCGGTCCAGTGGAAGGTGGGCAGCAGCACCAGGCCACGGCCGGCGGACGTCACCTGCCGCCGGTAGGGCGCGTCGATCTCCCAGGAGCCGTCGGCCGGCCGGGACCCCGGACAGAGCCGGGTCAGCGCGCCGACGACCCCGTGCTCGGCGGTGTTGAGGGCGTACCGGGCGTACTCGGCGGAGTGCAGGGCCGCCACCCGGGGCCAGGACGCGTCGAGTACGGCCCGGTAGGCGTCCTGGAACCCCTGGCAGACCAGTTCCCGGCAACCGGGGTCGCCCTGGGCCAGGTCGCGCACCCAGCGGGGCACCGGCCCCTGCCCCTCCTGCCGCGCCCACGCCCCTTCGAGGCAGACGCGCAACTGGCCGGCGGGTACGGCCCGCACCGCGTCCAGGGCGCTCGGCAGGTCCGGGCTGACCGGGTCCAGGAGGGCCGGGCCGCGGTACGGCGTGAGCAGGTCCCGCAGCGGGCGGGTGGAGGCGGGCAGCCGCTGCCGCATCCCGCGCCGCCAGCGGCCGAACGTCTGCTCCGAGTCCGGGCGCCGCAGCATCATCAGCGCGAGTTTGAGTTCGACCAGCGGTGCCGGCTGCGGTACGAACCGGATCCGTGCGAGGTCCTCTCCGGACAACTCGATGCGCAGCATGCCCAACCCCCCCGTTGGCAAGCCTTTTGGTCAGCGGAGAAAGGATGGCCCCGCCACCCCTGCCGCGCCAGGCTGAGTTCGCGCCACTCACGGGCGCCGTACAGGGAGGGGCACCACATGAGGATCAGGTTCGGGCGCCGGGCGGCGATGGCCGTGACGGCCGCCGCGATGAGCATCGGTGCGATCGTGACGACGGCGGGGAGCGCCTCGGCCTCTGACCCCGTGAAGCTCACCACCAGCAACTGGGTCGGCATCTACAGGAGCCCGAACACGACGAACGGCAAGATCGGCTGGCCCGACCTCGCCCCCGGCGCCTGGATCTACGCCAACTGCTGGACGAGGGGCGAGCAGATCGGCACCTGGGGCAACACCTGGTACCAGGTGAGCGAGGTCGACTACTCAGACGGCGTGGGCTGGCGGTTCGTCGGCGGCACCGCCTACACCTTCGCCGGGTACGTCGACAACAACGCCCACAGCGTCGACCGGGATCCCTTCATCCCGCAGTGCCGCTGACATGCCGGAGGGCCGCACCCCCACTGGCGTCCAACCCAGGGGTGCGGCCCTCCGACCGTCACGGGACCCGTCGACCGGGACCTCGGACCGCGACGGCGGTCTCAGACCGCGATGGCGACCTCGGCCAGCGCGCCCTGCTCCGCCACGACGACCGTACGGTCGGCCGTGCCGCCGGGGACGAGCGCACGGACGGTCCAGGTGCCCTCCGCGGCGTAGAAGCGGAACTGACCGGTCGCCGAGGTCGGGACCTCGGCGGTGAACTCGCCGGTCGAGTCCAGCAGCCGGACGTAGCCCGTCACCGGCTCGCCGTCGCGGGTCACCTGGCCCTGGATCGTGGTCTCACCGGGCTTGATCGTGGAAGCGTCCGGGCCACCGGCCTTCGCACCGCACATGTCGAACTCCTTGAGGGGTAAAGGTCGTGGCCTGGGTTACTTGTTGGCGCCCAGCTCGATCGGCACGCCGACGAGGGAGCCGTACTCGGTCCAGGAGCCGTCGTAGTTCTTGACGTTCTCGACGCCGAGCAGCTCGTGCAGCACGAACCAGGTCAGGGCCGAGCGCTCACCGATGCGGCAGTAGGCGATCGTGTCCTTGGCGAGGTCGACCTGCTCCTCGGCGTAGAGGGCCTTCAGCTCCTCGTCCGACTTGAAGGTGCCGTCGTCGTTGGCGTTCTTCGACCACGGGATGTTCCGCGCGCTCGGGACGTGGCCCGGGCGCTGCGACTGCTCCTGCGGCAGGTGGGCCGGGGCGAGCAGCTTGCCGGAGAACTCGTCGGGCGAGCGGACGTCGACCAGGTTCTGCGAGCCGATGGCGGCGACGACGTCGTCGCGGAAGGCGCGGATGGAGGTGTCCTGGGCCTTGGCCTTGTAGTCGGTCTTCGGGCGCTCGGGAACCTCGTCGCCGGCGACCAGCTCGCGGGCGTCCAGCTCCCACTTCTTGCGGCCGCCGTCGAGGAGCTTGACGCTCTCGTGGCCGTAGAGCTTGAAGTACCAGTAGGCGTACGACGCGAACCAGTTGTTGTTGCCGCCGTAGAGGATCACCGTGTGGTCGTTGGCGATGCCCTTCTCCGACAGGAGCTTCTCGAAGCCCTCCTGGTCGATGAAGTCACGGCGGACCGGGTCCTGGAGGTCCTTGGTCCAGTCGATGCGGATCGCGTTCTTGATGTGGTTCTTCTCGTAGGCGGACGTGTCCTCGTCCACCTCGACGATGGCGATGGTCGGGTCGTCCAGGTGGTCCTGGAGCCAGTCGGCGTCGACCAGGACGTCGCTGCGGCTCATGCTCTTCTCCTCCGGGGCAGTCGCGGCGGGGCGTGCGAATGTGCGGGGGCGCGGCGCGCCCGTGAGCGGGCGGCGCGCGATCGCCCTTGAGCAGGGCGGTCGCCCTTCGACAGGGCGGGGGTGATGCGGAAGTCGGGACTTTCGCTCAGAAGGGGCGACAGAGCATGGCGGCAACGCGGCACAGGTCCACTGCCCGCCGCTTGGTGAGATCCGCCTGTCGCTTCATGGCCCCGATCGTAGGGACGTCCGGGCGCGCGTGTCACCGGTGTGTCATATCGCGAGACGCGATCGTCCGGATGCCGGGACGCTTGAGCCCGTTCGGGCTCCTCCGCGCCGCATCTTGCACTCGTCCGGGTGACAGCGGGCTACGGAACGGACGACACCGTCTCGCCCCTCGGACAGAAGCCGTCCATCACGGCTTCCGGGTCCTACCCCGCCAGCTTGACGTCCGAACCCTTCACGCTGATCCGTACGCCGTCCTCCGCGGCCTGCACCTTGTCCAGCTTGATGCCGCCGGGCAGCCGGTCGATGGCCTGCTGGAAGTCGGTGATGTTGCGGATGCGGTTCTCGGCGAGGGAGACGGCCGCCAGCTTGGGCAGCGAGTCGGCGTGCACCTCGACCTTGTTGTCCGCCACGGTCACGCTGCTCAGCACGGACACCGTCCGGTTGATCGGCACGGACAGGAAACTGCCGGTCACCCGCACCGCGACCTTGATCTTCCCGTTGCCGCCGTCGGACAGCCCCACGACCTTCGCCTCGATCCCCGGGGCGACCTCGGTCGGCTGCGACTTGGCCGTCCTCAGCAGCTCGGCGTAGGAGACGGTCGCCGTACCGGTCGCGCTGGAGGCGGTGGCGGAGCTGTAGTCGCCGGAGAAGGAGACGCCCTTCATGTCGGCCTGGAGGTCGTCGATCCGGATCGTCTTGCCCGCGGTGCCGGTCTGGGCCTCGTAGTTCTTGATCCCCACGTGCACGTCGTCCAGCGAACCGCTCGCGACCTGGGTCAGGAAGGGGAAGCCGTCGATGCTGACGTCCGGGGTGGTGGCCAGGTTCTCCGTCGACTTCAGCTTGTCGGCGGCCTCGCCCTCCGCGAAGTGCACGGCGATCCGGTCCGCGATCACGAACAGCCCGCCCAGGATCACGACGATGATCAGCAGTATTCGCAGGGCGCGCATGTGGTGTTTCCCCCGGGGTCGGCGTTGGTCGTCGGCGCTGTGGACGCGTACGCCACGGTAACTCCGTCGGCCCGTCGCACGCCGTGATTGTCGATCAGTTGTGACAGCCCCGTCCCGGCCTACCCTGGACCTATGTACGCGCGACGGCGCCACATCTACTTCGCCATGATGGGCACGTGCATCGGGCTCTTCGTCCTGGCCTGGGCGGTCGTGCGGCTCTGGTCGATCCCGGCGGCCGTCGGCATGTGCGTGTTCGCCATGGTCATCCCGCCCGTGGCCGCGATGATCGCCAACCGCCGGGGCCCGGAGGACCGCTGGTGGGACGACCCCTCCGGCGATCCCCAGTCCGACGAGTGGTGGGACGAGCTGGACGGCAAGAAGCGCCCCCGGCAGTGAGCGGTCAGTAGACGAGCGCCTGCACGCCGTCCCCGAGCGCCTCCTGTACGAAGACCTGCGCGCCGGCGATCCGTACGCCCTCGATGACGTCCTTCTCCGTGATCTCGCGCCGCGCGGCGCACTGCGTGCACAGGGTGATCTGCCCGGCCGCCAGGATCGCCTCGATCAGATCCGGCAGCGGCGCCGCGTGCGGCAGCTCGAACTCGGCGGCCCGCCCCGGCAGCGCGAACCAGGACGACTCCCCGGTCAGCCACAGCGACACCTCGACCCCACTGGCCACGGCCACCGCGGCGACGGTGAAGGCCTGCGAGCAGCGTTCGGGGGCGTCCGCCCCGGCCGTCACCTTGATCACGAGCTTCTTGGTCATACGGGCAGCGTAGCCGCGAGGGGGCAGGGTGGCCGGATCCGTTCCCAGCTGTTTTGCGCCTTTCCTCATTATCTATACGGAATGCGCCAGTTGCACTACTCTGCGTGTTCCTGGGTCGGTACGAGGATGGCCCGGCGCGGAGGCGGATACGGGCGGAACGGGCGCTCCTTCCATGGCGAGCGGCCCACATTCCACAAATTCCACAAGCAGGGAGGGCGCGGTGCCGCAGCGGAGGGCGATCACGGGTCGCAGTCAGGAACCGAGGGTGCGGTTCGCGGAGGAGCTGCGGTTACTGCGGGCCGAGCGGGGGGTGAGTCTGCGGGCGCTGGCGGAGGTGCTGGGGTGGGATTCCTCGCTCCTCGGCAAGATGGAACACGGCCACACGCTGGGCGGTCCTGAGGTGGTGCAGGCGCTGGACCAGTACTACGGCACGGGCGACAAGTTGCTCACGCTGTGGGAGTTGGCGGTGGCGGATCCCATGCAGTTCAGGGAGCGATATCGGCGGTACATGGTGCTGGAGGCCGAGGCCCTGAGTATGTGGCAGTACTCGTCGAGCATCGTCCCTGGACTGCTGCAAACCCCCGCCTACGCAGCCGAGTTGCTGACACAGGGTGGATTGAGGGGCGCAGAGCTGGAGAAGCAGGTCACGGCTCGCATGGGGCGCCGCGAGCCGCTGCTGGCGGATGGCGGACCGCATTTCCGGGCGATCCTGTCCGAGGCGGTGCTGCGCACGCCGTTGCGTGAACCGAGCGAGTCGCAGGCGCAATTGAGCCATCTTCTTGCGATGGGGGAGCGCCCCAACGTCACCATTCAGGTGCTGCCATGGCTGAAGGGCCTGCACGGGCTGACGGACACCGACACGATGTTCCTGCACAGCGCCGGGCGGACCGTTGCCTGGGTCGAGACGGGTTACTCGGGTGAGCTGATCCAGGAAAGTACTGCCGTCGACCAGCTCCAGCTCCGATACGATCGGGTACGCGATTTGGCCCTATCTCCGGACGAATCGCGGGAGTTCATCGAACGGATGCTGGAGGAAGCGCCATGCGAGCCATCGATCTGAGCACCGTCACCTGGCGCAAGAGCAGCTACAGCAACCAGGACGGCGGCAACTGCGTCGAAGTTGCCGACTGGCGCAAGAGCAGCTACAGCAACCAGGACGG
Organism: Streptomyces sp. NPDC031418; assembly: GCF_055581605.1. Classification (NCBI taxonomy): domain Bacteria; kingdom Bacillati; phylum Actinomycetota; class Actinomycetes; order Kitasatosporales; family Streptomycetaceae; genus Streptomyces; species Streptomyces sp. NPDC031418. The sequence goes on from NZ_JBVIJC010000018.1 coordinate 62,370, forward strand.
CGGCGCCTGCCTCGAAGTCTCCGGCGATCTCCTCCACACCGCCGTGCGGGACAGCAAGGACACCACCCGCACCCCCCTGCTGATCGGCGCTGGCGCCTGGGCCGCCTTTGTGGGCGGCGTCAAGCAGGAGGGTGCGCTGTAGCCCACGGCGGAGCCTTACGCGTCGAGGGCGGCGGTGATCTTCGCGGTCATCGCGGTGAGGGCCGGGCCGGGCTCGCCCTTGTGGGCCTTGGTGCCCGCCTCGACGGCGACGAGGATGGTGCTGCGGAAGTTGTCCGCCTCGGCCGGGTCCTGCTTCTTCAGGACGTGCATGGTGGTGGTGAGGGCGGGCAGGACGTGGTCGGCGATCTCGGCGGCGGACTTGCCGTTCAGGTCCTTGATCTTTCCCTTCTCGGCGAGGACGTGGCCGACCTCGCCGGTGGCGGCCATGAGGGCGAGGACGCCGTGGGTGGCGACCTTGTGCGGGGAGCCGGCGGCGTCGGCGGCGGCCAGGAGTGCGATGGCGCCGTGGGCGGCGGTGCGGAGGGTGTCCTTGTCCTGGGCGGTGAGGGCGAGAGACATGGTGTGGGCTCCTTCAGTGGGTTTCTTTCCTGCGGTCTTGCTGACAGGAAGAAGACTGCGCCCGGCCGGTTTCACCACGGCTTCACGACGCCCTCAGCGCGCTTTCAGCCCTGAGGGCGCCCCCGGGCCCCTGGTCGGCCCACCTCGCAGGGAGAGGCCGGGCCCGGCCGCGTAAGCTGGGATCCGGCCTCTGTGTACCTACGCTCACCCCGCTCAAGGAGCACCCGTGGAGACTTTCTTCGAAGCACTGCTGATCCTGGTCTGCGTCGGCGTGCTCGCCTTCGCCGGTCTGACCGTGAAGAAGCTGTACCAGGGCCAGCGCTGAACCACCGCTAGGAATCGCCTCTCATGATCGAGATCCCGTCCGACCTGCACAAGGACCTCGTCCCGCTCGCCTTCCTGCTCGGCAACTGGGCCGGCGCGGGCGTGCACGACTTCCCCGGGTCCGAGAAGTGCAACTTCGGCCAGGAAGTCACCTTCAGCCACGACGGCCGGGACTTCCTGGAGTACCAGTCCCACACCTGGGTCCTGGACAACGACGGCAACAAGGTCCGCCCGCTGGAGTCGGAGCACGGCTTCTGGCGGATCGACGCCGACCGCAAGGTCGAGGTCACGATGACCCGCGACGACGGTGTCATCGAGATCTGGTACGGCGAGATGGCCCCGAAGAAGCCGCAGATCGACCTGGTCACGGACGCCGTCGCCCGGACGCCCGCCGCGCAGCCGTACACCGGCGGCAAGCGGCTGTACGGGTACGTCAAGAGCGACCTCATGTGGGTCGGCGAGAAGCAGACCCCCGAGGTCGAGCTGCGCCCGTACATGTCGGCGCACCTGAAGAAGGTCGTCACGCCGGAGGACGTCGAGCGCTGGGCGAAGGCCCTGCCCGACGACATGCCCGACGACGGCATCGCTTTCTTCCGTTAGTCCTAGACTTGCCGGTGTGGTGAGCACCGACTGGAAGAGCGACCTCAGGCAGCGCGGCTACCGGCTGACGCCGCAGCGCCAGCTTGTCCTCGAAGCCGTGGACACCCTTGAGCACGCGACCCCCGACGACATCCTCGCGGAAGTGAGGGAGACGGCGTCGGGGGTCAACATTTCCACCGTCTACCGCACGCTGGAGCTGCTGGAGGAGCTGGGCCTGGTCAGCCATGCCCACCTCGGCCACGGTGCGCCCACCTACCACCTGGCCGACCGCCACCACCACCTGCACCTGGTGTGCCGGGACTGCGAGAACGTCATCGAGGCCGATGTCGCCGTCGCCGCCGAGTTCACCGCCAAGCTGCGCGCGCAGTTCGGTTTCGACACCGACATGAAGCACTTCGCGATCTTCGGCCGCTGCCAGGACTGTTCCCTGAAGGGTTCAAGTACCGCGTCGTAGGCTTGCGTACATGAAGAGCCCCCTGCTGTCCCTGCCCGGCGCCGTCTCAGCCGAGGGTGTGGACGAAGGCGTCGCCGCCCACTACGGCGACCTGTTCCGCGAGCAGCGCGCCCTCGCCGAGGGCAACGGTTTCGTCGACCTGTCCCACCGCGGGGTCGTCACCGTCACCGGCGAGGACCGCCTGAGCTGGCTGCACCTGCTGCTCACCCAGCACGTCAGCGAGCTGCCCGCCGGCCAGGCCACCGAGGCGCTGATCCTCTCCGCCCACGGGCACATCGAACACGCCCTGTACCTGGTCGACGACGGTACGACCGTCTGGGCGCACGTCGAGCCCGGCACCCAGGACGCGCTGCTGGCGTACCTGGAGTCGATGAAGTTCTTCTACCGGGTCGAGGTCGCCGACCGCACCGCCGACTTCGCGGTGGTCCACCTGCCCGCCGGGTCCATCGCCGAGGTGCCGGAGGGCGTCGTCGTACGCGAGACGCCGTACGGCCGTGATCTCTTCCTGCCCCGTGCCGACCTGGAGTCCTTCGCCGCCACGCACGGGCCCGCCGCCGGGATCCTCGCCCACGAGGCGCTGCGCGTCGAGCAGCACCGGCCCCGGCTCGGCTTCGAGACCGACCACCGGACCATCCCGCACGAGCTGGGCTGGATCGGTACGGCGGTGCATCTCCAGAAGGGCTGCTACCGGGGGCAGGAGACGGTCGCCCGGGTGCAGAACCTGGGCAAGCCGCCGCGCCGGCTCGTCTTCCTCCACCTCGACGGCAGCGAGGTGCACCTCCCGGCGGCGGGTACCGAGATCCGGCTCGCGGAGGAGGGCCCCGACGGCCGCAAGATCGGCTTCGTGACGACCTCCGTCCGCCACCACGAACTGGGCCCGGTGGCCCTGGCCCTGATCAAGCGCAACATCCCCACCAACGCGCAGCTCCTCGCCGGAGACACAGCGGCGGCACAAGAGGTCGTGGTTTCGCCGTAGTGGCGCCCTGGCTGCGGGCAGTCGTGCCGCTGGGGCGGCACGGGTGGGCGCAGGCGGCACCCGGCCAGCGCCGGTGAGCGAAACCCACCCCCGGCCAGCTTCAGCCGACCTCGGCTAGATCTCCAGCAGCACCGTGAACGGGCCGTCATTCGTCAGGGACACCCGCATCTTCGCGCCGAAGCGGCCCGTCTCCACCGTCGCGCCCAGCGCTCTGAGCTGGGCCACCACCTCGTCCACCAGGGGTTCGGCGACCTCGCCGGGCGCCGCCGCGTTCCAGGTCGGGCGGCGCCCCTTGCGGGCGTCGCCGTACAGCGTGAACTGGCTGATGACCAGCAGCGGCGCGGAGACGTCACTGCACGACTTCTCGTCCTGGAGCATCCGGATCGACCACAGCTTGCGAGCCAGCTGTGCCGCCTTCTCCTTGGTGTCCTCGTGGGTCACGCCGACCAGGACGCACAGGCCCTCGCCCTCGATCGCGCCCACCGTCTCGCCGTCCACGACGACGCTCGCGCCGTCCACTCTCTGCACCACCGCACGCATGCGGACCATCATGCCGGGTGCCCGGCGGGCGCTCGCCGGGGGCCCATTATGGATCTCTTACCGCCGGTCTGGGCCGTTCGGGGGCACTCGGTCACGTAGTGCCCGGTTGGGGTGGCACCATGCTGTGCACCACCGGTCGAGGGGACGGTCAGAAGCAATGAGCACACCGAGCACCAGGGGGCGGCTGGGCCCGCAGGGCACGAGCTTCCGGCCGCCCGCCCCGCGAGGCGACGGCCCGGCCGAGCCCGCGCTGCCGGAGCCGCCCGAACCGGCCCGGCTGAGCCTGCCGGAACTGCGCGCGCTGCGCCGCGACGCCCAGCGGGACGAGGCCGACCTCAGCTATGTGCGGCGGCTGCTCCAGGGCCGTATCGACATCCTGCGCGCGGAGCTGGCGCGGCGCGGGCGGGCGGCCGTACCGGCGCCGAAGGACACGTCCGTGGTGGAGCGGCTGCCGGAGATCCTCACCGACGCCCCGGCCCGGCAGCGCTCCTCGGCCCGCCATGTCACCCTCGGCACCCCGCACAACGAGGAGATCCGGGGGCTGGCCGCGGAGATGCTCGCCGAGGTCGAGCTGAGCGATCTCACCGCGCGGACCGATCTGGAGCTGACCGCGGCGATGGGGCGGCTGGTGCGGTACGAGCAGGAGGTGTCCCGGCGGCGGCAGCGGTTGCAGCGGACGACCGACGAGTGCAGCGGGGAGATCGCCCGCCGGTACCGGGAGGGCGAGGCGCAGGTCGACGACCTGCTGAGCTGAGAAAGGGCGCCGCCCTCGAGGCCGACGCCCTGTTCCGCTGTATCCGTAGCGTGCTGTTCAGTTGTGGCTGTGCGCGTCGTGTTCAGTTGTGGCTGTGCGGTGATGCCCTGTGCAGTTGTGGCTGTGCGGTCTGTTCGGTTGTGGCTGTGCGCTTCGGTGGCCGTCCCCTGTCCGGGTTCCCGGCTCCCCTCCGGAGGGGGAACCCGGTCGGCCAACCACTGGGAAGCTCGACCATGTCGGTTGAGTTGGCTGCCAACTCCACTGTACTTATCTCCGCGAATACCCGACTCATAACCAGCCGTCGGCGAACTGCCCTAAGTTGGCGGGAAGTTGTACCGTTCTCTCTGTGGGCCCGGAGCAGAGGTCACAGCAGACCCGGCCGTCCCCCCGTCGGATAGCCGATGAACTGCGCCACCGGATCCGGTCCGGTGTGCTGCGGCCGGGACAGCGCATGCCCACCCAGGCCGAGCTGGCCGGCGAGTTCGGCGTCGAGCGGGGTGCCATACGGCAGGCGTTGCGCATCCTCCAGTCGGAGCGGCTGCTCACCAACGTTTCCAAGGGCAGCCCCGCCACCGTGGCTCCGGTGCCGGGGGCCGGGCCGGTCGTGGACGCGGCCGCGCTGGCGCCGCAGCCGACGTTGGCGGCCCTCGCGCCCCGGATGGCGGCGGCCTTCGCCGTGCCGCACGTCCGGATAGACGCGCTCTGTCTCACCTCCGTCTCGCTCACCCTTGCGATCGGAGAGCCGCTCCGGTTGATCCATGCGGGGGAGCTGAAACCGGCCAAGATCGAGGTCCGGGTGCTGCTGCCGAGCCGGGACATCGCCCTGGCCTTCCCGGCACCGGTGGCCGCCGACGACGGCGGTCTGCTGCACCGGCGCTGGCTGGCCCAGCGCAACGCCCAGGGCCTGGTGCTGCGGGAGAACCTGCTGGCGCTGCGCACCACGCACGGCATCGACGTGCGGGTCTCCTTCCGTGCGCTGCCGTTCACCCCGCCGGTCAAGCTGTATCTGCTCAACGACTCCGAGGCGCTGTTCGCGTACTACACGCTCCGGCGCCACGAGCGGGAGATCGAGGACGAGCGGGTGGAGCTGTACGACGCCGACGGCACCCGGTCGGTGCTGTTCCCGTTCGAGGAGCCGGCCGGGCAGCGGGACGCGGTGTTCGTGGCCCAGTCGCGGCTGTGGTTCGAGGCGCTGTGGGGCACGATCAGCTCGGATCTGGTGCTCGCGTCCTGACGGAGTGAACCAACTCGGGCCCACTTGGTCGACGTTGCCGGTGTTCACGAACAACTTCCCGACAACTGCCCTCAGATGGAGCAGAGTTGTAGCGTTTGGTTGTGACCCACGACCACACGGCAGTGAACGGCAGCAGAAGGCGCACGCCCGAGGAGATCGCCGGCGCCCTGCGCGAGCGCATCCGCAGCGGTGTCCTCCGTCCGGGTGAACGGCTGCCGACCCAGGCCGAGCTGGCCGAGGAGTTCGGCGTGGAGCGCGGCGCGGTCCGCCAGGCGCTGCGCGCACTCCAGCAGGACGGGCTGCTCAGCGGGGTCACCAAGGGCAGCCCGCCGCGGATCGCCGCGCCGCCGGCCGCCCGGGAGGAGCCGCAGCCCACCATGGTGGCCCTCGCACCCCGGCTGACCGAGGCCTTCGCGGCCCCGCAGGTGCGCATCGACGCCGTGTGCCTCACCGCGCAGAGCCTGATCCCCGCGCTCGGTGAGCCGCTGCGCCTGATCCACGAGGGCCGGCTGCATCCCGAGCGGATCGACGCCCGGGTGCTGCTGCCGTCCCGGGACATCAACCTGGCCTTCCCGGTCTCGGTCGACGCGGGCAGCGCCGAGGACGACGCCGTGCACCAGCGCTGGCTGGCCATGCGCAACGCCCAGGGGCAGGTGCTCCAGTACAACCTCCAGGCGCTGCGCGCCACCCACGACATCGACGTGCACGTCACCTTCCGGGCGCTGCCGTTCACCCCGCCGGTGAAGCTGTATCTGCTCAACGGGTCCGAAGCGCTGTTCGGCTACTACAAGATCGAGCGCCGTGCGGAGCCGACCGACGGCGGCACGCTGGAGATGTACGACGCGCTCGGCTCGGAGTCGCTGCTGTTCTCCTTCGAGCGTCGGGCCGGGCAGCGGGACGCGGCGTTCGTGGAGCAGTCGCAGAACTGGTTCGACGCCCTCTGGGAAACCATCACCACGGACCTGACACTCTCCTCGTGACTTCTGATGTGCAGGAGATAGAGAAGCTTCGTGGACTGATCACCTCTGCCCGTTTCGTGCTGTGGGACTTCGACGGGCCGATCTGCCGGCTGTTCGCCCGGCACAAGGCGGAACGGATCGCCGCCGACCTGGTGGCCTGGCTGGAGCGGCAGGGGCTGCGCGGGCTGCTCAGCGAGGCCGAGCGCCGGACGCTGGACCCGCAGGTCGTGCTGCGCGCGGTGGGCCGCCGGCGGCCGGGCAGCGACCTGGTCACCGGGCTGGAGGAGCGGCTCACCCAGGAGGAGCTGAGGGCCGCCGCCTCCGCGCTGCCCACCGCCTACGCCGACCCGCTCATCCGCACCTGGACGGCGGTCGGCGCCCGGCTGGCCGTCACCACCAACAACTCCGCCCGGGTGGTCCGCAGCTACCTCGACGGCCGTGGCCTGGCCGGCTGTTTCGCCCCGCACCTGTACGGCCGTACCGAGCAGCTGCACCACCTGAAGCCGGACCCGCACTGCCTCGTCCGGGCGCTGAACGCGATGGGCGCCGCCCCCGAGGCCGCGCTGATGATCGGGGACGCGACGACCGACCTGTTCGCGGCCCGGAAGGCGGAGGTGCCCTTCCTCGGCTACGCGCGCGACGAGGCGAAGGAGGAGGACCTGCGGTCGGCGGGTGCCGAGCACGTCGTACGGTCGCTGGAGCCGCTGCTGACGGTGCTCCGGAGCGGGCGCGCGGTCGGCTAGCATGCGGACACACCCGACACAGCCGACACAGCCGGCAGGTGCGAGTCACCGCTCGGAGCCCCGGATACGGCCCTGTGTCCGGCACCACTCCTTGCCGGGCTGACCTTCTTTTTCGCGCGATCGACCCGGAGCAGCCAGTGGGCGCACCGTCCGTCCCCCGTGCCGCGGCCGGGGCCCCCCGCGGCGACCGGACGGCTGCCGCCGTCCGGGAGTTCGTGGCCCACGCCCTGGCCGGGGGCGGGGTGCGCGGCGGGCTCCACCACCGCAACCACGTGGTCCCGCTCACCGAGCCGGCGGCCGGGCTGCTGGGGCGGCCCGCCGGCACCCGGGTGATGGTGCGGGTGCCGCGCGCGGACGTGCCGCCGGTGGTGATCCGGACCTGGCCGGCCGAACCGGAGATCCTGCGGGCGGTCGGCCGGGTGCTGCCCCGGGTGCCGGAGTGCCTGGCCGCGGGCGAGGGCTACGCCGTCCACAGCTTCGTGGACGGGGACGTGCTGGCCGAGGTCTGCCCGCCCGGCGAACCCGTCCCCGGCCCGCTGCTCCGGGACCTCGCCGGGCTGCTCGCCGCCCTCACCGCGGTGCGCGGCGGCGCGCTGCCGCCCCGGCCGGCCGACTGGCCCCGCCACCACACCGACTCCCAGGGCTTTCTGCGCACCCTCGCGCACCTCGCCGACCAGCAGATCCGGCGGCCCAACTGGCGCCGCTACGGCGGCCTGTTCACCGCGCTCGGCGTGCCCGAGGACGCCCTGACCCGGTTCGCCGACCGGGTCCCGGCGCTGACCCGGCGGCCGTACGGCCTGTTCCACGGCGATCTGCACCGCGGCAACCTGGTGCTGCCGTACGACGGCGGTCCGCCGCTCGCCGTGGACTGGGAACTGGCCGGATACGGCGACCCGTTGCACGACCTCGCCGTCCACCTGGTGCGCATGCGCTACCCCGACCACCAGTGGACCGAGGTGACCGACGCCTGGGCGGACGCGGTGCGCCGGGTGCGGCCCGCGGCCGCGGCCGGGCTGGGCAGGGATCTGCGCCACTACGTCGCGTTCGAGCACGCGCAGTCCCTCTACGCCGACGTCGTCCGGGCCGTACGGTCGCTGGAGGACTCCGCGGACGCGTTCGACCAGGCCCGCGTGGAACGGGCGACCACGGCCGTGCGGACCGCCCTGCGCCGCGCCGCCGAGCCGCTGGGCCTCGGCCGGGTGCCGGAGGCCGGCGAGATCGAGCGGATCCTGTTCCGGCGGGGCGCCTCGGCCGCCGTCCGCAGGCCGAGCTGCCGGGCGGCCCGGGCCCTCGGCTGGACCCCGGACGGACGCGTCCCCGAACACCCCCGCTTCCCGCACCCGGCCGTCGCCGACGCGCTGTTCCTGGAGGGCGCCGCCCCCGCCGACCGGGTCTTCAAGGGCGCCGCGCACCTCAACACCGTGCTGCGGGTGCCCGGCACCGGCTTCCCCGTCGTCGTCCGCCGCGAGCTGACCGTACGGCTGCGCCGGGAGCGGGGCTTCCTCAGCGAACACGCCGTGCTGCGGGCGATCGAGCGGTCCGGGGTGGAGGTGGCCGCGCCCCGGGTGCTGGCGCTGGGCACGAGCCACGCCGTGCGGCCCGGCCACCGCTACCGCGGCGACCGGTTCGCCGTGCACACCTACGAGGGCGCCCGCGACCTCGGCCGGCGGCCGCGGCACCCGGTCGACGGGCTGCTGCCGCACGAGGCCGACTGCCTGGTCGACCAGCTGGCCGCGCTGACCGGGGTCGACCACGCGCAGATCGACCCGGTGGCCGGCCGGCCCGGCTGCTCCTTCTACGGCTGGCTCAGCGAGCAGCTGGTGGCGCTGGTCGCGGGCCTGCCGAAGGAGTCCCAGCAGCTGGCCCGGCTGCTCGGCCTGCCCGACGCGCCCCGGCTGCGCGAGATCCTCGCCCGGCACCGGGTCACCGAGCGCGACCCGGCCCTGCTGCACGGCGACCTCAACCCGTGGAACCTGGTCCGCCGCGACGACGGTCCGGCGCTCACCCTCATCGACTGGGAGATGGCCCTGGTCGGCGACCCGCTGTACGAGCTGGTCCGGCACATGCACCTCACCCCGACCCGGCCGGAGATCCGGGACCGGATGTTCCGCCGCTGGGAGGCCCGGCTGCCGGAGCGGTTCACCCGCCAGTGGCGGGAGGACTGGCGGGTGTACCGCTGGACCGAGATCGTCCGCTCCGCCTATGTCGACCTGGACCGGCTGGTCACCGGGGTGAGTCTGGACGCGCCGAACGTGCGCCGCGCGCTGGACTCGTACGCCATGACGCTGGCCGCGGCGACCGCCTCGCTCGGCCTGTCCGCCCGCAGGCGCGGCGGCCCCGGTCCGGCCTGGACCGTGGGCCCCGCCCGCCCCACCGGCACTGCGTAGGCTCGCCCCATGGCTGAGATGGGTCTGCGGGAGCGCAAGAAGCAGCGGATGTACCAGGAGGTGTCGGACACCGCCGTACGGCTGTTCCTGGAGCGGGGCTTCGACGCGGTGTCGGTGGCCGAGGTCGCGGCCGCGGCCGGAATCTCCAAGCCGACCCTCTTCCGGTACTTCCCGGCCAAGGAGGACCTGGTCCTGCACCGGATCGCCGACCACGAGACGGAGGCGGCGCGGGTGGTCTCCGGAGCGGCCGACCCGGTGGACGCGCTGCTCCGGCACTTCCTCGCCGGGCTGGAGCGGCGCGACCCGGTCACGGGCCTGAACGACCACCCCGACGTGCTCGCCTTCCACGCCCTGCTCTACGGCACTCCGGCCCTGGTGGCGCGGGCGCACCGGCACCTGCGGCGGCAGGAGGAGGCCCTTGCGGAGGCCCTCGGCGGGGGGCTGGACGCCCGGCTGGCGGCGGGACAGATCGTCGCCGTGCAGCGGATCCTCGCGGAGGAGAACTGGCGGCGGATCGCGGCGGGGGAGCAGGTGGCGGAGGTGGCGCCGGATGCGGTCAGGGCTGCGGAGCGGGCGTTCGGGCGGCTGAAGCGGGGGCTGCCGGAGTGGGGGTCTGCGCGCTGAGACAGAGTTTTGCTGAGACTCGGTTAAAAATGTAACTCGGTAACACTATGGCGGTAGGCTGGCGCCATGACGGCACTCGACCCCACCCCCGGCCCCGCCCTCACCGACACCCTGCACACCGAGCGCGCCCACCACGACGCCTGCCGCGCCGCTCTCGCCGCGATGGTCGAGGGCGCCGCCGAACAGGTCGTCTCCGGCGAGGACGTCTCCGCCTCCGGCGCCGACGCCGAGGTGCTCGGCTACCAGTTGCGCAGCCGGGCCAAGGCGATGCGCGAACTGCCGCCCGGCCCGCTCTTCTTCGGCCGCCTGGACTTCGCCGCCGACGACCCCGCGCACGGCGGGCAGAGCTACCACGTCGGGCGGCTGCGCATCACCGAGGACCCGGCCGCCCCACCCCTCGTGATCGACTGGCGGGCCCCCGTCTCCCGCGCCTTCTACCAGGCCAGCGCCCGTCATCCACAGGGTGTGGACGTCCGCCGCCGGTTCGGCTGGGCGCCCGGCACCCGGGGCGACTCCGCCGACCTCACCGGCCTGGAGGACGAGCACCTGGGCCGGGGCGAGTCCCGGACCAGCGACATCGTCGCCCGCGAGATCGAACGGCCGCGCGTCGGACCGATGCGGGACATCGCCGCCACCATCCAGCCCGACCAGGACGACCTCGTCCGGGCCGCCCTCACCGACTCCGTCTGCGTCCAGGGCGCCCCCGGCACCGGCAAGACCGCCGTCGGCCTGCACCGCGCCGCCTACCTGCTCTACACCCACCGCAAGCGGCTGGACCGGGCCGGGCTGCTCGTCCTCGGCCCCAACCGCACCTTCCTGACCTACATCGCCCAGGTGCTGCCCGCCCTCGGCGAGACGGACCGGGCCGTCAGGCAGTCCACCCTCCTGGAGGAGATCGCCTCCCACCCGGCCACCGGCACCGACCCCGAGGAGACGGCCGCGCTCAAGCACGACCCCCGCATGGCCGAGGTGCTGCGCCGCGCGCTCTACGCGCGGGTGACCCCCGACGGCGTGACCGACCTGGTGGTGCCCGACGGCAGCTACCGCTGGCGGGTGCCCGCCGGCCGGCTCGCCGCGATCGTCGCCGAGGTCCGCGCGGAGGAACCGCCGTACGCCGTCGGCCGCGAGCGGGTGCGCACCCGGGTGGTGGCGCTCCTGCGCGAGCAGGCCGAGCGGCGCTCCGGGGTACGGCCCGCCGCCTGGGTGCGCCGCATGGAACACGCGCGGCCGCTCACCGCCCACCTCGACGCGGTCTGGCCGAAGGTCCGCCCCGAGGAGGTCCTCGCCGGGCTCCTCGGCGACGCCGAAACCCTGGCCCGGGCGGCCGGGGGCCTGCTGGACCCCGCCGAACAGGCCGCCCTGCTCTGGCCGCGCCCGCCGCGCTCCTTCAAGTCGGCCCGCTGGTCGGCCGCCGACCTGGTCCTCCTGGACGAACTCGGCGGGCTGATCGAACACCCCGAGGGGTACGGCCACATCGTCGTCGACGAGGCGCAGGACCTGTCGCCCATGGAGTGCCGGGCCATCGCCCGCCGGGCCGCCTTCGGCTCCCTGACCGTCCTCGGCGACCTCGCCCAGGGCACCACCCCCTGGGCCGCCCGCGACTGGTCCGTCCAGCTGCGCCACCTCGGCAAGCCGGACGCGGCGGTGGTCCCGCTCACCACCGGCTTCCGGGTGCCGGCGGCGGTCCTCGCCCTCGCCAACCGGCTGCTGCCCCGGCTGGGGGTGGCCGTCCCGGCGGCCCACTCCCTGCGCGCGGACGGGGAGTTGCGCGTCCGCGCGACCGACGACCTCCTCGCGACGACGGTCACCGCCGTCACCGAGGCCCTCGCCCACGAAGGGTCCGTCGGGGTCGTCACCGCGGACGCGGACCTGGACCGGGTCCGGCGGGCCCTCGCCGCGGCAGGCCTCTCCCCGGCCGGACCGGACCGCCTCGGCGCCCGGCTGACGGTCGTACCGGCGAGCATGGTGAAGGGACTTGAGTACGACCATGTGGTCGCCGTGGAACCGACGGCGGTCGCGGAGGCCGAGGAGCGGGGCGCGCACCGGCTGTACGTGGTGCTGACCCGGGCGGTGTCGAGGCTGGACGTGGTGCACGAACGGCCGCTGCCGTTCTGAGCGGGCGGCGCCGTTCTGAGCGGGGGGGGGCGCCGTTCTGAGCGGGGGGGCGCCGTTCTGAGCGGGCGCGTTACCGGACGTACTCCGCCAGGTGCTCCGCCGTCAGCGTGGACCGTGCGGCGATCAGGTCCGCCGGGGTGCCTTCGAAGACCACGCGGCCGCCGTCGTGGCCCGCGCCGGGGCCGAGGTCGATGATCCAGTCGGCGTGGGCCATGACCGCCTGGTGGTGCTCGACGACGATCACCGACGTGCCGGAGTCGACCAACCGGTCCAGCAGGCCCAGGAGTTGCTCGACATCGGCGAGGTGCAGGCCGGTCGTCGGCTCGTCCAGGACGTAGATCCCGCCCTTCTCGCCCATGTGCGTCGCCAGCTTCAGCCGCTGCCGCTCACCGCCGGAGAGCGTGGTGAGCGGCTGGCCCAGGGTGAGGTAGCCGAGACCCACGTCGGCCAGCCGGCCGAGGATGCGGTGCGCGGCCGGGGTGCGCGCCTCACCGGTGCCGAAGAACTCCTCCGCCTCGGTCACCGGCATCTGGAGCACCTCGCTGATGTTCCGCCCCGCGAGCTTGTACTCCAGCACCGACGCCTCGAACCGCCGCCCCTCGCACTCCTCGCAGGTGGTGGCGACCCCGGCCATCATCGCCAGGTCGGTGTAGACGACCCCGGCGCCGTTGCAGGTGGGGCAGGCGCCCTCGGAGTTGGCGCTGAACAGGGCCGGCTTGACGCCGTTGGCCTTGGCGAACGCCTTGCGGATCGGGTCGAGCAGCCCGGTGTACGTCGCCGGGTTGCTGCGCCGGGAGCCGCGGATCGGGGCCTGGTCCACCGAGACCACCCCCGCGCCGGCCGGGATCGACCCGTGCACCAGCGAACTCTTGCCGGACCCGGCGACGCCGGTGACGACGGTCAGCACACCGAGCGGGATGTCGACGTCGACGTCCTGGAGGTTGTGCGTGCTCGCCCCGCGGATCTCCAGCGCGCCGGTGGCCTTGCGCACGGTCGCCTTCACCTTCGCCCGGTCGTCCAGATGGCGCCCGGTGAGGGTGCCGCCCGCGCGCAGCCCGGCCACGGTCCCCTCGAAGCAGATGGTGCCGCCCGCCGCGCCGGCGCCGGGGCCGAGGTCGACGACATGGTCGGCGATGGCGATCACCTCGGGCTTGTGTTCCACCACGAGCACGGTGTTGCCCTTGTCCCGCAGGCGCAGCAGCAGCTTGTTCATCCGCTGGATGTCGTGCGGGTGCAGACCGGCGGTGGGCTCGTCGAAGACGTAGGTGACATCGGTGAGCGAGGAGCCGAGATGCCGGACCATCTTCACCCGCTGCGCCTCACCGCCCGACAGGGTGCCCGCGGGCCGGTCCAGCGAGAGATAGCCGAGGCCGATCTCCACGAACGAGTCGAGGGTGTGCCGCAGCGAGTCGAGCAGCGGCGCGACCGACGGCTCGTCCAGGCCGCCGACCCAGGCGGCCAGGTCGCTGATCTGCATCGCGCACGCGTCGGCGATGCTGATCCCCTTGATCTTGGACGACCGGGCCGTCTCGCTGAGCCGGGTGCCCGCGCAGTCGGGGCAGATGGTGAAGGTGACCGCCCGGTCCACGAACTCCCGGATGTGCGGCTGCATCCCCTCCCGGTCCTTGGCGAGCATCGACTTCTGGATCCGCGGGATCAGCCCCTCGTACGTCATGTTGATGCCCGCGATCTTCATCCGGGTCGGCTCGCGGTGCAGGAAGTCGGCCAGTTCCCGCTGGGTGAAGTCGCGGATCGGCTTGTCCGGGTCGTACAGCCCGGACTCGACGTACAGCCGGTAGTTCCAGCCGCCGGACTTGTACCCGGGGATGGTGAGCGCACCCTCGTTCAGGGACTTGGAGTCGTCGTAGAGCTGGGTGAGGTCGATGTCGGTGACCGTGCCCCGGCCCTCGCAGCGCGGGCACATCCCGCCGAGGATGCTGAAGCTGCGCCGCTCCTTGACGGTCCGGCCGGCCCGCTCCACGGTGACCGCGCCCGCGCCGCTGATCGAGGCGACGTTGAAGGAGAACGCCTTGGGCGAGCCGATGTGCGGGGTGCCGAGCCGGCTGAAGAGGATGCGCAGCATCGCGCCCGCGTCGGTGGCGGTGCCGACCGTGGAGCGCGGGTCGGCGCCCATCCGCTGCTGGTCCACGATGATCGCGGTGGTCAGTCCGTCCAGCACGTCGACGTCGGGCCGGGCGAGCGTGGGCATGAAGCCCTGTACGAAGGCGCTGTACGTCTCGTTGATCAGCCGCTGCGACTCGGCGGCGATGGTGTCGAACACCAGCGAGCTCTTGCCCGAGCCGGACACCCCGGTGAACACCGTCAGCCGGCGCTTGGGGATCTCGACGCTGACGTCCTTGAGGTTGTTCTCCCGGGCGCCGTGCACCCGGATCAGGTCGTGGCGGTCGGCGGCGTGCGCTGCGGTGGCGTCCATGGCGGCCAACCTAGCGGCGCGCGGTGCCGGGCGCTTCTCCGTTCCTGACCGATCCGTTCACGGGAGGGCCGCCGTTCACGGGAGAGCCGCCGTTCACGGGAGGGTCGCAACACGAGCGCGACACTCTTGCAAGCAGGGTGCTTGCAATTGTTAGCGGCGGTGCGGCAAGGTGGGGGCATGGCATCGCTGAACGTCGGCAATCTCGGTGAGTACCTGCGCGAGCAGCGGCGGACCGCCCAGCTCTCGCTGCGGCAGCTCGCCGATGCCGCCGGGGTGTCCAATCCGTATCTGAGCCAGATCGAGCGCGGGCTGCGCAAGCCCAGCGCGGAGGTGCTCCAGCAGGTCGCCAAGGCCCTGCGCATCTCCGCCGAGACGTTGTACGTCCGCGCCGGCATCCTCGACGCCGAGCGGGACCGGGAAGAGGTGGAGACCCGGGCGGTCATCCTCGCCGATCCCTCGCTGAACGAGCGGCAGAAGCAGGTGCTGCTCCAGATCTACGAGTCGTTCCGCAAGGAGAACGGATTCGGGGTCGGCGAGCCCGCCGCGGACGGGGACGGCATGGCGGACACGGAGCGGGAACCCGACGGCACCGGCACACCCCGTGCCGAGGGCGACGATGCCGATGCGAGTCCGCGGCGGACGGCCGGATAAGAGCCGGACCAGGGCTCCGGACGCACCACCGCGGACCACACCCACCTCAGCCGAACGCGAATCCGGGAGGACCAGATCACGATGGCCATCACCGACGACCTGCGCAAGACCCTCAGCGACCCGACTCCGCTCTACTTCGCCGCCGGCACCGCCGACCTCGCCCTCCAGCAGGCCAAGAAGGTGCCCGCGCTGGTCGAGCAGCTGCGCACCGAGGCCCCGGCCCGTATCGACAAGGTGCGCAACACCGACCCGAAGGCCGTGCAGGAGAAGGCCGCGGCGCGGGCCAAGGAGGCGCAGGAGACGCTCCAGACCAAGGTGAACGAGTTCTTCGGCCTCATCGACGGGGACCTGAAGAAGCTGGGCGAGCAGGCCCAGGACTTCGCGCTGCGCGGGGTCGGCATCGCCGCCGAGTACGCGGTCAAGGCGCGCGAGACCTACGAGAAGGTCGCCGAGCGCGGCGAGCAGACCGTGAAGACCTGGCGCGGCGAGGCCGCCGAGGAGATCGAGGAGCTGGCGATCGCCGTCGAGGGCAAGCCCGAGCCGGTCGGGGTCCGGGAGGAGCACCCGGCGGCCGACGCCTCCGCCGAGGCCGGCGCGGAGAAGCCCGCGGCGAAGAAGACCCCGGCCGCCCGCAAGGCCACCCCCGCGAAGAAGACGACCCCGCCGGCCAAGTGAGACCGACCGTCGTGGCAGGGCCGGGCCGGGCACCTTTGGGGTGTCCGGCCCGTTCTATGGGTACGGTGGCGTACGGACCGGCACACCGGTTCGCGGCGGAAGAGGACGGCGGGTGGTGGGCAGCATGCTGATGTTGGGCTTCGCGGGGTTCCTGGGGATCCTGAAGATCATCCTCATGGCGCTGGCGGCGTTCGGCCTCGCCGATGCCGCGTTCCGCCGCGAGGACGCCTTCCGTGCCGCCGACAAGCAGAACAAGGTCTTCTGGCTGATCATCCTCGGCATCGCGCTGATCGTCAGCTACCTGTTCTCGATCCTGTCGATCCTGCCGATCGCGGGCGTGGTCGCCAGCATCGTCTACATCGTCGACGTCCGCCCCGCCCTCAAGCAGGTCTCCGGCGGCGGCCGAGGCTGGGGCCGCGGCCGCGGCAGCAGCAGCGACGGCCCGTACGGCCCGTGGAACGGCGGGCGCTAGCCCCTTCCGGGCCCGCCCCCTGCTCGCGAGATCCTTACGGCGCCCGGTCCAGGAGGACCACGGCGACGTCGTCGGTCAGTTCGCCGCCGTTGAGGTCCCGCACCTCGTGGACGGCGGCGCGCAGCAGCTCCTCGCCGCGCAGGCCCTCGCCCAGCTGCCGGCGGATCAGCTCCACCATGCCGTCCTGGCCGAGCCGCTCGCCGCCCGCCCCGACCCGGCCCTCGATCAGTCCGTCGGTGTAGAGCATCAGGCTCCACTCGGCGCCCAGCTCCACCTGCATCCGCGGCCAGCGGGCGCCGGGCAGCAGGCCGAGGGCGGGGCCGTTGTTGTCGTAGGGGAGCAGCGTGGCCGGGCGGCCGGGCCGGGCGAGCAGCGGCGCCGGGTGACCGGCCAGGCACAGGCCCGCGCTGCGTCCGTCGGGCGCGATGTCCACCGTGCACAGCGTCGCGAAGATCTCCTCGTCCGAGCGCTCGTGCTCCAGCACCTCCTGGAGCGTGCCCAGCAGCTCGTCCCCGCTCAGCCCGGCCAGGGTCAGCGCGCGCCAGGCGATGCGCAGCTCCACGCCGAGCGCGGCCTCGTCCGGGCCGTGCCCGCACACATCGCCGATCATGGCGTGCACGGTGCCGTCGGGGGTGCGGACCGCGTCGTAGAAGTCGCCGCCGAGCAGGGCCCGGGAGCGGCCCGGGCGGTAGCGGGCGGCGAAGCGCAGCGAGGAGCCCTCCAGCAGCGGGGTGGGCAGCAGACCGCGTTCCAGCCGGCGGTTCTCCTGGGCGCGCAGCCGGCCCTCGGCGAGGCGTCGCTCGGCCGTGTCGGATCGCTTCCGCTCCACGGCGTAGCGGATGGCGCGGCTGAGCAGCCGGCCGTCCAGTTCGTCCCGGAAGAGGTAGTCCTGGGCGCCGACGCGCACGGCCTCGGCGCCGCGCTCGGCGTCCGCGGAGGCGGTCAGCGCGAGCACGGCGTGCCGGGGCGCGAGCCGCAGCACGTGCTTGAGCACGGCCAGCTCGTCCTCGGTGCCGCTGTTGCCGGGCGCCGGGAGCGCGAGGTCCAGCAGGATGCAGTGGACGTCGTCGGTGAGCAGCCGCTCGGCCTCGGTGAGGTTGCGGGCCGTGCGGACCCGGATCGGCTTGCCGGCCGAGTCCAGCAGGTCGGGCACGATCGGCGAACCGGCCGGATCGTCCTCGATCAGCAGCAGGGTGAGAGTGGCGCCGGTGCCGCCGGTGGCGGTGGCGTCGCGGTGGGCCTCTTCCTTGAGGGGGCCGCCGACTGCGGAGGCGGCCTCAGCCTGACCACTCTCCACGGCCGGGATCGCTCTCTGCCGCGGTACGGGTACGGGCATTGTCTTGGATTCCTTCCCTCCCCCCGAGGGCACGGCGGCGTCGAGGGGTCTCGAGCCACCGACGGGTGACCATAGCGGGTGTCTCCACCCCGATGGAATGGTGTGAGCCGCGTCGCCTTGGCGCGGGCAGCCGTCATATGCCGCGTTCCGTAGCGCAGTTGGACACCGCGGCGGACCGTCCGGGATGACGAAGCTCACGTCCTGGGCGGGTTTGTGCGGGCGTTGGCCGTGGAGTGGGTCACATGACCTGTGTCACGGGGCAGATGGTGATCCGCCCCGGCTCAGGCGTCCGGCCGTACGACGCCCAGGATCGGCATGGAACCGGCGCCCCCGATCGTCACCGTGCGCCCCGGGCGGGGGGCCTGGATGATCGCGCCGTCGCCGATGTAGAGGGCGACATGGCTGGCGTCGGAGAAGTAGATGATGAGGTCGCCGGGGCGCATGTCCTTGATGTCGATGTGCTTGAGCTGCCGCCACTGCTCCTGCGAGGTGCGCGGGATGGGGTGGCCGGCGGCGGCCCAGGCCTGGGAGGTCAGGCCCGAGCAGTCGTAGGCGCGCGGGCCCTCGGCGCCCCACACGTACGGCTTGCCGATCTGGGCGCCGGCGAAGGCGACGGCCTTCTCGCCCTGTGCGGAGGCCTTGCCGTGGATCTTCTTGAGGATGCCGGTGTCCAGCCAGGCGGTCTGCGCCTTCTGCGCGGCCTGCGCCTCCAGCTGGGCCAGCCGGTCCTTCTCCTTCTGCTGGAGCTGCGACTCCAGCTTCTTGGCGTCGGCGATCCGGCGCTGGATGCGCTTCTTGGCGGCGGCCTTGGCCTCGCGGTCGGCGTCCAGCTTCTTCCACTCGGCCGCGGCGGCGTCGGCGTACCCCTGCAAGGTCTTCTGGGTGCCGGTGAGTTCACCGATCAGGTGGTTCGCCGCCTGCTGTCCCTGGAGGACCAGTCCGGCGCCGTCCAGGACCTGTGCCGGGTCGTCGCTGAGCAGGAACTCGGCGGTGGGGGACACTCCGCCGGTGCGGTACTGCTCGCGGGCCGCGGCGCCCGCCTGGTTCTTCAGCTTGGCCAGCCGCTGCTGCCCCTGGTCGATCTTCTTCGCCAGCGCGACGATCGCGGCGGACTGCTTCTTCGCCTTCTCCTCGGCGGCGTTGTAGGCGTCGGTGGCGACGGCCGCGTCGTGGTACAGCTTGTCGAGCGTGGCGCGGACCTGTTCGAGGCCGGAGTCCGTGGCGGTGGAGGGGGCCGGGCTCGGCGTGCTGCTCGGCGTCGGCACCGGAGCCGCGAAGGCCGTACCGGGTGCCGCCAGGACGGTCACCGCGCAGACCACGGTCAGAGCGGCCGTGAGCAGACCGCGCTTCCCCGAACCCATACCTCGCCCCCAACTGATTTACCGTCAGTAACTTGTGGCTTGTCTGGGGGATCGTGCCACGACTGACCGCAAATCGACAGGGGGCGTGGGTGATCTCGGCTGGGTGGTGCCGGTACTGGTCCGGAACCCGGCGGGGTGATCTCGGCGGCGGGGCGGTGGTGCCGGTCCGGAACCCGGCGGGGTGATCTCGGCGGCGGGGGCGGTGGTGCCGGTCCGGAACCCGGCGGGGTGATCTCGGCGGCGGGTGCGGTGATCTCAGTGGCGGGGCGCCAACGCCTCCCACGCCACCGTCACTTCGCCCTGGCGCCAGCGGGTCGGGCGGTCCGTCACCGGCCAGTCCGTGGTGAGGGCGCGGACCGTGCGGAGCCAGCGTTGGCGGGCGCCGTAGGAGGCGTAGGGGGCGGCGGCGGCCCAGGCGCGGTCGAAGTCGCGCAGGAAGGCGTGCACCGGTTCGCCCGGCACGTTCCGGTGGATCAGCGCCTTCGGCAGCCGCTCGGCGAGATCCGAGGGTCGCTCCAGGGAGCCCAGCCGGGTCGCGAAGGTGACGGTCCGGGGCCCCTCCGGGCCGAGTGCGACCCAGACGTGCCGCCGCCCGATCTCGTCGCACGTGCCCTCGACCAGCAGCCCGCCGCGCGAGCCCGCGCCCGCCGGGGAGAGGCGCGCGCACAGCCGCTCCCAGACCGCGGCGACCTGGTCCTCGTCGTACTGCCGCAGCACATTGGCGGCCCGGATGAGCAGCGGCCGGCCGGGCACCGGCACCTCGAAGCCGCCGTGCCGGAAGGCCAGCCCCTCCCGCTCGTACGGCCGTGCCGCGGCGACCCGATCCGGCTCGATCTCGATGCCGACCACGCGCGCGCGGGGGGCGACGGTACGCAGCCGGCCGAGCAGCTCCACGGCGGTCCAGGGCGCGGCGCCGTAGCCGAGGTCGACGGCCAGCGGATCGGCGGCGCGGCGCAGCTCGGCGCCGTGCTCGGCCGCGATCCAGCGGTCCATGCGGCGCAGCCGGTTGGGATTGGTGGTCCCGCGGGTCACCGTTCCCACGACGGGGGTGCGGGTCGCTGCGCGGGCTTTCATGCGTACGAGGGTAAGGGCCGCCGGGGCGGCAGCGCGGCTCGGGTAATGATTGGGTAAAGCCGATTGATCGGGGAAGGGCGGGCCCGCATCCGCTGTTGCATCCCCTGGAGGGCGCGGTCGGTCCTCTGTGTCGGCATGTCCGCAGCAAGGAGGATCGCCACGTGAGCCAGTACGTCAGCAGGCTCGGGCGCCGCTCCCCGGCGGCCGCCCCCCGTCTGCGACTGCTTCGCAGGCCCCGCCGGGTCGCCATGCTCTCCGTGCACACCTCCCCGCTCCACCAGCCCGGCACGGGCGACGCCGGCGGCATGAACGTCTACATCGTGGAGCTGGCCCAGCGGCTGGCCGCGATCAACATCGAGGTCGAGATCTTCACCCGGGCCACGGCGGGCGGCCTGCCCCCCTCCGTCGAACTCTCCCCCGGCGTGCTCGTCCGGCATGTCGACGCGGGCCCCTACGAGGGGCTGGCCAAGGAGGACCTCCCGGCCCAGCTGTGCGCCTTCACGCACGGCGTGATGCAGGCCTGGGCCGGCCACCGCCCCGGCTACTACGACCTGGTCCACTCCCACTACTGGCTCTCCGGCCACGTCGGCTGGCTCGCCGCCCAGCGCTGGGGCGTCCCGCTGGTGCACGCCATGCACACCATGGCCAAGGTCAAGAACGCCAACCTGGCCGACGGCGACACCCCCGAGCCGGCCGCCCGGGTCATCGGCGAGACCCAGATCGTGGCCGCCGCCGACCGGCTGATCGCCAACACGGACGAGGAGGCCGAGGAGCTGGTACGGCACTACTCCGCGGACCCCTCGAAGGTCGCCGTCGTCCACCCCGGCGTCAACCTCGACCGCTTCCGCCCCGCCGACGGCCGCGCCGCCGCCCGCGCCCGCCTCGACCTGCCCCAGGACGCCCTGATCCCGCTCTTCGCCGGCCGCATACAACCCCTGAAGGCCCCGGACGTACTGCTGCGCGCGGTCGCCGTGCTGCTGGACCAGCGCCCCGAGCTGCGCCGCCGTATCGTCGTCCCGGTCGTCGGCGGACCGAGCGGCAGCGGCCTCGCCAAGCCGGAGGGGCTCCAGAAGCTCGCCGCCCGGCTGGGCATCGCCGACGTCGTACGGTTCCGCCCGCCGGTCGGCCAGGAGCAGCTCGCCGACTGGTTCCGGGCCGCGTCCGTGCTGGTCATGCCGTCGTACAGCGAGTCCTTCGGGCTGGTCGCGATCGAGGCGCAGGCGACCGGCACCCCGGTGCTCGCGGCCTCCGTCGGCGGACTGCCGGTCGCCGTGCGCGACGGCGCCACCGGCTTCCTCGTCCAGGGCCACGACCCCGCCGACTACGCGCGCGTGCTGGGCCGGTTCGCCGACGACCCGGCCCTGTCCACCGTCATGGGCGAGGCCGCCGCCCGGCACGCCGAGTCCTTCGGCTGGGACACCGCGGCCGCCGCCACCGCCGACGTCTACACGGCCGCGACCCACTCCCACCGCCGTCGCGTACGCTCCCACCATGGGTGATGCGCAGAAGGCGGCCGGACAGGTGCTGGAGGAGGTCTTCGGGGAGGCCGGACTCGACTGGGAGAGCCCCGAACCCGGCACCTACGTGGTCAAGCTGCCCGGCACCCACAAACTCTCCACCACCGTCTCCTTCCTGGTGGGCCGCCACTCCCTCTCCCTGAACGCCTTCGTCATCCGCCACCCCGACGAGAACGAGCCGGCCGTGCACCGCTGGCTCCTGGAGCGCAACCTCCGGCTCTACGGCGTGAGTTACGCCGTCGACCAGCTGGGCGACGTCTACCTCACCGCCCGCATGGCCCTCTCCGCCGTCACCCCCGAGGAGATCGACCGCCTCCTCGGCCAGGTCCTGGAGGCGGCCGACGGCGCCTTCAACACCCTCCTGGAACTGGGCTTCGCCTCCGCCATCCGCAAGGAGTACGCGTGGCGGGTCTCCCGCGGGGAGTCCACCCGGAACCTGGAAGCCTTCAGCCACCTGCTGGAACGCCCGGCGGACTGACCCCGCCGCGGCCGTACCGGCCCGGGGTCACCCCGACCAGGCGCTTGAAGTGCCGGGTCAGATGGGCCTGGTCGTAGAACCCGGTGGCGGCGGCCACCGCGCCCGGCGACGTCCCGGCCAGCAGCAGCCGGCGGGCCCGCCCGACCCGCCGTGACATCAGGTACTGGTGCGGGGCGATGCCGTACGCGCCGCTGAACGCCCGCACCAGATGGGCCGGATGGGCGTGCAGCAGCCGGGCGGCCTCCTCCAGCGGGACGCCGTCCACCACCCGGGCGTCCAGCAACTCCCGCAGTCGGCGCGCCAGTCCGGGGTCCCGGCGCGGGTGCGGCGCCTCGGGCCGCCCCCGCAGATGGTCCCGCAGCCGCTCCCCGACCAGGCTCAGCCGGCTCTCCGCCTCCAGCTCCTCACCGGGCCGGGCGAGCGCGGTGTGCAGCTGTCCCACCCGGCGCCGCAGCAGCGGGTCCCGCAGCTCGGGACCGTCCACGGCGGCCCCGATCAGCTCCTCGCCCAGCGTGCTGGTGTCCAGGTAGACGACCCGCTTGCGGAAACCGCCCGGGGTGGCGGGGGAGCCGTTGTGCGGCACGTGCGGGGGCAGCAGGGTGACGGTGTCGTGCGGGGTGCCGTGCTCGTGCCGGTCGAGGTCGTACCGTACGGCGCCGTCGTCCACGATGAGCAGCGTCCAGGCGTCGTGGACGTGCATCGGGTAGGCGTACTCGGTGAAGCGGGCGTGGAAGACCTCGGTGACGCCCGGGACCCGGGGACGCCACGCGCTGACTTCCTGCCCGGCGGCCACGCAAAGAACGTACAAGACGACGCGGCGAGCCGCCCGGCAGTCTCACTCCATGACCACGCAACCCGTTCGTTTCGACACGAAGATCGCCGTACTGCTGCGCGAGGACCTGGAGCCCTGGCAGCGGCTGAACGTCACCGCGTTCCTGGTGAGCGGCCTCGGCAGCCAGGTCCCCGAGGTGATCGGGGAGCCGTACCAGGACGCGGACGGCGTGGGGTACCTGCCGATGTTCCGGCAGCCCGTGCTGGTCCTGGAGGGCACCAAGGAGGTGCTGACGGCGGCGCACGGCAGGGCGCTGAGCCGTGCGCTGCCCCGCGCCGTCTTCACCGCGGACCTCTTCACGACGGGCAACGACGACGACAACCGGGCGGCCGTCCGCGCGGTCCCGACGGCCGACCTGGACCTGGTCGGGCTCGCGGTGTACGGCCCCAGGAACGGCGTCGACAAGATCCTCAAGGGCGCACATCTGCACCCCTGAGCCCCGCGGGGAGGGGCCTGGGTCAGCCGTGCATCCCCGGCCGGTAGCCCCCGGCGGGCAGCCGGACCAGCACATTGACGCGGTTGTAGGTGTTGATCAGCGCGATCAGCCCGACCAGCGCGGCGAGCTGCTCCCCGTCGTAGTGCTTGGCGGCGTTGTCCCACACCTCGTCGCTGACCCCGCCGGCCGCGTCGGCGATCCGGGTGCCCTCCTCGGCCAGCTCCAGCGCGGCCCGCTCCGCGTCCGTGAACACGGTGGCCTCCCGCCAGGCGGCGACCAGGAACAACCGGGTCGGATCCTCCCCGGCGGCCAGGGCGTCCTTGGTGTGCATGTCGGTGCAGTACCCGCACCCGTTGATCTGACTGGCCCGAAGCTTCACCAACTCCTGCGTCGCCTCCGGCACCCTGGCCTCCGCGAGCGCCTTCCCGGCGGAGTTGAGGTGCTTGAGGAACGTCCCGAGGACGGGGCTGGCGAAGAGATCGATACGAGCGTCCACTGGTGTCTCCTCCGGTGTCGTGATGCGACGTCCACCGCCGCCTACACCTCTACGACGCCCGGGCCGCGGGGAATGTGACACCGCGGGCCCGGAGTGAACGCTGGAGGTTGGCGCATGTGCGAGAGGACTCACGTCCCGTCCGGGCCGGCTGGGCGAACGGCCATGACGACGGCTCGGCCGTCGCCGAGGATGTCGTAGATCAGGCCGCCGTAGCCGGGGGGCACGGTGCCGGCGTTGTTGGACGGTGGGTAGAAGTCGGATGCGGCGAGCAGTTTTCCGGTGCGGGCATCGCGCCACTGGATCTGGTCCATGTAGTTGGCGCCGAGGGGACCGGGGTTGTACTTGGTGGGGTCGGTCTCCTTCGAGTGGGCGTTGGCGTTGACGAACACTCGTCTGCCGGCCGGACCGATCAGCGTGATGTAGCTGTTGCTGCGCTGTTTGACCTTCCAGGCCAGTGACATGCGGCCGTCTCGGAAGTCGACGGCCGAGGCGGTGCCGAGGCCGAAGTCCATCACGTAGATGCGGTGGTTCTCCGGGTCGGCGGAGACCTTGGCGTAGTAGTAGCTGTACTGGCCGGGCTTGAGTGTCGGGGTCGGGTCCATGCGGGTGGCCCGCTTGGAGTCGCCCTGGTGGATGGCGACCACGCTGAGCGGCACCTTGGAGGCGCTGCCGTTGGTGGAGAAGACCACCCAGTCACCCATGATCACCGGCGCACCTGCCTGGGTCTGGCCGGGCTTGGCATAGGTGACCGGCCCCCAGGTGGTGTCCTGCTTGATGGTGTGCCCGTCCCACACGTAGCGGAAGATCTGAGTGGGTGTGGTGGTGTAGGCGTAGTCGTGGCCCTGGTAACGGCTGGTGGTGACCCGGCCGAGGACGTTGCCCTTCAGCTGGGTCCAGCTGAGCACCTTGAACGTCTTGGGGTCGACCGTGCCGATGATGGAGGGCTTGGCCGAGTTGGGGGCTCCGGGACACTTGTACGCGGCGGCGCTGTAGCCGTTGAGCGTGCAGTTGGCCGGCCGGTTCAGTGACCGGACGACGAGGGTGCCGTCGGGGAAGGCGTCGATGCCGTTGAACGCGCTGTCGTCGGCCGGGCTCTCCCCCGTGGGCATGTCCTGCTTCAGGAGGACTTTCCCCGAGGTGCCGTCGAGCTTGTACAGGGTGTGGTCGGAGATGGCGACGATGTTGCCGTCCGCCAGCACGTCCACCGCGCCGGACACGTGCAGCTCGTTGTTCTTCCGGGCGTCCGACAGCGGGGTGCGCCAGATCTGTTTCATCGTGCCGGGCTGGACCTTGGCGACGAAGGTCCGCAACGCGGGCGGGTTCAGGTCGCCGTTGCCGCCGTAGTAGACGTACATGTCCTTCAGGCCGCGTGTGGCGATGTCGAACTGCGAGTAGTAGACGTTGTCCGTGGTGGGGTGGGCCTCCACCACATTCGGTCCCGTGATCGACCCGGGGAACTGCGCGCAGGGGTGAAGACTGGTGCGGCCGGCGTCGTAGTGCTCGAACGGCACGAGTGTCCGGTACCAGGGGCTGTTGGGCTGCTTGGCCGCGCACGCGGCTTCCTGCCGGGCGATGGCCGCCTCACCGATGGGCGGATTGCCCATCATCAGATCCCGGGCTTCAGCCGAAGCCGAGGCGGCCGCCGAAGGATCAGGGGGGCCGCCCGGCGTACCGGACATGGTGGTTGCCGCGAAGGAGCAGCCGGCAGCGGCCACCGTGAGGGCGGCCAGAGCCCCGACGACGCGCGTGCGACGTATACCTACCTTCACTCTTTCCTCCATCTCCCCGGCTCGCAGCGGTCCACGGCCCAGGCCGTGCAGACCTGCTCGGCCCGGAGGGAGCATCTGGTCCCCGAGTGGGCAGGCACCGTGCCGAGAAATACCGGGTGTCTTGCCGGTTTCTCTCGGCCAGGTGCGATGGTGGCGGTCGGCAGAAAGCGTAAGCACACGGGGGGTTGGTGAAGCCGGCTGATTGGGCCGAAGGGATTACAGCGGGCCGTTCCGTCGACGACATACCACGTGTGCCGTGTGGACGATCGAAAAACCACCCGTCGACAGAGCCGGACAGGGACTGATCACACTCCTGTGGCCGAACGTCGTCACCCGTCGGAGGGCAGGGGCACGGACATGTGCTTACTTTCGCTACGGAGGGGCGTGAGGGGCGCGATCGGCAAAAGACCAACCGTGACCAATGAACCCGCTGCGTTGTAAGGAGAATCCGTGCGAATACCCAAGCGCATGGCCGTAGCGTCAGTCCTGGCGGCTGCCATCACCACGGTTGCCGGCTTCAGCCTCGACTCCGCCGGTGCATCCTTCGGAGTTCCGGAGGGCGGTGCCCCGTCCGGAGGTGCCGGCACCAGCACCGCGCCCACGTCTGCGGAACCCAGCAGCAGCGCGTCTACCCCGTCAACCCTCACCTTCTCCGACCTGAGGGACACCCGCTACTGCGAGATGTTCCTCATCAAGAACGTCCCGGGCGGTACCCGAACCACCATCTACAACACCGTCGGCCTGGACACCTGCCCGACGGCCCAGTGGAACGCGTTGAACCCGCAAACCGTCGCTCAGCAGTTCGGCGTCAACAGCATGTACAAGAACGGCCAGCGGTTCTGGGTCCTGGACAAGATCGTCGTCGCTGACGCGAAGGACGTGCAGAACTTCGGGGGAATCCTCTCTCGGAATGTCGCCACGGCAGATCAGTCGGGACAGGGCAGCGCCCACCCCGCGCCCTATCAACGAAACACGGTGAACCGGGCCACGCAGTGGTTCTACGAAGCCGACCAGCTCGTCTACGAACTCGTCGCCCCCAACGGACAGCGTTTCGC
Organism: Streptomyces sp. NPDC031418; assembly: GCF_055581605.1. NCBI lineage: Bacteria > Bacillati > Actinomycetota > Actinomycetes > Kitasatosporales > Streptomycetaceae > Streptomyces > Streptomyces sp. NPDC031418. The sequence continues at coordinate 89,227 of NZ_JBVIJC010000018.1, forward strand.
CATGCAGGCCTACTCCCGGATCGTTGATCCGTCCTTGACGATCGACGACCTCCCGGACCTCGCCTACCGCCTGCATCTGCCGCAGGGATGGAAATTCCAGACCCGCTTCCTGACCGACAACATGTCCGTTGTCCCCGTGAACGGAAAGGCAACCATCACCCAGGACGAACTTCAGAACACGTACATGCTGGAGAACACACCCTGAGCGGGGTCGCCCGACCAAGCACCTGACGGCCCGCAGCCGGCCCCAGGGCAGCGACAAGCCCCCTGCCCGCGGAGAGTCCGCAGGCAGGGGGCTTGATCGTTCGGCTTACTTCTTCTTGCCCTGGTTCTTGACCGCTTCGATCGCCGCCGCGGCCGCCTCGGGGTCGAGGTAGGTGCCGCCCGGGGTGACCGGCTTGAAGTCGGCGTCCAGCTCGTAGGAGAGCGGGATGCCCGTCGGGATGTTCAGGCCCGCGATGTCGGCGTCGGAGATGCCGTCCAGGTGCTTGACCAGCGCGCGCAGGCTGTTGCCGTGGGCGGCGATCAGGACCGTGCGGCCGGTCAGGAGGTCCGGGACGATCGCGTCGTACCAGTACGGGAGCATGCGGACGACGACGTCCTTCAGGCACTCCGTGCGGGGGCGCAGCTCCGGCGGGATCGTGGCGTAGCGGGCGTCGTGCGCCTGGGAGAACTCGGAGTCGTCCGACAGCGGCGGGGGCGGGGTGTCGTAGGAGCGGCGCCAGAGCATGAACTGCTCCTCGCCGAACTCGGCCAGCGTCGCCGCCTTGTCCTTGCCCTGGAGGGCGCCGTAGTGGCGCTCGTTCAGGCGCCAGCTGCGGTGGACCGGGATCCAGTGGCGGTCGGCGGCCTCCAGCGCGAGCTGGGCGGTGCGGATCGCGCGCTTCTGGAGGGACGTGTGGACCACGTCGGGCAGCAGGTCGGCGGCCTTCAGGAGCTCGCCACCGCGGACTGCCTCCTTCTCGCCCTTCTCGTTCAGGTTGACGTCCACCCAGCCGGTGAACAGGTTCTTCGCGTTCCACTCGCTCTCGCCGTGGCGGAGGAGGATCAGCTTGTACGGTGCGTCGGCCATGGGAAAGAGCCTAATCCACGCGTTCGGGACCCCGCCCGGCCCGGCCGAGGGGTGGACAGCCGGCCGGACAGTTGACGGGGTCTGTTAATCCAGTGGTCGCCCCGGCTCCCGCCTCGGTAAGTTGTGCTCGCTGCTTGAGCCGCTTACAACGCCCATACCGGGGCGTTGCACACACTGGGGGTCCCGTTGATGTCCGCCGCCCGTCTCAGACGTGCCGCCAGGGAGTCCGTCGCCGGCCTCCCCCGTGAGTTCTGGTGGCTGTGGACCAGCACCCTCGTCAACCGGCTCGGCGCGTTCGTGGCCACCTTCATGGCCCTGTACCTCACCATCGACCGGGGCTACTCGGCGTCGTACGCCGGTCTCGTCGCCTCGCTGCACGGGCTGGGCGGCGTCGTCTCCGCCCTCGGCGGCGGCGTGATGGCCGACCGGCTCGGCCGGCGGCCCACCCTGCTCATCGCCCAGTCGGCGACGGCCGCCTCCGTCGCGCTGCTCGGCTTCATGACCGACCCCGTCGCCATCGCCGGCGTCGCCTTCCTCGTCGGCATGGCCTCCAACGCCTCCCGGCCGGCCGTGCAGGCGATGATGGCCGACATCGTGCGCCCCGAGGACCGCGTCCGCGCCTTCTCCCTGAACTACTGGGCCATCAACCTCGGCTTCGCCGTCTCCTCCGCGGCCGCCGGCTTCATCGCCGAGTACAGCTATCTCGCCGGGTTCCTGATCGAGGCCGGGATGACGGCCCTGTGCGCGCTCGTCGTCTTCCTCAAGGTCCCCGAGTCGCGGCCCACCGCCCAGGCGAAGGACACGGGCGGCGACGGCGTCAGCCTCGGCACCGTGCTGCGCGACGGGCGCTACATGGCCGTCGTCGGGCTGTCCTTCCTGGTCGCGCTGATCTTCCAGCAGGGTTCCGTCGGCCTGCCGGTGGCCATGGGCCGGGCGGGGTTCTCGCCCGCCGACTACGGCCTCGCCATCGCCGTCAACGGCATCCTGATCGTCGCCCTCCAGATCCCCGTCACCCGGTTCATCGAACACCGCGACCCGCGCACCCTGCTCGTCCTCTCCTCCGTCCTCGCCGGCTACGGCTTCGGCCTCACCGCCTTCGCCGGGTCCGTCGGCGTCTTCATGCTCACCGTCTGCGTGTGGACCCTCGCCGAGATCGTCAACGCCCCGACCCAGACCGGCCTCGTGGTCCGGCTCTCGCCGGTGCACGGCCGCGGCCGCTACCAGGGCATGTACACCCTGTCCTGGTCCGTGGCCTCCCTGGTCGCACCGCTGATGTCCGGCGCGGTGATCGACCGGCTGGGCGCCGAGTGGCTGTGGGGAATGTGTGCGGTGGTGGGCACGGTCGCGGGAGCGGGGTACGGCCTGCTGATGCGCCGGCTGCCGAGCGAGACGCCGGCGCCGAGCGCGGCAGCGGCGGACGTGCAGACCGAGGCCCGTACGGCGTGAGGGAGCGGACGGGGCGAGCCCGGAAAATCGGCCGGGCCGTACGCCCCGCCGACTTCTAGGATCTTCGGCATGGCAACGCGACTCGTGCAGATCAACATGAAGGCCCGGGACGACTCCGCGCTCGGCCTGTTCTGGGCGGAGGCACTCGGGTGGGGTGTCGACAGCGAGGGGCCCGGCGTGACCAACCTCGAACCCGTGGGCTTCGCCTACCCCGACCCCGCGGCCGTCTGCATCGACCTCATCGCCCGCCCGGAACCCAAGACGGGCAAGAACCGCGTGCACCTCGATCTGGCCACCACCTCGGCCGCCCATCAGGCGGAGTTGGTAGAGCGCCTGAAGGATCTCGGCGCGACGCCCGCCGACGTGGGCCAGGGAGACGTCCCCTGGACGGTCCTGGCCGACCCGGAAGGCAACGAGTTCTGCGTGCTGGAGCCCCGTCCGGTCTACCGGGACACCGGTCCGATCGCCGCCGTGGTGGTCGACTGCGCCGACCCGCGGCGGATGGCCCGGTTCTGGGGCGAGGCGATGGACTGGACGCTGCACGAGGTCACCGACGACCACGCGACCCTGCGCTCCGCCAAGTGCGTCGGCCCCTACCTGGAGTTCCTCCGCACCCCCGACACCAAGAGCGGGTGGAACCGCGTCCATCTCGACATCGCCCCCTACCCCGGTGACGAGATGACCGAGGAGGCGGCCCGCTTGTGCGCCCTGGGCGCCACCTACCCCGACATCGACCGGTCCGCGATCCACTGGACGGTCCTGGCCGACCCGGAAGGCAACGAGTTCTGCCTCCTCACCCCTCGCTGACAGCGGGCGCCCTTGTGCTCAGTGCGCCCTAAGCGGCCACGAGTATCGGAAGGGGCCCTTCTCTCCCGTCGGCCGCGCCTCCTTGACGGCGTGCTGCACGGTGGGTGCCGCCGCGGTCGGATCTCGGCCCGGTCCGGGCGTGGCGTCCGCCGAGGGGCGGCGCGAGGATCTTCACCCGGATCGGGTGGCGGTGGCAGTAGCAGACGTACGAGTACCCCGGTCGATCGGTCGGGGGCGGGGCTACGGCGCTACGGAAACCGGGCATGCTCCAGTAGATCGCCAGCAGTGAGAGCAGGGCGAGTGCAATGGCCAGGACGGTCAGGACGATGGTCATGCGGTCGACGCCCAGGCCGGTCACCGGGCCGTCTCCGCTCGCTCATGGAGTTCGAACCACACGGCTTTCGACCGCGGGTGTCGGCCGCCGAAGAGCGTGATTCCCCAGCCATGTGCATGCGCCTCGACGAGGGCGAGGCCACGCCCGTGTTCGAACTCCGGGTGCCAGGGCTTGGATGCGGGCAGGGCGCACGGTTCGTTGTCGTGCACGTGGACGACCACGTGATCACTGCTCATCGAGATCTCGATGGCGATCCGCGGTGACCGGGTGTGCCGGACGGCGTTCGTGACCACCTCGGAGATGCAGAGGGTTCCCGGCGCGAGAAGCCCGGGGTGCTGCGAGCCGACCAGCGTCGCGAAGAAGTCGCGCGCAATCTTCGGCGCCCGCAGGGTGTGGGGGGTGCTGAGTCTGTAGCTCTCCGCGCGAGGACCGAAGAGCGGTACGGGGGGTGGTAAGGCGGAAGCGTGCGACATGCCGTCGTCTCCCAACACAGTGCGGTCGCTCTTCGCGCAACGCGCCACCGTGGCCCGTCCGTCCTCCGGAGGCGCCCGCGTACGGGCGTGCAGACGGCTGCGCTGCGGATTTACTGGCGTGCTACGCGATGTTGCTAACGAAGGTACCGGATGCGTCTAACATGTTGTACGGAAACGGCTAAACAGTTGGGTGGAGTGCGGTCGAGGTGGATCCATCCTCGGATGGGGGTCAGACTGAGACGCGACAGGAGGGGAGTCGATGCCACCGAGGAAGGCGCCGACCGCACGGCAGCGCCGATTGGGTGCCGAACTGCGGAAGATCCGGGAGCATGCGGGTCTCACGCTGGCTGATGCAGCAGTCCAGTTGGGCACCGACCGGACCAGCATCAGCAACGTCGAGTCCGGGCGGTTCGGTGTGAGCGGCGAACGCGTTCGTACCTGGACCACTCATTACGGCTGTTCCGACGCCGCCTACGTCGAAGCGCTGGCAGCCATCGCCGAGGAGCGGAACAAGGGCTGGTGGGAGGACTACCGCGGTGAACTCTCCGCCGGTGCACTCGACTTGGCCGAGCTGGAGCACCACGCCATTGCGCTGAGAGCCGTGCAGATCATGCATATGCCGGGGCTGCTCCAAGCGGAGGACTACGCGCGGGCCGTGTTCGCCGAGGCGGTGCCGCCCCTGAGCGACGTGGTCCTGCGCCGCCGTCTCTCACATCGGCTGCGGCGCCGTGACGTGCTCGACCGTCCGCATCCGCCGCGATGCACGTTCCTGATCCACGAGGCCGCCCTCCGCATGCAGTTCGGGGGTCGCAAAGTCGCCCGTGCCCAGCTCGACCACCTCCTCAAGGAATCCGACCGGGACAACGTCACCGTGCGCGTGGTCCCCTTCGCCATAGGCGGTTTTCCGAACGCCGGAAGTTCGACGCTCTACGTCTACGGTCCGGTTCCGCAGCTCGACACCGTCCAGACGGACACCCCGCACGGTCCTGCGTTCCTTGACGCGGAGACGCGCCTTGCCAACTACCGGGCTGTTCTGGACCGAACCGAGGAGAGGTCGCTCGACCCGGTCAGGTCACGCGACTTCATCTATGACATAGCACGACAAGTGTGAAGGCGGGGAACCGTGGAGATCCAGTGGCAAAAATCCTCCTTCTCGACCGATTCAGAGGGCAACTGCCTGGAGGTCGCGGAGCAAGGCGACATGATCCTGGTACGAGAGAGTGACGAGCCTGGCTTGATCATCAGGACCAGCCGAGCGAAGCTCGCGGCATTCCTGGAAGGCGCCAAGGCGGGGGAGTTCGACCGCTTCGTGTAACAGGGTCGCCATCTGCGCCCGTCCCTGTCCTGCCGCCGGGGCGGGCGCAATGACGTGGTCCGCGAGAGGTCCCCGCCTCCAAGCGCCCTTGACGCCGCATCGGGCCTGCGATTCGGTTGGCGTGCAAGTGGACGCAACCGGCTTGGTTCGGGAGGGCACCATGACGCTACGGTTCCTGGGGATCTATCCCAACACCCCCAACGACGGGTCACCGACCATCTGGGTCGAGGAGGAGACGGGCGACCTGATCATCCAGTCCTGGAAGGCCGACGCCGCCACCGTCAAGCAGGCTCAGGAGGTCGGGTCCGTCCCCGGTCACACCACCGACGTCCCGGAGCACGAGACCGTGATCCGGCTTCCCGCCAACATGCTCCAGTTCATTCCGCGCTCGGAGGCAAAGCAGTGACGTCAGCAGTGCGCCAGGGGTTCGCCACTGCCCAGCACTCCGCGGTCCACTTGGAGATGCGCGACAGTTACATGACCGACGACCCGGTGTTCGTCGCCTGGAAGCAGGGACATCCGTTCGACCCGGCCGAGGAGTACCGCTCGTGGTCCGACCTGATGCGACAGGTGACCGGCCGAGGCGTGGTCGTTCGCCGCGCTCGCATCGTGTCCGAGCCTGTCAGCGACTACATCAGGTGGGAGCACTCCCTCACCGGCCCGCACAACATCGCGGCCGGTGAACAAGTCCGGTGGCTTCCCCGGCGCCGGACCACGGACCTCGCACTACCAGGCGTCGATTTCTGGCTGTTCGACGGAACGACGGTTGTCTTCAACCACTTCACCGGTGACGGCCAATGGGCAGAACCAGGCATGGAGACGGTCACTGAGCCGGCCGTGGCCAAGCTGTGCTCGACTGCCTTCGAGTCGGTGTGGGAGCGTGCCGTCCCGCACGAGCAGTACGTCATCTGACCGACCGGACACCACCCGTATGCCCAGCTCCCCGTCCTCCAGTGCGCAAGCGGCCCGCAAGGCCGTGGCCGAGCGACTCCGGGAGCTGATGCTGGACGCTGGACTCCAAGGACGGGAGCTGGCCGCCCTCTGTGGCTGGCACCCGTCCAAGACCAGCCGCATCATCAACGCCACCACGGCGCCGGCGGACGGAGACATCCGGGCATGGTGCCGGGCATGCGGAGCCGATGAGCAAGCCGACGACCTGATCGCGAAATCCCGCGCTGCCGACTCCATGTACACGGAGTGGCGTCGCATGGAGCGCACCGGGCTGCGCGCCGCCCAGGAAGCCGTCCGGCCAATCTACGAGCGGACGCAGCGGTTCCGCGTCTACTCCTCCTGGCTGCTTCCCGGCCTGCTCCAGACCCGCGCCTACACCACCGCGATCCTGTCGGCCATCCGCGACCGCCGTGGCCTGGTGGACGACGTGGACTCGGCCGTGGACGAGCGCATGGCTCGTCAGCACGTCCTCGTCGAAGGGAACCACCGGTTCGCCTTCCTGATCGAGGAGAGTGTGCTGCGCAACGGTCTCGGAGGACCGGATGTCATGCGCGAACAGCTCGAACATCTGCTGACCACCGACCGTCGCCCCAACATCAGCATCGGCATCGTCCCCATGCAGCCGGTACGGGAGAAGGCGTGGCCGGTCGAAGGATTCTGGATCTACGACATGGCGCAGGTCAGCGTTGAACTGGTCTCCGGCTACCTGACCATCACGCAGCCCAGCGAGATCGCCATGTACGGGCGTGCATTCACCGAACTGGGCGGCATCGCTGTGCATGGCGCGAAAGCCCGTCAACTGATCAAAGACGCCGTTGGCGCTCTGGGGTGAAGACGTAGAAGTCCGTGCAATCGTCTGGAGCCCAACTCGGCTGTGCTCCTAGCGTGTTGGACACAGCACCTCGGGCTGGCGGATCACCGGGCGATTCCGGTCGAGACCTGCACTGCTGACCGCGGCAGCCCTGCCCTGCTCCCCCCTGCAGGCCTCGGGGCCGCCATGTCCCCGTCTACCCCCGGAGATCCGTATGTCGCTGCGTGCTGCCCTGCTTCGGAGGTCCGCGTCCGGCTCCGTTGCCGTCGACCGCGCGGGCATCACCCGGGCCGTCTATGTGACAGATGGCCACGGTCCCCTGAGCCGTGCCGTACGACGTCCGTCCCTGCTGAGGCGCCAGCTCGAAGGGCTTCGCCGCCTGCTGGCCGCGCGAGGGCTGTAGGCGACGACCGCGACGACCGCGTACCCCCCACAACTTCCACCGTGGCTGGGCCGGGTCATCACCGATCCGGCGTCTTCAAGCGCCCGGCCGGGACGCTGCTCGTTCACACCACCGCGTCCCGGCCGGGTACGACCGAAGGAAGGGACCCCACCTCATGGGAAAACAGCCTCAACCGCCGCCGCCGGAACCTCCGAAGCCGTCCGGTCCACGGCCGGCGGACCGGACTCTCAGCCGTACCTGATCAGCAGCAAGACGCGATCTGAGAACTTCCGCACCACCAACTGGACATGACGACAAGGAGGACCGCAATGGGATGGGGAACCGGCAAGGGCGGATCTGGCGGCGACGGCAAGCACGCCGGCGGCAAGGACCCGGGGACGTCGAAGCCGTCCTCGGACACCAGCCAGCCGAAGCCCGACCCGAAGCACAAGAAGGGCTGACCTTCGGCATGTGCGCCATGAGCACCGAGGAGCAGGCCGCTGCCCGTGGCCTGCTCCTCGCCGTTTCGGAAGGACTCGGCCCCCTTGGCGCCGAGCTGGAGGCAGCCTTTTGGCGCGCCCCGCGACACACGTTTCTGCCCGGCTTGGTGTGGCTGGACGGCGAAGGCGAGTGGAGGCCCTGTGACCGTGCGCTGGATCCCACGCGCTGGCTGGCGGCCGCCTACGCCGACGCTCCGGTCGTCACCCAGGTCAACGACGGCCGGGTCCCCGAAGGCGGGGAGGTGTGGCCGTCATCGTCCGCGTCGGCCCCGTCGATCGTGTTTCGCATGCTGCGGATGCTCGATCTGCATCCCACGCACAGGGTCTTGGAGATCGGCACCGGTACGGGCTGGAACGCCGGTCTCCTCGCTGCCCTGGCCGGGGAGGAGAACGTGACGACCGTGGATGTGGACCCGACGCTGACCGTGGCTGCGGCACGTGCGCTGAGGGCCCTCGGTCTCCAGCCGGAGGTGGCAGCCGCGGACGGCGCGGGCGGCTTCCTGCCGTCGGCACCGTACGACAGGGTCATCGCCACGTGCTCCGTGCGCCGACTGCCCTACGCATGGGTGGAGCAGACCCGGCCCGGCGGGCTCGTCCTCACCCCGTGGGAAACGCCGTGGCTCTGCTACGGGCTGCTGCGCCTGCACGTGGGCGGCGATGGGAGCGCCTCTGGCCGCTTCGCACCACACTCCGCTTTCATGCTGATGCGCGGACAGCGCACGGACCTGCGGATCTACCGCGACGTGGTGCGGGACGAACACCAGCCGGTCGAGTCGAGGTCGGGACTGGACCCGTCGCTCGTCGCGGGGCAGGACACCGCAGCGCAGTTCGCCGTCGGTCTGCGGCTGCCGGACGTATGGCATGCCTGGCACGAGCGGCCGGAGGTGCCGGGCGTCGCGGTTCGCCTGTGGCTGGCGACCACGGATGCCACTTCCTGGGCCGCCGTCGACTGGGACGGCGTTCGCGGCACCGACCGGTACATCGTCTGGCAGTACGGTCCCCGCCGCCTCTGGGACGAGGTGGAGGCGGCGTATGCGTGGTGGGTGGAGCGAGGGCGACCCGCAGTGGAGCGGTTCGGGCTCGCGATCACGGCCGAGGGGCAGCGGGCCTGGTTGGACGGCCCCGGTCAGTCCTGGACTGTGTGAGCAACTCGGGACCAGCCGCGACACCCGGACCGCCACCCCGTGATCGGTTGAAAGGTGAAGGGAGCCCCGGTGTGCCGATCGGCGCAGCCAGGGAACCCGTTCTGTGTGGCCGGGGAACCCGTCGGTTGCCCGGCAGGCCAGCGGCCCGGAATCCCGTCCCCGGGGCCGATACTGATGGATCATGTCTGCTGAGAGCGCGTCACGACGGGGGTGTTGACCATGCCGCCGGAGGAGCCCGAGTCGCAGGCCGGAGGCGCTGGGCCGTCCGACGCCCGGGCGCGGCTGCGGGTCACCGAGACGCTGGCCGCCGCGGCCCGCGGAGCCGTGGGTCCGGAGCAGGTCCCGGGCGCGCTGTGCTCGGCATGCGTACGGCTGCTGCCCGTCACCGGCGCCTCCGTGTCGATCTCGGGCGGCAAGGGCGTACGACTCACCTGGTGCGCCAGCGACGGGACCGCCGCGCGGCTGGCCGAGCTTCAGTACACCATCGGCGACGGCCCCTGCCAGAGCGCGCTCGACCAGGGTGCCCCGGTCCTCGCCGCCGACCTCACCGACGGCCCCGACGCCGGCCGCTGGCCGATCTTCGCGCAGGAGGCCGTGGGCCTCGGCGTACGCGCCGTGTTCTCCCTGCCGCTCGGTGTCAGCGGCGCGGCCATCGGCACCCTCGACCTGTACAGCCACCGGGTGGGCGGCCTGGGCGAGTCGGACCTGCGGATCGCGGCGTGGGTGCGGGACGCGGTCACCTACGCGCTGATGGGCCTCCAGACCGCCACCCCCGATCTCGCGGCGGAGGCGACGGACGACGGTGTGGCCACCTGGGTGGCCGCCTCCGAGGCCGACCACACCGAGGTCTACCAGGCGGTCGGGATGGTGATGGTGCAGCTCGACGTGGACCCCGAGCAGGCGCTGGACCTGCTGCGGGCCCATGCGTACGCCGAGAGCCGCACGGTCAGCCAGGTGGCCCGGGACGTCCTCGCCCGCAGACTCCGCTTCCAACCGGAGCCGCTGGGCCCGGGCGGCGAGGGCGGGGGCGCGGACACGGGTGCGCAGGGGAGCGGTGGAGGATCCGCCGTGGGCGGGGTGCGGGATCCGGACGACGGCCCGCAGGGCCCCGACGACGACCGCGGTGACGAGGGAAGGGACGGTGCACGGTGATGATCCGTGAACAGCAGCTCGCCGAAGCACTCGTCGGGCTGGCCGACTTCCTGGCCGACGACGTCGACCCGGTCGTGCTGGGCGAACGGCTGGCACGGCACTGCATCGAGCTGACCGGTGCCGACGCCGCCGGCATGATGGTGCTCTCCGCCCGGGGCGGCCTGCGCCCGCTGGCCGTCACCGAGGAGGAGGCCGCCCTCCTGGAGCTCTTCCAGCTCCAGGCCGACGAGGGCCCCTGCCTGGACTGCTTCCACGAGGGCCGGCGCATCGACGCCCCGGCGCTGGCGGACAGCCGTGACCGGTGGCCCCAGGTCGCCCCGTTCGCCCTGCGCCAGGGCTACCGCTCCCTGCACGCCCTGCCGCTGCGCGTCCACGGTCAGCCCATCGGCGCGGTGAACCTCCTGCTCCGCACGCCCGGCGGCCTGCCCCCGCTGGACCTGGAGCTGGGCCAGGCACTCGCCGACGTGACGTCCGTGGCCTGGTCAACTGGACCCCCCGACCGCTGCGCGCCACCGACGTCGCCACCCGGGTGCAGGCGGCCCTCGCCGCCAAGGCGGCCGTCGACGTGGCCACCGGCATGCTCGCCGCGGCCGGCGACCTCACCCTGCCCGCCGCCCGAACCGCCCTGACCACCTACGCCGACCGCCACCACCGGCGCGTGGTGGACATCGCCCGCACCCTGGTCGACCGCACACTGAGCCCGAGGGACCTGCTGGCCGGGGCAGGGGCCTGACGGCCCACTTCCTGGTGAACGTCCCGCGGCTACGCTGACGAGTGGGCCGCCCCGGGGACCCGATGATGCCCGGGACTCACAGGCAGGGGGCCCGCCATGCCGTACTTCACCTGCCGGACCCTGGTGGATCTGGCCCTTCCGGGCCTGCCGACGGGACGGCTGACCGTGCTCGCCCTGTGCGGCGACGACGACGCCGGTGCCGAACTGGACGCGGCACTCTCCGCCACCGGCCCCACCCAGCTGGTCCTGGATCTGAGCGGCCTGCGCCGGCTGTCCCCGGCGGGCGCCGCCCTGCTGCACCGCTTCGCCGCCCCGCCCGGCCGGCGGCTGTTCCTGGCCGGCTGCACCGCCGGCGTCACGGCCGTACTCGACCGGACCCGGCCGCTCGATGCCGCCGGGCCCGAGCTGTACCCGACCGTCCCGGACGCCCTCGGCGCGGTCATCGGGGCGGCCGCCGCCGCGGGGCCGGTGGCGCTCGGTCCGCAGCTGCGGCCGCGCGCCCTGGAGCTGCGGCACACCCTGGCCGCCCGGGCCCTCGTCGCCCGAGCGCAGGGGCTGCTCATGGAGCGGTACGGCCTGCCGGACGCGCAGGCGGCGGACGCGCTGCTGCACGCGGTCGGCCGGGCGCACGGGCTCGCACCGGCGGGGCTGGCGGTGGCCCTCGTACACGCACCGCCGCCGCGCCCCGGCGAGCCGTGGTTCCCCGACGGCCGGCGGAGCGACCCACCCGCGGTCGGCTTCCTCACGCCCAGCCGGTCGGCACCGGCACCGGCGCATGCGCCCACGCCCGAGTCCGTGCCTCCGCTTTCCCGCTTTCTCGCCGCGCTGCGGGACGCCGCCTGCGCCATCGCCCACACCGACATGGCGAACGTCCAGCTCATCGACGCCGGTGACAACACCCTGCGGCTGGAGTCCCACTGCGGTTTCCCCGCCGACTTCGTGCGCTTCTTCGCGGTGATCGACGACACCGGTACGGCCTGCGGCCAGGCCGCGCGCAAGAGGCAACGGGTCGTCATCGAGGACGTCGCCACCGCGCCGGTCTACGACGAGCCCAGCCGCGCCGTCATGCTCGCCGCGCACAGCCGCTCGCTCCAGTGCACGCCCATTCCGGGCCCCGCCGGCCGGCCGCAGGGCGCCTTCTCCACCCATCACCACCAGCCGGGGCACATCTACACCGAGGCGGAACTCGGCGCGCTGGACACCGTCGCCCGGGAGGCCGGGGCGTGGCTGGACTGGTACCGGGAGACCACGGTCCAGGAGGCGCTGGCGGATCTGCACCGGCGCGCCGGATCGCACGGACACCCACAGGGCCCCTGACACCAGAGAAGGCCGGTGTGAATCGAGTTCACGCCCGATCCACACCGGCCCCAGTCGACCGTGCTCAGCCGCACTGGCAGGGGCTGCCCGACTGGCACCCGCAGCCGCATCCGGAGCCGCAGCCGCACGCGCCGAACAGCGGCAGGCTCCTGATCTCGGCGGGCTGCTCGGTGTCGCGCTCCTGCGTGGGATCGGGCGTGGTGCTGGGGGATTCGGCCATGGGTCCCTCCTAGACGCTGGGGCAGGGATGCCCTCGCCCATTGCATGCCCGTTCCGCCGGGCGCATCAACGGCGCACGGAGGCGCCCCCGCGCCCCCGCGCCCCCGCCCGCCGCCGGACCGCACCCGGCCGGACCGCACTCCACCGAGCCGCATCCCACCAGACCGGCACCGGCCGGACCGCACTCCACCGAGCCGCATCCCACCAGACCGGCACCGGCCGGACCGCACCCCGCCGGACCGCACCCGGCCCGGGCTCACGCCCCCTCGGGGCCCGCCACCGGCTGGATGGTGTCCTGCTGGAGCTCGTCCGCGTGCTCACCGGTGACCAGGTAGACGACGCGCTTGGCGACGGCCACGGCGTGGTCGGCGTACCGCTCGTAGTAGCGGCCGAGCAGCGTGACGTCGACGGCCGTCTCGATGCCGTGCTTCCAGCGCTCGTCGATCAGGTGCTGGAAGAGGGTGCGGTGCAGCAGGTCCATCTCGTCGTCGTCCTGCTCCAGCTGGAGCGCGAGGTCGACGTCCTTCGTGACGATCACCTCGGCCGCCTTCGCCATCAGGCGCTGCGCGAGCTGGCCCATCTCCAGGATGGTGGCGTGCAGGTCGTGCGGGATGGTGCGCTGCGGGAAGCGCAGCCGGGCCAGCTTCGCCACGTGCTGGGCGAGGTCGCCGGCCCGCTCCAGGTCGGCCGACATGCGCAGGGAGGTGACGACGATCCGCAGGTCCGTCGCCACGGGCTGCTGCCGCGCCAGCAGGGCTATCGCCCGGGCCTCCAGCTCGTGCTGGAGCTCGTCGACCTTCTGGTCCGCCTCGATCACGCTCTCGGCCAGCTTCAGGTCGGCGTCGAGAATGGCGGTCGTGGCGCGCCCGATCGCCGACCCGACCAGCCGGGCCATCTCCACCAGGCTGTCGCCGATCGAGTCCAGTTCCTCGTGGTACGCGTCCCGCATCAGGCTTTCCCTCTCGTACGTGTGCTCAGGGGTTCCGGGTGACCCCCGACGGTCCCCACCTTTCCCAACGCTCCCACGTTCTGCCCCGTACGCGTCCGTTTCCGCCACCCCGAATGAACCAGGACCGGCCCCCAGGTGAACTCTGGGCGACGAGTGTTCGAGGTCGCACTGCGACGGCTGTGGTCATGTCGTACGCCATGCCTAACCTGGAGGCATGGACGTGAACGCGGCGGTCGCCGCAGCGGCAGCGATCGCCGGGGTACTGACCGGTGTCATCGCCATGCTGGCGTTCCGCTGGAGCGAACGCGACCAGAAGCGACCGACCAGGACTTCCTTGCACACTGACCCCGTACTCCCGCCCGGCGTGGACACCGTGCTGTCCGTGCTCCGCTCCTCCGCCGTCGTGCTCGACGAGGCCGACGCCGTCGTCAAGGCCAGCTCCGCCGCCTACGCCCTCGGGCTGGTCCGCGGCGGCAAGCTCTCGGTGGAGCCGATGCTCCAGATGGCCCGCGACACCCGCAGAGACGGCGAGATACGCCAGGTCGAACTGGATCTGCCCCGGCGCGGCACCGGGCGCGGCGAGGCCCTCGCGGTCTCCGCGCGCGTGGCCCCGCTCGGCTCCCGCCTGGTCCTGCTGCTGGTCGAGGACCTGACGGAGGCCCGCCGGATCGAGGCGGTGCGCCGCGACTTCGTGGCCAACGTCAGCCATGAGCTGAAGACCCCGGTGGGCGCGCTCTCCCTGCTCTCCGAGGCCGTGATGGACGCCTCCGACGACCCCGAGGCCGTACAGCGCTTCGCGGGCCGGATGCAGATCGAGGCGACCCGGCTGACCAACCTGGTCCAGGAGTTGATCGACCTCTCCCGGGTGCAGAACGACGACCCGCTGGAGGACGCCGAGCCCGTCGGCGTGGACGAGCTGGTCGCCGAGGCGATGGACCGCTGCCGCCACCAGGCGGGCGCCAAGCAGATCACCATGGCCGCCGGCGGCACGGCCGACCTGCGCGTCTGGGGCAACCGCGGCCAGCTGGCCGCCGCCCTCGGCAACCTGGTCGAGAACGCCGTCAACTACTCCCCGGCCCGCACCCGCGTCGGCATCGCCGCCCGCAGGGTGGCCGCGCCCGGCGGCGACCTGATCGAGATCGCCGTGACCGACCAGGGCATCGGCATCTCCGACAAGGACAAGGAGCGCATCTTCGAGCGCTTCTACCGCGTCGACCCGGCCCGCTCCCGGGCCACCGGCGGCACCGGCCTGGGGCTCGCCATCGTCAAGCACGTGGTCGCCTCGCACGGCGGGGAGGTCACGGTCTGGAGCGCGGAGGGCCAGGGCTCCACCTTCACGCTTCGGCTGCCGGAGGCGGCCGCGGCCCGCGACCGCGCCCAGCAGCACCCCGACCTCGATGACGAGGCGGGCACCGATCCATCCCCGTACGAACCGCTTCCCGCCCCGGAGGTCCTTCCGTGACCCGAGTGCTCGTCGTCGAGGACGAGGAGTCCTTCTCCGACGCCCTGTCGTACATGCTGCGCAAGGAGGGCTTCGAGGTCGCCGTGGCCGCGACCGGCCCCGACGGACTCGACGAGTTCGAGCGCAACGGCGCCGACCTCGTCCTCCTCGACCTGATGCTGCCGGGGCTGCCCGGCACGGAGGTGTGCCGGCAGCTGCGCGGCCGCTCCAACGTCCCCGTGATCATGGTGACGGCCAAGGACAGCGAGATCGACAAGGTCGTCGGCCTGGAGATAGGAGCCGACGACTACGTCACCAAGCCCTTCTCCTCCCGTGAGCTGGTGGCCCGTATCCGTGCCGTGCTGCGCCGCCGCGGCGAGCCGGAGGAGGTCACCCCGGCCGCGCTGGAGGCGGGCCCGGTCCGGATGGACGTCGACCGCCATGTGGTGACGGTGGCGGGCGCCAAGGTCGACCTCCCCCTGAAGGAGTTCGACCTGCTGGAGATGCTGCTGCGCAACGCCGGCCGGGTGCTGACCCGGATGCAGCTCATCGACCGGGTGTGGGGCGCCGACTACGTGGGCGACACCAAGACGCTCGACGTCCACGTCAAGCGCCTCCGCGCCAAGATCGAGCCGGACCCGGGGGCGCCGAGGTACCTGGTGACGGTCCGCGGCCTGGGCTACAAGTTCGAGCCGTAAAGAGCAGTAGAGAGCAGTAGGCGTACGAGGAGGGCGGCACCCCCGGCTGGGGATGCCGCCCTCCTCGTTGTGCGTGTGTGCGTACGTACGACCGCCTGCCGCTGCCTACCGGCCGGCCGCCGACTGGGACGCGGAGTCGCTCGGGGTGGCCGCGGCGCCGGTGCCCGTGGAGGCGCTCGCGCCCGCCGACGGGGTGGCCTTGCCGTTCTTGCCGTTCTTGGCGGGCTTGCCGCTGCCCGACGGGGTGGAGCCCGGGGCCGCGGAGGCGGTCGGCGAGGCGGACGGGATCTGGCTCGGGCCCCACTTGTCGAAGTACTCGGTGGCCGGCACCACATAGGCGCGCAGGCTCACGGCACCGGTCGTGCTGAAGGTGAAGGTGACCTTCTGGGCGTTGCCGTCCGTCACGGACGCGCGGCCGTTCGGGATCTCCGCGGAGGCGTTGCCCTGGCCGCCGAGGATCAGCGAGCCGTGCGCCGGGACGGTCAGGTCCTTGCCCTTGGCCGGGGTCAGCTTGACGGTCTCGTTGCTGCCCGGGATGGCGATCGACTGGAGGGTCTGGTCCTTGGCGCCGGTGTTGAACAGCGTCGCGGAGACCACGGCCGGACCGGTCGACTTCAGGTCGGGCTGGGTGATGACGGTGGCGTTCTGGATCTTGATGTCACCGACGCTGGTCGCCGCGCTGTTCGGCTTGACCTCCAGCGTCTGGGAGTCGTTTCCGGCGCCGCAGGCGGCGAGCGAGGCGATCGAGAAGGCGATGGCGGAGGCGGCGAGGGCGCCGCGTCGAAGGCTGCTGCTCACGGCGGCGGCAACTCCTTGAACGCAGGGGCGGCCTTCCTTATAAAGCCGCCCTAAGTGTCTGTCAGCGGCCTTAGGTTACCGAGCCGTTCCTGAGCGTCCGCACCCGACCCTCCCCCTGGCCCGCGGTTCCCTCCGGCTGGGGGTACGACGTTCCCGTTCTCCCGTCCTCAGTCCCGGCAGTCACTCCCGTCACAAGTGACTCATCAGTCACTTTGCCGAGCGCTCGTCCGTCATTCACATAACCGCTCGCAAATGTTCCGTGAAGGAATGCGCGACCGCCTGATGTCGGCCCGGATCTCCTCCCCGAAATTGATCACCCGATGCGTCCCCGGGACCCCTTCCGGGGCGCGTTGATCAATTTTGGAATCGACTCACATCGGCCGGAGGTCACCGAACGGAGTAGCGGAACTCGCACGCTTGGAACCGGACAAAACGGGATGTTCCGCCACTTGGAACGGGCTCGCGGAGTGTGTAACGTACCCGTTTCGTCCCGCGCGAAGAGCCCCTCCGACCTGCGAATACCCGCTTCCGCAGGCCCCTCGCAGCACGTTCCGGTTACTGTTGTCAAGCCCCGAGATATGCCCTGACCTGCGAAAACGCCATTCAGAAGACGCCGTATCCGTGTTACCCTGGATAGCCACGGAAGGGGTACCTGTCACATGACGTTCAAGGTTGGCGACACCGTGGTCTATCCCCATCACGGGGCCGCGCTGATCGAGGCCATCGAAACTCGCCAGATCAAAGGCGTGGACAAGACCTACTTGGTGCTGAAGGTCGCCCAGGGTGACCTCACGGTGCGTGTGCCAGCGGACAATGCGGAGTTCGTCGGCGTGCGTGATGTGGTCGGTCAGGACGGGCTGGACCGGGTCTTCGAGGTGCTGCGCGCGCCGTACGCGGAGGAGCCCACGAACTGGTCCCGTCGCTACAAGGCAAACCTGGAGAAGCTCGCCTCCGGCGATGTCATCAAGGTCGCCGAGGTCGTGCGCGACCTGTGGCGTCGCGAGCGCGAGCGCGGACTGTCCGCCGGTGAGAAGCGCATGCTCGCCAAGGCACGCCAGATCCTGGTGAGCGAGCTGGCGCTCGCGGAGAACACGAACGAGGACAAGGCCGAGGCCCTGCTCGACGAGGTGCTCGCCTCCTGACGCGCGACGGCAGCGAACCCTCGCTTCCGGCACGCCCAGCACACTGAAATGCCGCGGTGCCCGATGACACTGAACTGTCGCCGGGCGCTGCGGCATCTTCATACCCGCAGTGTCCCCAGTCGGTGAGCCCGCGCCTGTGAGAGCCCCCGATACTTGAGGTGCCGGGCCCGGGCGGATGGCTCGACCAGGGTCACGGAAAGGGTCCGGTCAAGGCGTCGCGCCCGGCACTCCTCAGGCCATACCCACCTAGGTCGAGCACACAAACCTGACAGGAACCGATGTCTGACGAATCGCGCCCCTCGCCCGCGCCGACCCCCGTCGCCGCCGTGATTCCCGCCGCCGGCCGGGGTGTACGCCTCGGTCCGGGCGCCCCCAAGGCGCTCCGCGCGCTGGGCGGCACGCCGATGCTCATCCACGCGGTGCGCGCGCTCGCCGCCTCCCGCCATGTCTCCCTGGTGATCGTCGTGGCCCCGCCGGACGGCGCCGCCGAGGTCAAGTCGCTCCTCGACCTGCATGCGCTGCCCGAGCGGACGGACTTTCTCGTGGTGCCCGGCGGCGAGTCCCGCCAGGAGTCGGTCCGGCTGGGCCTCGACGCCCTGCCCCCCGAGTACGGCATCGTCCTCGTGCACGACGCGGCCCGCCCGCTCGTCCCCGTCGACACCGTCGACGGGGTCATCGAGGCGGTACGCGACGGCGCCCCCGCGGTGGTCCCCGCGCTGCCGCTGGCCGACACGGTGAAGGAGGTCGAGCCCGCGGCCGTGCCCGGCGACCCCGAGCCCGTCCTGTCGACCCCCGCGCGGGCCCGGCTGCGCGCGGTCCAGACGCCCCAGGGCTTCGACCGCGCGACCCTGCTCCGCGCCCACGAGACGGTCACCGAGAACGTCACCGACGACGCGAGCATGGTCGAGCAGCTGGGCCTGACGGTCGTCGCCGTCCCCGGCCACGAGGAGGCCTTCAAGGTCACCCGCCCCCTCGACCTGGTCCTCGCCGAGGCGGTCCTGGCCCGCAGGAGGCTCAACGATGGCTTCTGAGCAGGCCTCCTTTGTGCCGCAGACTTCCCCCCGCCCGCAGGAATCCCCCCTGCCGCAGGCCTTCCCCCTCCCGCAGGTCGGCATCGGCACCGACATCCACGCCTTCGAGGAGGGCCGCGAGCTGTGGTGCGCGGGCCTGAAGTGGGAGGGCGAGGGCACCGGGCTGGCCGGCCACTCCGACGCCGACGTGGTCGCGCACGCCGCCTGCAACGCCCTCTTCTCCGCCGCCGGCCTCGGTGATCTCGGGCAGCACTTCGGCACCGGCCGCCCCGAGTGGTCCGGCGCCTCCGGCGTCACCCTCCTCACCGAGGCCGCTCGGATCGTCCGCGAGGCCGGCTTCACCATCGGCAATGTCGCCGTCCAGGTGATCGGCCCCCGCCCGAAGATCGGCAAGCGCCGGGACGAGGCCCAGAAGATCCTCTCCGAGGCGGCCGGCGCGCCCGTGTCGGTCTCCGGCGCGACCACGGACGGGCTCGGCTTCCCCGGCCGGGAGGAAGGGCTCATGGCGGTGGCGACGGCCCTCGTGGTGCGTACGCATTGAGGGTGTGGGGCCGTATTCACTCAGGGTGTGGCGTCGTACCGACTCAGGGTGGGGCGCCGTACCCGCCAGGGTGATGTCCGGGCGATCCCTGATGCGGGTGGGTCGTGGGCGTGCGAGGGTGAACGGAGAGTCACCCCGCATGTCGGCCGAGTGACCGCCGGCCCCTCGCTCTCCGGAGGTACCCCATGACCGCCGCCCTCTCCGACGACCTCAAGAGCGTGCTCGACGAGAAGGTGTTCATCGTCGTCGGCACCGTCCAGCCCGACGGCAGCCCGCAGATGTCCCCGGTCTGGGTGCAGCGCGACGGCGACCACGTCCTCTTCTCCACCACGGTCGACCGCCGCAAGTACAAGAACCTCCAGCGGGACCCCCGGGTGACCGTGGTCGTCATGAAGCCCGACCAGCCCTACGCGTACGCCGAGATCCGCGGCACCGCCGAGATGACCACCGACGGCGGTCCCGAACTGATCGACACCCTGAGCGAGAAGTACACCGGCAAGAAGTACCGCGAGTTCAACCCCGCCGCCGCGAACGACGCCCAGCGGGTGGTCGTACGGATCACGCCGCGGAAGGTCGTCGGAATGCTGTGAGCGAAGGTCCTCGGAATGCTGTGAGCGAAGGGCGCCGGAATGCTGTGAGCGGCGGCCGGCCGGGACCGGCGGCGGGGCGCGGCGGCAATCCTCGGCAGTCGGCACATGGCACTCGCCCGCGCCCACTACTCTGGAGTCGTGACTATTCGCCTGTACGACACCAGCGCCCGGCAGATCCGTGACTTCACCCCGCTCACGCCGGGTTGTGTCTCGATCTACCTGTGTGGCGCCACCGTGCAGGCGGCACCCCACATCGGGCACATCCGCTCGGGCCTGAACTTCGACATCCTGCGCCGCTGGTTCGCGTACCGCGGCTACGACGTGACGTTCATCCGGAACGTGACGGACATCGACGACAAGATCATCGCGAAGGCCCAGGAACAGGGCCGCCCGTGGTGGTCGATCGGGTACGAGAACGAGCGCGCCTTCAACGACGGCTACACCGTGCTCGGTTGCCTCCCGCCGACCTACGAGCCGCGTGCCACCGGCCATGTGACCGAGATGGTCGAGATGATGCAGAAGCTCATCGACCGCGGCCACGCCTACGCCGCCGACGGCAACGTCTACTTCGACGTGCGGTCCTTCCCGGGCTACCTGGAGCTGTCCCGGCAGGAGCTGGACAACCTGCGCCAGCCGTCCGGCGAGGGCGAGACCGGCAAGCGGGACCCGCGCGACTTCGCCCTGTGGAAGTCCGCCAAGCCGGGCGAGCCGACCTGGCCCACCCCGTGGGGCCCCGGCCGCCCCGGCTGGCACCTGGAGTGCTCGGCGATGGCGCACAAGTACCTCGGCTCCGCCTTCGACATCCACGGCGGCGGCATCGACCTGATCTTCCCGCACCACGAGAACGAGATCGCCCAGGCCAAGGCGTACGGCGACGAGTTCGCCCGGTACTGGCTGCACAACGCCTGGGTGACCATCGCCGGCGACAAGATGTCCAAGTCGCTCGGCAACAGCGTGCTGGTCTCCGAGATGGTCAAGCGGTGGCGCCCGATCGTGCTGCGCTACTACCTCGGCACCCCGCACTACCGCTCGATGATCGAGTACAGCGAGGAGTCGCTGCGCGAGGCCGAGGCCGCGTTCGGCCGGATCGAGGGCTTCCTCCAGCGCGTCACCGAGCTGGCCGGGAAGACCGTCGAGCCGGCGGCCGAGGTCCCGCCCGCCTTCGCCGAGGCGATGGACGACGACCTGGGCGTCCCGCAGGCCCTCGCCGTCGTGCACACCACGGTCCGGCAGGGCAACGCCGCGCTGGCCGCCGACGACAAGGAAGCCGCCGTCGCCCGCATGGCCGAGGTGCGGGCCATGCTCGCCGTCCTCGGCCTGGACCCGCTGGACGAGCAGTGGGCCGGGGAGGCGGAGCAGAGCGAGGACCTGCACGGCGTGGTCGACAGCCTGGTCCGGCTCGTCCTGGAGCAGCGCGAGTCCGCCCGGGCCCGCAAGGACTGGGCGACCGCCGACGCCATCCGCGACCAGCTCGGTCAGGCCGGCCTGGTCATCGAGGACAGCCCGCAGGGGCCGCGCTGGACCCTCGGGTCCCGCTGACTCCGCCCCCGATCAGAAGATCGATTGTGCCGCCCGGCCCTCCGGGCGGCACACTGCATAGACGTACGCACACACTTCCGTAGAGAACAGGTAGGTCATGGCCACCAACAACCGCCGCATGTCCGGCAAGAAGGGCGCGCAGGTCGGCAGCGGCGGCCAGCGGCGCAAGGGCCTGGAGGGCAAGGGCCCCACCCCGCCCGCCGAGATGCGCAAGGGCCACAAGAAGAACCGCATCGCCAACGCCAAGGCCAAGCAGACGGTACGGCGCCCCGCGCCCCGCGGCCGCGGCGGCAAGTCCGCCTCCGAGCTGGTCGTCGGCCGCAACCCGGTCGTCGAGGCGCTGCGCGAGGGGGTGCCCGCCTCCACCCTCTACGTCCAGCAGTTCATCGACAACGACGAGCGGGTCCGCGAGGCCCTCCAGCTGGCCGCCGAGCGCGGCGGCATCAACCTCATGGAGGCCCCGCGTCCCGAGCTGGACCGGATGACGAACGGCCTCAACCACCAGGGCTTGGTCCTCCAGGTCCCGCCGTACGAGTACGCGCACCCCGAGGACCTGCTCGACGCGGCGGCCGACGAGGGCGCGGACCCGCTGGTCGTCGCCCTCGACGGGGTCACCGACCCGCGCAACCTCGGCGCCGTCGTCCGTTCGGTCTCCGCCTTCGGCGGGCACGGCGTGGTCGTGCCCGAGCGCCGTTCGGCCGGGATGACCGCCGGCGCCTGGAAGACCTCCGCCGGTACGGCCGCCCGCACGCCGGTCGCCCGCGCCACCAACCTCACCCGGGCGCTGGAGGCGTACAAGAAGGCCGGTCTCACGGTCGTCGGCCTGGCGGCGGACGGCGAGGCCGAACTCGGCGAGCTGGACGCGCTCCAGGGCCCGGTCGTCATCGTGGTCGGCAGCGAGGGCAAGGGCCTGTCCCGGCTGGTCGGCGAGACCTGCGACATCCGGGTCCGCATCCCGATGCCGGGCGGCGCCGAGTCGCTGAACGCCGGTGTGGCCGCGGGCATCGTGCTGTACGAAGCGGCGCGCAGGCGGAGCTGAACACCTGTCCGGAATTTCACCCGTGCGGGGTAATTCCGGTGTCCATGGGGTGTTCGACGGTGCTTTGACGGGGTCCGGACACATCCGGGCGGTCAAAGCAGTGTCCTAACTCCACGTCACTCGGTTAGATGAGTGTGGACACCAGAACACCCCGCACACCCACGGGGGACCGCTCCTCGGGATTCCGCTCCGGATTCGCTTCCGGGCCCGATGACGCTCCCGCGCTGAGCATGGTGAAGGTGCCGAGCGATCCGGCGCAGATCATCGTCAATCACGCCAGCTTCCGCGTGCAGCTGGGCGGATCGGCGAAGCGGCCCCAATCCCCGCGGATCGCCCGGCATCTGAGCGCCGCCCAGAACACCGCCCGGACGCCCGTCGCCGGTACGGCGGGCGTGGCGGGCGCCGGCGGCCGCCGCCGTCCCGTCGTGTGGAGCGGCAAGTCCGCCCCGGACGACACCGGCGCGCACCGGCTCCTCCAGGCGGTGCGGGGCAGCAGCGTCCGCCACGCCGAGGACGCCGAGCCGGGCGCCACCCAGGTCATCCCGCGCGTCCCGGCCGGGTACGCCGACACCTACGACGCGCTCGACCAGACCGTCGAGACCCCCGTCGTAGGCCACCAGCGCACCCCCGCCGAGGCCGAGGGCACCCGCCTGCTGCCGCACATGCGCACGGTGACCAGCGCCTACGACGACCCCGCGGGCGCAGGCACGGACGCCGCGGACGCCGGCTACGCGGACGACGGGTACGCGGACGCCGGATACGACGACTACGCCGACCCGCGTCCCCTCCGCCGCCAGGGCGACGACCCGGCCCGGCACGCGTACTACCCCGGCCGCCGGATGAACCTCGGCGTCGTCCTGCTCCCGCTGCGCATCTTCCTCGGCTTCATCTCCATCTACGCCGGCATGGGCAAGCTGTGCGACCCCGTCTACTTCGACGGCGGCAAGCGCGGCTCCATGGTCACGTGGCTCAACACCCTGCACCCCTGGGACGTCGCCGAACCGCTGCGCCAGACCGCCCTGCACCACCCGGTCGGCGTCGGACTGCTCATCGCCTTCCTCCAGGTGGTGGTCGGCGTCCTGACCGTCCTCGGCTGCTGGCAGCGGGTGGCCGCGGTCGTCGGCGCCCTGCTCTCCGCCGCGCTGATCGTGACGGTCAGCTGGAAGACGGTCCCCGCGTACGACGCCCCCGACATCATCTACATGGCCGCCTGGTCCCCGCTGATCATCGCCGGTGCCCCGGTCTACTCGGTGGACGGCCGGCTCGCGGCGGGCGCCTGGCGCCGGCTCGGTCCGCGCGCCGACATCTGGGAGCTGCGCCGCTTCGTGCTGCGCCGCGGCGCCCTCATCACCGCCATCACCGTCGGCCTCACCCTGCTGGTCGGCTCGCTGCTCGGCGGCGCCGTCCGCGACTCCAGCCGCGTCGTGGTCCCCGGCCCCGGCGAGGCCCCCCGCAACAACCTCCCCGGCTCCCCGCTCCCGCAGCGGCCCGGCCAGCGGCACAGCAAGGCCCCGACGGCCACCCCCACGGTCGGCGCCACGGCGGGCGCCAGCCCCTCCGGCGCGGCGACGACCCCGGGCGCGACGCACACCACGGGTGGTACGACCATCACGCCCAGCCAGACCCAGGGCACCACCGGCCAGATCCCGCCCCGCCGGTCCGCCCCGACCGGCGGCGCCCCGGCGGCCACCACGGCGGGCCCGACCACCACGGGCGGTACCAGCACCACCGGCTCGACCACAGGCGGCCCCTCCGGCGGCGCCTCCTCGTCCGGCCAACCCGGCCTGGTAGGCGGCCTCCTGGGCTAACCCCACCCCACCCAAAGGGCCCCCGCACCACTTCAGGTACGGGGGCCCTTTCCACGCCCGGGACTGCGCGCCCGGCCCCCGGGCGGCCACTCCCGGTGTGGCAGGCTTCTTGGCGCCCCGGGCGATATGGCGACGGGTGGGCGCACGTCGGCGGCCGGCCACCGGGCCCCGGGCCGCAGCGGCGCCCCCGGCGGCGGTACGGCGGGCAGTGCGCGGGGCCGCGCTCCGGCCCCGTGGGGCTACCGCCCGAGGCGGCCGACTCCTGCCCACCCGACGGCACCCGGCCACACAGGTGGCGACAGCACCAGAGGTACGACGCCGGGTGCCCCGCGCCACCGGCCCGGGCCGCAGTCCAGGGCGGCCGATGGCGGCAGGGGGCCGCCCTTCCAGCGACGGGGACCGTGTGCCCCGGGGCCGGCGAGCCCGGCGATTCCGACACTGCGCGGCTACCGCCGGGGCGGCAGGCTCCTTGGCCCGGGCGGCGCCCCCGGTGGCGGTACCGGGAGGGGGCTTTCAGCGCGCGGGGCCGTGCTCCTGGGGAGCGCGGCCCCGGGGATTCCCACGCCGGGCGGTCACCGCCCAAGCGCGGCCGGCTCCGCAGCGGCCTCCCGGGGGAGGGGGGCCTGGGCGGTGTGTGGGGGAGGGGGTGGGGCGTAGGGGGGGGCTAGCGGCCCAGGGAGGCCAGTTCCTTTGCCGCTTCCGACAGGTCCTTCGCCGTGTCGATGGCGCGCCAGTAGGAGCCCTGGGGGATGGTGAAGCCGGCCAGTTTCAGCTCTCGGGCCAGGCCGGGGAAGGTGGTCCGTTCGTGGTCGCCCCGCTCGGGCAGCAGACCGGCGAACGCGGCGGAGAAGACGTACACGCCCGCGTTGATCTCGAACGTCGACTGCGGGGCCTCGATGAAGTCGGTGATGCGACCGAACCCGTCGGTCTGCACCGCCCCCCACGGAATCCGCGGACGCGCCAGCGCGAGCGTCGCGACGGCGTCCCGCTCGGTGTGGAAGTCGGCCATGTCCCGCAGCGAGAAGCGGGTCCAGATGTCGCCGTTGGTGGCGTACCACGGCCGGTCGGGGTGCGGCAGGTGCGCCGCGGCGTACTTGAGACCGCCGCCGCGGCCGAGCGGCTCCGTCTCCACGACCGTGCGGACGGAGAGGGGAAGGTCGGCCGAGTCCAGCCATTTCTGGAGGACGTCGGCGAGGTGGCCGCAGGAGACCACCACGTCCGTCACGCCTTCCTCGGCGAGCCAGGCGAGCTGGTGCCCGATGATCGGAGTGCCCGTGCCGGGGATCTCGACCATCGGCTTGGGCCGGTCGTCGGTGTACGGACGCAGCCGGGAGCCCTGGCCCCCGGCCAGGATCACGGCTTGGGTGGGGCGCGACGCGGCGTTCGGATGGGTCATGACCGCACTGTACGTCGCGCCCCGCTCGGCCCGGCCGGTGGCGGCGCCTCCTTAAGAAGCCGTTAACCGACTTCCCAACCGGGTCTTGGCCGGGGCCCTCAGCTGTGCGCGGCGAGCACGCCGGAGGCGAAGGCGGTGTCGCACACCGGGCGGGCGTACGACTGGGCGCGGGTGGCGCCGTAGATGTGCACGGCGGCCCGGCCGAGGGCGCGGGCGATGGTGGAGCAGTGCCGGGCCAGCGCGGGGTGCCCGTTGACGGCCTGCTGGAGGTGGGTCAGCACGACCCCCGGGTTCTCGTCCTGGAGCTCGTCCATCAGCTTGTCGCGGAGGACGTCCTCGGGGGCGCGGGAGACCGGCCCGGAGTGCACCTCCGTCGGGGGGACCTCCGCCGAGGAGACGTCGGTGGCGGTGAGCACCGAGCTGGCGGGGCTTCCCGTCCAGTTGACCCGGGTGACCGCGAGGGTCCCGGAGAGCACCAGGACGACGGGCAGGACGAGGGCGAGGGTGCGGCCGACCCGGCGGGCAGGGCCCCGGTGGCTGCGTCGCGTCTGTGAGGTGGTGGAGTGCTTCACGCGTGTGAGGGTAGCGCCCGGTAATGATTTGGCGACATTTAGTCACCCCTTCGGGGGAAGAACTCGCGCCTCTTTCTGGGTAAGGGGTTGACGCGGCCCGCCCGAAATGATCGCTGTGCCGGGGTATATCTCCGCGCCGAGGCGCACGAAAGGGGCCCCGCGGTGCTCCGCGGGGCCCCTTGTCGTCAACTTCGTGCGAAACCGCTGGTCAGTCGGAGAGTCGCTCGCCCGTGGACGTCGAGAACACGTGGATCTCACCCGGCCGCGGTACGACGTGCAGCGTGGCGCCCTTCTCCGGCACCTGGCGGCCGTTGACACGGACGACCAGGTCCTTGACCTCGCCGCCGACCTCGGCGGTGCCGTAGACGTAACCGTCGGCGCCCAGCTCCTCGACCACGTTCACCGAGACGGCGAGACCCGCCGGGGCGTCCGCGCTGTCCTTGGAGAGGGACGCGGCCGTGCCGCCGTCCAGCTCGACCACGTCGAAGTGCTCGGGGCGGACGCCGACCGTGACGGTGCGGTCGCCCTTGTCCGCGGCGGCCGACAGGGCCTCCCGGCTGACCGGCACCACGCTGTTGCCGAACTTCACGCCGCCGTCGGTGATCGGCACCTCGACCAGGTTCATGGCCGGGGAGCCGATGAAGCCGGCGACGAAGAGGTTGGCCGGGCGGTCGTACATGTTGCGCGGCGAGTCGACCTGCTGGAGCAGACCGTCCTTCAGCACGGCCACCCGGTCGCCCATCGTCATGGCCTCGACCTGGTCGTGGGTGACGTAGACGGTGGTGATGCCGAGCCGGCGCTGGAGGGACGCGATCTGCGTACGGGTGGAGACGCGGAGCTTGGCGTCCAGGTTGGACAGCGGCTCGTCCATGAGGAAGACCTGCGGCTCGCGGACGATCGCGCGGCCCATGGCGACACGCTGGCGCTGACCACCGGAGAGGGCCTTCGGCTTGCGGTCCAGGTACTCGGTGAGGTCGAGGATCTTCGCGGCCTCCTCGACCTTCTGCCGGATCTCCGCCTTGTTGACGCCGGCGATCTTGAGCGCGAAGCCCATGTTGTCGGCGACCGTCATGTGCGGGTACAGGGCGTAGTTCTGGAACACCATGGCGATGTCCCGGTCCTTGGGCGGCAGGTGCGTGACGTCGCGGTCGCCGATGCGGATGGCGCCGCCGTTGACGTCCTCGAGCCCCGCGAGCATCCGGAGCGAGGTGGACTTGCCGCAGCCCGACGGGCCGACCAGGACGAGGAACTCGCCGTCCTCGATCGCGATGTCGAGACCGTCGACGGCGGGCTTGGTGGAACCCGGGTAGATCCGGGTCGCCTTGTCGAACGTGACAGTGGCCATGGTGAATGGGCCCCCTTCTACCGGCAGGAACGTGCCGGACGATCCGTTGTAGGAAGGTGGTTGGTGTAGTCCACGCGAGTGAACCGGTCAGGACGCTACCTGGGGTTCACGCGCTCTGTCAGTACCCCGTCCCCTGTGAACTTCGCGGAAATTTTCGACAGGGCGGCCAGGTGACGTGGGTACACTGCACAGGCACACACCCCCAGGGTGTGCACGCCTCCTTAGCTCAGCTGGTCAGAGCGCCGCTCTTGTAAAGCGAAGGTCGTCGGTTCGAATCCGACAGGGGGCTCTGGAACAGAAATACCGCGCGCTTCCGGCATTCAGCAGAGCCGCGCGCAGCGGAGGTCGCGGGCGATCTCCAGATGCCCGTCCTCGATCGGGTGACCCTCCTCGAGGTTCCACAGGGCGTTGCGCAGGAAGCGGGCGAGGGTCCAGACCCGGGCGCGCGCCCGGTCCAGGCCGAGGGCGTCGCTCAGCGCGTCGAAGCGCCAGCGGGTCTCGGCCGGGTCGAAGCGGTTGGCCAGGGCGGGCCGCAGTTCGAAGCCGGGGTCGCCGGCGAGGGGCTTGGGGTCGATGGCGAGCCAGTCGGCGCGGTCGGCGCCGAGGACGTTTCCGTAGTGCAGGTCCCAGTGCAGCAGCCGGTCACCGGGTTCGTCGGCGACCTCGCGCACGGCGGCGGCGCAGTCGGCGATCAGATGGCGGGTCTCGGGGCCGGCGAGGCGGAGGTGCCAGCGGGTCAGGAGGGTGGCCGCGAGGTCCGGCAGGGCCGTCAGGAAGGCCCGGCCCGCCGTGCCGTTGTACTTCTCCTGTGCTTCGGCCAGCTCGACCGGGATGTCGATCACGGGGCGGACGATACCGGCGTGCGTGAATCGGGGGATGGGAATCATCCGGGGCCTGAGCCGAGTGCGGGGGTATGTCCGCAGTGCTCCCGGTACCTATGTGTGGCTGGCGATCCTGTTCGTCACGACCTTCGCCCTGCACCGCATGTCGCCGGAGTTCGAGGAGCTGTTCCTGCGTCACCGGTCGACCAACATCCATGAGCTGTCCCGCAACCCCGTGCGGGTGCTGGTGGCGAGCGCGATGTGGATCGACAGCGGGCGCTGGGTGCCGTACGCCTTCCTGTACACGGTGTTCCACGCGCCGGCCGAGCGCTGGCTGGGGACGGCCCGCTGGCTCGCGGTGTGCGCGCTCGCCCATGTGCTGGCCTCGCTGATCAGCGAGGGCGCGCTGCTGGTCGCGATCCAGGAGGGCCTCGCCCCGCGTTCGGCGGTGAACACCCTGGACATCGGGGTCAGTTACGCGCTGGCCGGGGTCATCGCGGTGCTCGGCTACCGGCTCGCGGTGCCCTGGCGGTACCCGTATCTGCTGGTGGTGCTGGTCGTCTTCGGGCTGCCGCTGACCGAGGGGCCGACCTTCACCGACTTCGGGCACTTCCTGGCCGCACTGATCGGTCTGGGTTGTTATCCGCTGGTCAGAGGGCGCGGAAAAACATGGAATCCGAAGGAGACACTGGCCGGTCCGAGGGGTTAGCGTCCGGCCATGAGCAGCTCGGCGAGCAGGGGCATGGGCGGGGTCATGGGCGGTGTCGTCAACGGTGGGATCTCCTTCTGGTACGCGGACGACGGTCTGCCCGCCGTGCGGGAGCCGCTGTCCGGGGACGCGTCGGCCGACGTCGTCATTGTGGGCGGCGGGTACACCGGCCTGTGGACCGCGTACTACCTGAAGCGGGCCGCGCCCTTCCTGCGGATCACCGTGCTGGAGCAGAAGTTCTGCGGGTACGGCGCCGCCGGGCGCAACGGCGGCTGGCTGTACAACGGGATCGCGGGCCGCGACCGGTACGCCGTGCTGCACGGCCACGAGGCCGCCGTACGGCTGCAACAGGCGATGAACGACACCGTCGCCGAAGTGATCACGGTCGCCGGAGCGGAGGGCATCGACGCCGACATCCACCGGGGCGGAGTGCTGGAGGTGGCGACGACCCCGGCGCAGCTGGCCCGGCTGAAGGCGTTCCACGAGCACGAGCTGTCGTACGGCGAGAAGGACCGGGAGCTGTACGGCGCCCGGGAGACGGCCGAGCGGATCCGGGTCGCGGACGCGGTGGGTTCCAGCTGGACCCCGCACGGCGCCCGGCTGCACCCGGTGAAGCTGGTGAAGGGGCTCGCGGCGGCGGTGGAGCGGCTCGGCGTGGTCATCCACGAGTCGACGCCGGTGACGGAGATCCGGGCGAAGCACGCGGTCACCCCCTACGGCACGGTCCGCGCCCCGTACGTGCTGCGCTGCACCGAGGGCTTCACCGCCTCCCTGAAGGGCCAGCGGCGGACCTGGCTGCCGATGAACTCCTCGATGATCGCCACCGAGCCGCTGACCGAGGAGCAGTGGGCGTCGATCGGCTGGGCGGGCGCGGAGACGCTGGGCGACATGGCGCACGCGTACATGTACGCGCAGCGCACGGCCGACGGGCGGATCGCGCTCGGCGGGCGCGGAGTGCCGTACCGCTTCGGATCGCGCACCGACAACGACGGCCGTACCCAGGAGGCGACGATCGAGGCGCTCCAGGAGATCCTCACCCGCTTCTTCCCCTCGCTGGCCGGGGTGCGGGTGGAGCACGCCTGGTCGGGCGTGCTCGGGGTGCCGCGCGACTGGTGCGCGACCGTCACCCTGGACCGGACCACGGGCCTGGGCTGGGCGGGCGGTTACGTCGGCTCCGGCGTCGCCACCGCCAACCTGGCCGCGCGCACGCTGCGCGACCTGGTGCTGCGGGACTCCGGGCAGGGCGGCCGGACCGAGCTGACGGATCTGCCGTGGGTCGGCCACCGGGTGCGCAAGTGGGAGCCGGAGCCGCTGCGCTGGCTCGGCGTGCAGGCGATGTACGCCACCTACCGCGCCGCCGACCAGCGCGAACGCCTGCGCCCCGGGACGGGGTCGTCCCGCCTGGCGAAGGTGGCGGACCGGGTGGCCGGGAGGTAGGCGGGAGGTAGGCGGGCGGGCGGTAGGTGGGCGGGTGGCAGGCGGGGGCCGTCGGCTGGTCCGCCGTACCGCTGGTCCGCTGGTCCGCCGTACCGCTGGTCCGCTGGTCCGCCGTACCGCTGTCCCGCTGGTCCGCCGTACCGCCGGATCGTGCCGCGCCGCGTCCACCCGTTAGCCTCCCCGCATGATTCGCAACGCGACCCCCGCCGATGTCCCTGTCATCCACGCGCTGATCCGTGAGCTGGCCGAGTACGAGAAGGCCGCAGAGGAGGCGCGGGCGAGCGAGGAGCAGTTGCGGGAGGCGCTGTTCGGGGAGCGGCCGGCCGCGTTCGCGCACCTGGCGGTGGACGACGTGAGCGGCGAACCGGTCGGCTTCGCGCTGTGGTTCCTGAACTTCTCCACCTGGCGCGGGGTGCACGGCATCTACCTGGAGGACCTGTACGTCCGTCCCGGCGCGCGCGGCGGCGGTCACGGGCGGGCGCTGCTGACCGAGCTGGCGCGGATCTGTGTGGAGCGCGGTTACGAGCGGCTGGAGTGGTCGGTGCTGAACTGGAACCGGCCCGCGATCGGCTTCTACGAGGCGCTCGGCGCCCGCCCGCAGGACGAGTGGACGGTGTACCGGCTCACGGACGGCGCGCTGGCCGCGCTGGGGGGAGCCCCGCTCTCAGCCCACTGACTCCGGTACCGGTGTGTCGGCCGGAGCGCCGTGTTTCGGTGCCCGGCCCGTCACCATCAGGCCCGCGACCAGGCCGGCCAGCAGCATGATGCCGGCCGCCCACCAGATGGCGACCGTGTAGCCATGCACGATGCCGGCCGGGACGACGGTGGACTTCTGCGCGGGGGAGCGCAGATGGGCGGCGATGTACGCCGTGCTGCTGGTGGTGGCGATGGTGTTGAGCAGTGCCGTACCGATCGAGCCGCCCACCTGCTGGGAGGTGTTGACGGTCGCGGAGGTGACCCCGGAGTCGCGGGGGGCCACCCCGGCGGTGGCGGTGGCGAACACCGGCATGAAGGTCAGGCCCATGCCGAGGCCCATGAGGACGAGGGCGGGCAGGATCTCGGTGGGGTAGGAGGAGTGGACCGTGATCCGGGTGAGCAGCATCATGCCGCTCGCGCCGAGGACCATGCCGGGGGTCATGAGCATGCGCGGCGCGACATGGGGCAGCAGCCGGGCGGAGATCTGCGTGGAGCCGGTGATGATGGCGGCGGTGAGGGGCAGATAGGCGAGACCGGTCTTGACCGGTGAGTAGCCGAGGATGGTCTGCAAGTAGTAGGTCATGAACAGGAACAGCCCGAACATGCCGATCACCGCGAGCATCATGGTCAGGAAGCAGCCGGCGCGGTTGCGGTCCCTGACGATGTGCAGCGGCAGCAGCGGGCTCGGGGCGCGGGCCTGCCACCAGACGAAGACGCCGAGCAGCAGCAGTCCGCTCGCGAACAGGGCGAGGACCAGGGGGTCCGTCCAGCCGCGCGGCTCGGCCTCGCTGAAGCCGTAGACGATCGCCACCAGTCCGCCGCAGCCGAGCAGCGCACCGGGCACGTCCAGTCGCGCCTCGCGATGGCCGGGCCGGTCGTGCAGCAGCGCGAACGCGCCGAAGACCGCGAGTACGGCGATGGGCACGTTGACGTACAGGCACCAGCGCCAGTTCAGGTACTGGGTGAGCAGGCCGCCCACGATGAAGCCGATCGCCGAGCCGCTGCCGGCGAGCGCGCCGTAGATGCCGAAGGCCTTGCCGCGTTCGAGCGGGTCGGTGAAGGTCGTGGTCAGCAGGGAGAGCGCGGAGGGCGCGAGCAGGGCGGCGAAGACGCCCTGGAGGGCGCGGGCGCCGAACAGCATGCCGGAGCTGGTGGACGCGCCGCCGAGCGCGGAGGCGGCGGCGAAGCCGATCAGCCCGATGACGAAGGTGCGCTTGCGGCCGACGAGGTCGGCGATCCGGCCGCCGAGCAGCAGGAGCCCGCCGAAGGCGAGGGTGTAGGCGGTGATCACCCACTGCCGGTTGCCGTCCGACATGTGCAGGGAGTGTTGGGCGGAGGGCAGCGCGATGTTCATGATCGTCGCATCGAGGACGATCATCAGCTGGGCGAGCGCGATCACCACCAGGCCCCACCAGCGGTGCGGGTCCACGCCCTGTGCGGCGGTGCCGCCCGCTCCGGCCGCCCCGCCTGCTTCGCCCGCTCCGGCTGCTTCGCCCGCTCCGGCTTCACCCGTTCGGCCGATACTCACCTCGACAGAACATCATGAATCGGGAGGTAACGCATCCGGTCGGGTGGGGGCGATGGCCCAGGGCGCGGACAGGGGCGCCGGGCGTTGTCAGTGGCGGGGTGCAGCATGGGGGCATGGCGAGGAGAGCGGTGGACGCGATGGGCGGGGCGGGCGCGGGCAGGCCCAAGGTCAAGGGCGCGCGGCGGCCGGAGGTGCGGCTGCCGTCGCTCGTGCCCTGGGCCGGCGTCGAGCTGTCGCCCGACGGGGACTACGACGGGCTGGAGTTCCGGGACGCCGAGCTGGCCGGGCAGGACGGCGGCGGCGCCCGGTTCATGGACTGCGCGCTCACCGGCTGTGTGCTGGACGAGACCCGGCTGCGCCACGCCCGCATCCTCGACACGGTCCTCACCGGGCCGCGCGGGGTCGGCACGGACCTCGCCGAGGCGACGCTCCGCGATGTCGAGCTGACCGACCCCCGCCTCGGCGGCACCCAGCTGCACGGCGCCACCCTGGAGCGGGTCGTGGTCCACGGCGGCAAGATCGACTATCTGAACCTGCGCATGGCCCGGCTCAGAGACGTCGTCTTCGACTCCTGCGTCCTGGTCGAGCCGGACTTCGGCGGTGCCCGTCTGGAGCGGGTCGAGTTCGTGAACTGTGCTCTGAAGGGCGCCGACTTCTCCGCCGCGACCCTGACGGACGTGGATCTGCGCGGTGCCGCTCCGCTGGAGATCACCCGGGGCCTGGACCGGATGTCCGGCGCAGTGATCAGCACGGCCCAGCTGCTGGACCTGGCACCGGCGCTGGCGGTGGCCCTGGGACTCCGGGTCGAGTAGCCGCCCGGCTCGGCGGGGGCTGGGCTACGGCAGTCTCGGGAAGCGGGCCTGGAGGGTCCAGATCGCCGGGTTCTCCGCCAGGTCCTCGTGCAGATCGGTGAGGTCGGCGATCAGGTCGTGCAGGAAGTCCCGTGCCTCGCGGCGCAGGTCGGTGTGGGAGAAGCTCAGCGGGGACTCCTCGGCCGGCACCCAGTCCGCGCTGATGTCGACCCAGCCGAAGCGGCGCTCGAAGAGCATCCGGTCGGTGGACTCGGTGAAGTCCAGCTCCGCCCGCTGCGGCCGGGCGGCGCGGGAGCCCATCGGGTCCCGGTCCAGCCGCTCGGCGATGTCGCACAGCGCCCACGCGAAGTCCAGCACCGGCACCCATCCCCAGGCTGTGGACAGCTCCCGGTCCGACTCGGTGTCCGCGAGATAGACGTCCCCGCAGAACAGGTCGTGCCGCAGCGCGTGGACGTCCGCGCGGCGGTAGTCGGTCTGCGGCGGGTCCGGGAACCGGTTGGAGAGGGCATAGCCGATGTCGAGCACGGATGAGATGGTGTCACGCCCCCGCCGTCGACCACGCACCCGAGACCGCGGACCACGCACCCGAGACCGCCGGACCACGCGCCGGAGGCCGCCGGACCACGCGCCGGAGGCCGCCGGGCGGCGTACCCGAGGCCGCAGGATCGCGCGCCGGAGGCCGCCGGGCGACGTACCCGAGACCGCCAGACCACGCGCCGGAGGCCGCCGGGCGGCGTACCCGAGATCACTGGATCACACCCCCGAGGCCGCCGGACCACGCGCCGGAGGCCGTCGGGCGGCGTACCCGAGATCACTGGATCACACCCCCGAGGCCGCCGGACCACGCACCCGAGACCGCCGGACCACGCACCCGAGACCGCCGGGCGACGTACCCGAGATCACTGGATCACACCCCCGAGACCGGTGGATCACTCTTCTAAGATCGCTGACGTGTCCAGATCCGTGCGCCGTGTCCCGGCCACCGCCGTCCTGCTCGCCCTCGCCCTCACCGGCACCGCGTGCGACGGCGGAGTGCACGGCACCCCCGGGGGCTCCGGCGTGCGCGACCCGTACTTCCCGAGGGCGGGCAACGGCGGCTACGACGTCGGCCACTACGACCTCACCCTCGACTACACCCCGCACGGCCACCACCTCACCGGCACCGCCGTCATCACCGCCCGCGCCACCCAGGACCTGTCCGCCTTCGACCTGGACCTGTCCGGGCTGCACGTCGACTCGGTCACCGTCGAGGGCAGGCCGGCCCGCTTCAACCGGGCCGGCCAGGAACTCACCGTCCGCCCGCACGACGACCTCACCCGGGGCGAGACCTTCAGCACCACCGTCCGCTACTCCGGCGTCCCGCACACCCTCACCGACCCCGACGGCTCCAAGGAGGGCTGGCTGCCCACCGCCGACGGCGCCCTCGGCCTCGGCGAACCCGTCGGCTCGATGGCCTGGTTCCCCGGCAACGACCATCCCTCCGACAAGGCCACCTACGACATCACCGTCACCGTGCCCCAAGGTCTCCAGGCCGTCTCCAACGGGGAGTTGGCCGACCAGCGCACCAAGGGCGGCCGCACCTCCTACCACTGGCACACCGCCCAGCCCATGGCGAGCTACGTCGCCACGGTCGCCGTCGGCCACTTCGACATCCGCCGCACCACCGGCCCGCACGGACTGCCCGTCATCACCGCGGTCGATCCCACTCAGGACGAGGACAGCGCCGACGTCCTCGCGAAGATCCCCGAGATCATCAAGTGGGAGGAGTACAACTTCGGGCCGTACCCCTTCTCCTCCGTCGGAGCGATCGTCGACCGCCCCGACGACATCGACTACGCCCTGGAGACCCAGAACCGCCCCGTCTTCCCCGGCGCCCCGGAGACCACCACCCTCGTCCACGAACTCGCCCACCAGTGGTACGGCAACTCCGTCACCCCCGAGTCCTGGCGGGACATGTGGCTCAACGAGGGCTTCGCCACCTACGCGGAGTGGCTGTGGCAGGAGGACCACGGCGGCCCCAGCACCCGGAAGACCTTCCTGGACCTCTACCACGGCGACCGCAAGGACATCTGGGCCTACCCGCCCGCGCGGCCGTCCAGTGCCGCGCACATCTCCGACAGCCCCGTCTACGAACGCGGCGCGATGGTCCTTCAGAAGATCCGGGAGAAGGTCGGCGACGACACCTTCTACGACATCATCCAGGGCTGGGCCGCGGGCCACCGCCACGGCAACGCGAGCACCGCCGACTTCACGGCCTACGTGCAGCGGAAGGCTCCCGGCAAGGACTTCGCGGAGATCTGGAAGGACTGGCTGTACGGGGACGGCAAGCCGGCCCACCCCTGAGGTCGGCCGGCGGCGGGGCCGGGATGTCCGCGCCGCCGGCCACAGTGCCCGAGACCCTGGCGCCTCAGGCCTCGGTGCCTCAGGCCTCGGTGCCTCAGGCCACGGTGTCTCAGGCCACGGTGCCTCAGACGTTGACGCCGAAGTCCTGGGCGATGCCGACCAGACCCGAGGCGTAACCCTGGCCCACCGCACGGAACTTCCACTCCGCGCCGTTGCGGTACAGCTCGCCGAAGATCATGGCCGTCTCGGTGGCGGCGTCCTCCGACAGGTCGTAGCGCGCGATCTCGGCGCCGCCGGCCTGGTTGACGATGCGGATGTAGGCGTTGCGGACCTGGCCGAAGTTCTGGCCGCGGTTCTCGGCGTCGTAGATGGAGACCGGGAAGACGACCTTGTCGATGTCGGCCGGGAGCGCGGCCAGGTTGACGTTGATCGACTCGTCGTCGCCGGCGCCCTCGCCGGTGCGGTTGTCGCCCGTGTGGACGATGGTGTTGTCCGGGGTCTGCTTGTTGTTGAAGAAGACGAAGTGGGCGTCCGAGTAGACCTTGCCCTGCGGGTTGACCGCGATGGCGGAGGCGTCGAGGTCGAAGTCCGTGCCGGTGGTGGTGCGGACGTCCCAGCCGAGGCCCACGGTGACGGCGGTCAGGCCCGGAGCCTCCTTGGAGAGCGAGACGTTGCCACCCTTGGACAGGCTTACAGCCATGTTGGGAGTCCCTTCCTTGATGTTCCCTGCACCTGTGATCTTTCGATCCGTGCGGTCGAAGCTACCGTCACCCGGAAGAACGTCGAGGGGGGTCCCCGTGGTTCCGGATCCCTTTACCTTTTTTACCGAGGCCGTTTTACCGAGGCTGTGGCATACCGGTGACGTAAATCCAGGTGACGTGGGCCCCGCCGGGCCGGGAACATGGAGGGCATGTCCGGTCCCTATCCCGTCCGCGGCTCCGTCTCCCTCCCGGAGGCCGAGCTGATGTGGCGTTTCTCCAGGTCGTCCGGGCCCGGCGGACAGCATGTCAACACCAGCGAC
Organism: Streptomyces sp. NPDC031418; assembly: GCF_055581605.1. Taxonomy (NCBI): domain Bacteria; kingdom Bacillati; phylum Actinomycetota; class Actinomycetes; order Kitasatosporales; family Streptomycetaceae; genus Streptomyces; species Streptomyces sp. NPDC031418. The sequence continues at coordinate 126,140 of NZ_JBVIJC010000018.1, forward strand.
TCCCAGGTGGAACTGCGCTTCGACCTGGCCAACACCCAGGCGCTGCCCGAAGTGTGGAAGGAGCGGGCGCTGCGGCGGCTGGCCGGCCGGCTGGTCGACGGAGTGGTCACCGTGCGCGCCTCCGAGCACCGCTCCCAGTGGCGCAACCGGGAGACCGCCGCCGTACGCCTCGCCGCGCTGCTCGCCGAGGCCACCGCGCCCCCGCCCAAGCCCCGCAAGCCGACCCGTATCCCGCGCGGGATCAACGAGCGCCGGCTGCGGGAGAAGAAGCAGCGGGCGGAGACGAAGCGGGCCCGCTCGGGCCGCGACTGGACGTAACGACGTAGTCGGCCGACGGCTCTGTCACATCCGAGTCCCCCGATCCGTCAGCGGGGTGCAGCCCGCCGAGGGTGACGACGGACGAGGACGAGAGGCCAGGCCCGCGCATGACCGAGCACCACAGTGACGACGACTTTCTCGCCGAGCGGTTCGAGGAGCACCGGGGGCAGCTGCGGGCCGTGGCGCACCGGATGCTGGGCTCGGCCGCCGAGGCCGAGGACGCCGTGCAGGAGGCCTGGTTCCGGCTGAGCCGCTCCGACACCGCGGCGGTGGAGAACCTCGGGGGCTGGCTGACGACCGTGGTCGGCCGGGTCTGCCTCGACATGCTCCGCTCCCGCCGCTCCCGGGGCGAGCAGCCCCTGGACGTCTGGCAGCCGACGCCCTCCGACGCGCCCGACCCGGCGCACGACGCCCTGCTCGCCGACTCGGTGGGTTCCGCCCTGCTGGTCGTCCTGGAGGCGCTGTCGCCCGCCGAGCGGCTGGCGTTCGTGCTGCACGACCTGTTCGGGGTGCCCTTCGAGGAGATCGGGGAGACCCTCGGGCGCAGTCCGGCCGCGGCGCGCCAGCTGGCCAGCCGGGGGCGGCGCCGGGTCCGGGGCGCCGGGGCGCCGGAGACGGACCGGGTACGGCAGCGGGAGGTGGTCGACGCGTTTCTCGCCGCCGCGCGGGAGGGCGACTTCGAGGGTCTGCTGGCGGTGCTCGACCCGGACGTGGTCGCCCGCACCGAGGCCGGCGTCACCGCCGGTGCGACGGCGGTCGCCTCGAACGCGAAGGGCTTCGCGCACCTCGCCCGGATCGCCCGTCCGGCCCTGGTCGACGGCGCCCCCGGGCTGGTGGTCCTGGCCGACGGCCGCCCCGAGCGCACGCTCGCCTTCACCGTCGTGGCGGGCCGTGTCGCGGTCATCGACGTCGTCACCGACCCGGCCCGGCTGTCCCGGCAGGTGATCGAGGAGGTCTGATGCGGTGGGGGTGCCTCACAGCTCCAGCACCCCCACCGTCTGCCCGCCACTCGTCTCCCCGGTCCTGCGGAAGCCCAGCCGGAGGTAGAAGCCCTCGGGGCCGTCCGGGCCGGGGTGCCAGGTCACGTACAGTTCCTTGCCGCCCCGGCGGCGGATCTCCGCGGCCACCGACTCCACGGCGAACGCGCCGTAGCCGCGGCCCTGGGCGTCCGCCGAGATGTTCAGCCGCCACAGCCCGGAGCGGCGCACGCTGCCGTCGCCGTACCAGTCGATGTCGAAGAACGCCATCAGAAAGCCGACCGCGCGGTCCCCGTCCAGGATCAGGCGGGGCCAGGCGACGTCGGCCGGGTGGACATAGGCCTCGGCGAGGGACTGCACGACCGGTGAGACGGCGTGCTCCTGGTCGGGCCGCACGCGGATGCCGACGGCGGTGTCGAAGGTCCGGGGCGTGATCTCTTCCAGGCGGAGTGTCATCCGGGCACGCTAGCCACGCCCCCCGCCCGCCGACCACGCAATATCCGCGGGCCGCCCTCTCAGCCCAGCTGGCGGTACCTGCCGCGGAAGTACAGCAGGGGGCCGCCTTCCGCGCTGGGCACATGGGCGGTCAGGACGCGGCCGATGACCAGGGTGTGGTCGCCGGCCGGGACCCGCTGTTCGGTGCGGCACTCCAGGGTGGCCAGCGCGCCGCCCACCAGGGGGGCGCCGGTGGCCTCGCCACGGGTGTAGGGGATGTCCTCGAAGAGGAGCCGGTCGCTGATGCGGCCCTTCATCGCGAAGCGGCCCGCGATGTGCCGCTGGCTCTCGGAGAGGACCGACACCGCCCACTGCGGCTGCTCGGCGAGCAGGTCGTCCATGCGGGACCCGTCGCGCAGGCTGACCATGACCAGCGGCGGGTCGAGGGAGACGGACATGAAGGCGGTGGCGGTCATGCCGACGTCCTCGGTGCCCGGCGCGTCCGGGTCGTCCGGGTCGAGCGGCGGTTCCTGCGCGGTGACCAGGACCACGCCCGCGGCCAGCCGGGACATCGCGGCCCGGAACTCGTCGTTGCTCACCCCCTCAGCATGCCCGGAAGCGGCGGAGGTGAGGGGGGAGGGAGTCTTCAGCACGCCGGAGACGCTAGTCCGCGCCGCCGGTGCCGCACATCGGGCCTCCGGCCGAGCCGGGACCTAGGACCACCGGACGACCATGGACGACCAGCGGAGGATCACCGGAGGACCACCGCACGACGACCGGAGGACCACCGCACGACCACCGGAGGACCACCGCACGACGACCGGACGAAGCGAAACGCTCAGCCTTCGGAAAACGGACGAAACGCATCGGGAAAACGAAGAAAACTCCACTCAATTGTTCATCTTCCGCTGTGACTTGAGTCACAAGAGGCAGGAATTGTTGACCCTGTGTACCGAGTGAGCAGCGCGCTGTGATTCAGTGGCTGGTAAGCCGCGAGAGACAACCCTTGATTCGCTGCGAGGTCTCGGGGGGAGGGCGAGCATGGAGACCGAGTCGGAGCCGTATGTCCGTCTTGCGTCCCTGCGACAGCTGCACCAGGTCATGGCCGACATGAACACGGCCCGCAGCCTGGCGGACACATTGCAGACGGTCGCCGACGGCGCCGTGAACGCCCTCGGGTACGAGATGGCGGCCGTGAACCTGGTGCGTCCCGACGGCGACCTCGTCGTCGCCGCGTTCTCCGGGAACTCCGCCGCCGAGGCCCTCATCACCGGCCGGGTCGGCTCCCGCGCCTCCTGGGACCGGCGGCTGGAGATGGGCGAGCGCTGGGGCGACCTCGTCTTCATACCGCACACCGAGGGCTGGGTCCTGGACGACGACGACGTCCCCCAGTGGTACACCGACGGCCCCGCCCCCCGCTTCGAGGACGAGTGGCACCCCTCCGACCGCCTCTTCGCCCCCATGTACACGCCGGGCGTGCAGGGCGGCTCCTGCGGCGAGCTGCTCGGGGTCATATCCGTCGACCGGCCGCGCAACGGCCGGCTGCCCGGCGCCTGGGGCCGCGAGGCCCTCCAGATGTACGCCTTCCAGGCCGCCATCGCGATCAGCAACGCCCGGCTGCGCTCCAACATGCAGCGCGCCCTGGTCCGCCTGGAGCGCGAGCAGCAGGCGCTGCGCGCGAGCGAGGAATCCTTCCGGCAGGCCTTCGAGTACGCCCCCTCCGGCATGGCCATCGCCGAGATGGGCGGCGACCAGCACGGCCGGATCCTGCGCACCAACGACGCCCTGTGCCGGCTCCTCGGCCGCCCCGCCTCCGCGATGCGCCGCTACTCCTTCTCCGACCTGGTGCACCCCGAGGACATCGGCACCCTGCTGCGGACCTCCGCCGAGGGCGGCCGCGCCGAGCTGCGCCTGGGCCGCCGGGACGGGACGTACGTCTGGGTCTCGCTACGCAACTCGGTGGTCGCGGACGCCGCCGACGGCCCCCGCTTCCTGCTCACCCATGTCGAGGACATAGAGGAGCGCAAGCGCCGCGAGCTCCAGCTCGCCCACCGCGCCTCCCACGACTCGCTGACCGGCCTGCCGAACTCCGCCGAGCTGCGCTCCCGGCTGTCGGCCCGGCTCTGCCAGCGCCCGGCGCACGCCGGCGCGCTGGACTCCCTGGACGCGGCCTACGGCCATCCCGCCCTGGAGGGGCCCGCCGGGCACGGCTTCGACTTCGGGCCGGGCGCGGAGGCGTACGACGCCTACGACCACCATGTCCACACCGCCTCCCCGGAGGAGGGCCGCGACGACGGCACCAAGGGTCTCGCGGTGCTCTTCTGCGACCTCGACGGCTTCAAGTCGATCAACGACCGGTTCGGTCACAACGCGGGCGACGCCGTTCTCATCGAGGTCGCCCGGCGGCTGTCCCAGGGTGTCCGCGACGGCGACACGGTGGCCCGGCTCGGCGGCGACGAGTTCGTGATCCTCGCCGACGGCCTCGGCCGGGCCGACGCCCAGGACCTCGCCGTACGGCTGCGCAACGAGATCATCCAGCCGATCCGGGCCGAGGGCCGGGCGGTCCGGGTGGGTGCGAGCTTCGGCATCGGCTGGGCGCACTGCGGGATGACGGCGGACGAAGTGTTGAAGTCCGCCGACGAGCGGATGTACGTAGAGAAACGATCTCGTCCCAAACAACACCGACGCGCCGGGTGAGCCCCAGGTCAAGGCGTTGAAGCGGGCCAAGTCATCCGTTTGGCTCATTCAGAGCGGGTAGGCTCGGCCTTCCAGACCTGTACCGCATCCGCTCGCACCCGCTGAGGAGACCAAGGGATGACGCCCGGCGAAAACGGCCCGAGCACGCCCGAGGACGACGACCCGTTCGGCTATCTGTACGCAGACGGCCAGGCCCGGGGAGCCCAGCCGCCGTCCGGCGGTTACGGCTACCCCAACTCGGTCAGCAGGGTGCGTACGGTCGGCGAGCGCCAGTACGGCCAGCAGTCGCCGCCGACCTACGGTCAGGTGCCGCAGCAGGGCGCGTACGGCCAGCCGAACGCCCACTACCAGGCGCCCGAGACGCTGCCCGGCGGCGCCCCGGCCGCGCGGCCGTCCGCTCCCGCCCCCGCCCGCCGCGGCCCCAACACCAAGGGCCTGCTGATCGGCGCGATCGCGGTGGTCGCCGCGGTGGTCATCGGCATCGGCGTCGCGATGATCAACGGCAACGACGACAAGAAGACGGACAACCAGGCGGGCGGCACGCCGAGCCAGTCCCAGAGCCAGGCCCCCAGCCCCTCCAACAGCAGCTCTACGGCGCCGGGGGAGCTGCCGAAGACGGACGCGAGTGCTCTGCAGCTCGGGCCCGGTGTGACGACGGCGTCGGACATCCCGGGTGCGCAGGCCAAGGGCGGAACCTATGTGACGGGTTTCAACCATGTGGGAGCGACGGTCACCTGGACGGTCACCGGCGTCGAGAAGGGGACCTACCGGCTCAACGTGCGCTACGGCATCCCGGGCGTGGACGCTGACGCGACTCTGGTGATCAACAACCAGCCCCAGTCTCGGCCGCTGATGATGAAGAACTTCGGGGGTGGCTCCGCGGGCGATTGGGCGCACGGCTGGAGGAACACCTGGTCGCTGGTGAACCTGAACGCGGGCACGAACACGATCCAGCTCGCCTGCCAGGCCGGCAACCAGTGCAACGCCGTCCTGGACCAGCTCTACATCACCAAGGCCTGACGCGGTCCGTCCAGCGCGACAGCCGCCGGAGGTGTTGATCTGCGGCGGCTGTCGCATCACGCCGCCGTGACCGACGCTCCCGCCAGGAGATTCTCGTACACCGTCCGGTCGAAGTCGCCCGCCGTGGTGGACCGTACGGTGGCCGCCGCGAGGGCGACCGCGCGGGAGAGGCGGGCGGGCCAGGGGAGCCGCTCGACCAGGCCCGACAGCAGGCCGGCCACCGCCGAGTCGCCCGCGCCGGTGGGGTTGCCGGGGATGTGGCAGGGCGGGGTGGCCTGCCAGCGGCCCTCGGGGGTGGCGGCGAGCAGGCCCTTCGCGCCGAGGGAGGCGACCACCGTGTGGGCGCCGCGGCGGCGGGCGTCCTGGGTGGCGCGCAAGGGCTCGTGGGAGCCGGTCAGTTCGGCCAGTTCGTCGGCGTTCGGCTTGATGATGTCCGGGCGGGCGGCCACCCCGCGCCGCAGCGGTTCGCCGCTGGTGTCCAGCAGGACCGGCACACCGAGCGCGCGGGCCGCGCGGACCAGGTTCGCGTACGCCCCCACCGGCACCCCCGGCGGCAGGCTGCCGCACAGGGCCACCGCCGAGGCGCCGGCCAGCAGCTCCTCGTAGCGGTCCAGGAAGGTGCCCCACTCGGCGGGCGCGATGTGCGGGCCGGGTTCGTTCAACTGGGTGGTGTCGCCGGAGAGATCGTCGACCACGGCGACCGTGCGCCGGGTCGGCCCGGCCACCGGCACCAGCGCGTCCGTCACCCCGGGCGTGCCGGCCAGCCGCTCGCGCACCACCGCGCCGGTCGCGCCGCCCGCGAATCCGGTGGCGGTCACCTCATGGCCGAGGGCCGCCAGCACCCGGGCCACGTTCAGCCCCTTGCCGCCGGGCCGTTCGAAGACCTCCGTGACCCGGTGCGAGGTGTGCGGCCGCAGCGACCGCACCCGGTAGGTGAGGTCGAGAGCGGTGTTGAGTGTGACCGTGAGGATCACCCGGGCCGACCTCCCTCGAAGTCCACGCGTCCGGCATCGGTTTCCGGGGTCACGATCATGCCAAAGAGACGGCGGCCGGCCCAGTCACAGGTCGGCCGCCATCAGGCAAAATCGGCGGAGGGAGGCGGGGCGGATCAGGGCAGTCGGGGAGCCACCACCCACTCGCCCCGGCGCATCACGCCCTTGAGGTCGAAGGCCGCGTCGAGCAGCACCAGGTCGGCGTCCTTGCCGGGCTCCAGGGAGCCGATCCGGTCGGACAGCCCGAGGAGCCGCGCGGGGGTGGCGGACAGGGCCTGTACGGCGTCCTCCACCGGCAGCCGGTCGACGGTCACCGCCCGCTTGAACGCCCGGTCCAGGGTCAGGGTCGATCCGGCGATCGAACCGCCGTGCACCAGCCGGGCCACGCCGTCGCGGACCTCGACCTCCAGCGGGCCCAGCAGATAGCGGCCGTCCCCGCTGCCGGCCGCGTCCATCGCGTCCGTGATGAAGGCGACGCGGGAGGCGCCGGCCCGGTGGAAGGCCAGTTCCAGGGCGGCCGGGTGCAGGTGCGTGCCGTCGTTGATCAGCTCGACGGTGACCCGCTCGTCCTCCAGCAGGGCGGCGATCGGGCCCGGCGTGCGGTGGTTCAGGGCGGGCATGGCGTTGAAGAGGTGGGTGGCGACCGTGGCGCCCGCGTCGATGGCCTCGACCGTCTGCTCGTACGTCGCGTCGGTGTGGCCGATCGCCGCGATCACTCCGTGCTCGGCCAGCAGCCGCACCGAGTCGATGCCGCCGGGCAGTTCGGCGGCGAGGGTGACCATCCTGGCCTGGCCGCGCGCGGCGTCGATCAGCTTGCGGACCTCGGCCGGCTCGGGGTCGCGCAGCAGCTCCTCGGAGTGGGCGCCCTTGCGGCAGGGCGAGATGAACGGCCCCTCGAAGTGGATACCGGCGATCTCGCCCTGCTCGGCCAGCTCGCTCAGCAGCCCGGCCTGCCGCGTCAGCAGGTCCATCTCGTCGGTGACGGTGGAGGCGACGAGGGTGGTGGTGCCGTGCGCGCGGTGGGTGCGGACGGCGGTGATGATCTCGTCCGGGCCGCCGGAGAAGGAGGCTCCGCCGCCGCCGTGGTTGTGGATGTCCACGAAGCCGGGCACCAGCCAGTGGCCGGTGACGTCGACGAGTTGGGCGCCGGGGGGCTCGGTGGCGGTGATGCGTCGGCCGTCGGTGGCCAGCCGGCCGCCCCGCCGTACGCCGGTGGGCAGGACCAGGTTCGCGCCGGTGAGCACCTGCGGGCCGGTGGGGGCTGGTCGAGCCGCCCCCGCCGGGGCGCTGTCCGGGGCCGGAGTTTCCCGCTCGATGGCCATCAGGTGCGTACCTCCGGAGTCGTAGCAAGGGTGGTCAGTAGGTCCTGCGCGAGCAGGCCGGCGCCCAGGCAGCCGGCGGCGTCGCCGAGGGCGGCGGGGACGAGGGCGGGCGGCCGCTGGAAGGTGACCCGGTGCCGGACGGCGTCCCGCAGCGGTGCGAACAGCGCGTCCCCCGCCTCGGCCAGCCCGCCCCCGATGATCAGCGTGCGCGGGTCCAGCAGGGTGAGCGCGGTGACCAGCCCGTCGGCGAGCGCGTCCACCGCCTCCTGCCAGATCCGGACGGCGTTCGGGTCGCCGGACATGACGGCCTTCGCGCAGTCGGCCGCGTCCGCGTCCGGCCTGCCGCAGGCCTCGGCCCAGGCCGCGCTGACGGCGGAGGCGGAGGCGTACCGCTCCAGACAGCCGTGCTGCCCGCAGGGGCAGGCGGTGCCCCGCGGCCGTACGACGACATGGCCGATCTCGCCCGCGAAGCCGTGCGCCCCGGACTCCACCCGGCCGTCGATGCCGATCGCGCCCGCGATGCCGGTGCCGAGGGCGACGAACAGGAACCGGTCGGTGCCCCGGCCCGCGCCGATCCGGCCCTCGGCGAGTCCGCCGGTGCGCACGTCGTGGCCGAGCGCGACGGGCATGCCGAGCCGCTCGGCGAGCAGCGCCCGCAGGGGTACGTCCTTCCAGCCGAGGTTGGCGGCGTAGGCGGCGACGCCCTGCTGCTCGTCCACGATGCCGGGGACCGCTATGCCGGCGGCGCGGGCGGGCTCGCCGTAGTGCTCGGTGCCGTAGGCGCGCAGCTCGGCGGCGAAGCCGAGGATCCCGTCGACCACCGCGTCCGGTCCGCGCTCGCGGCGCGTGGCGCGGCGGGCGCGGTGCAGAAGCGTGCCGTCGTCGCCGACGAGGGCGGCCTTCATCCCGGTACCGCCCACGTCCAGGGCGATGACATGTCTCACCACGGGCCTAGTGTGGCCCTCCCACCCGCGAGAGGTCTAGTCCACTCACGTGGTGTAGACCTTATGTGTCCACATTTTGAACAGTCAGACATTGGGTTGGGGCGTTGAGGTTGCGTCGGCTTACGGCAGGAACGATCGCGGTGGTGTCCGCACTGGGCATGACGGCGGTCCTCGGCGGATGCGGGGCCACCGGCTCCTCCGGCGTGACGCTGAGACTCGTCGCCGCGGACTACGGGGACTCCGCCGCGAACAGCTCCAAGAAGTACTGGGACGGGCTGGTCAAGGAGTACGAGTCCAAGCACCCGAACGTGAAGATCGACGTCAGCGTGTACTCCTGGAACGACGTCGACCGCAAGGTCAAGGAGATGGTCGACGCCGGCCACGCGCCCGACCTCGCGCAGATCGGCGCCTACGCCGACTACGCCGCCGCCGGCAAGCTCTACCCGGCCTCCGACGTGCTCTCCATCCGCACCCAGGCCGACTTCCTCTCCCAGCTCGCCGACGCCGGGCAGTGGAACCACACGCAGTACGGCATCCCCTTCGCCGCCTCCACGCGCGTCCTCTTCTACAACAAGACCCTCTTCGCCAAGGCCGGCATCACCCCGCCCACCACCTGGGACGAGCTGGCCACCGACGCCAAGGCGCTCAAGGCCAAGGGGGTCAAGTACCCCTACGCGCTGCCGCTCGGCCCCGAGGAGGCCCAGGCCGAGACCATGCAGTGGCTGCTCAGCGGCGGCAACGCCGGCACCGGCGGCAACGGCTACACCGACGACGTCGGCACCTACACGCTCGACTCCGCGCAGAACGTGCAGACCTTCACCTGGCTCAAGGACGAGCTGGTCGGCCAGGGCCTGACCGGCCCGGTCGCCCCCGGCAAGCTCAACCGCGCGGACGCGTTCGCCGCCTTCGCCGACGGCCAGGTCGGCATGCTCAACGGCCACCCCACGCTGATCCAGCAGGCCGAGAAGAAGGGCGTGAAGTTCGGCATGGTGCCGATGCCGGGCCGGACCGGGAAGTCCCGCGCGGCCATGGGGGTCGCCGACTGGATGATGGCCTTCAAGCAGAACGGCCACGCCACCCAGATAGGCGACTTCCTCAACTTCGTCTACGCCGAGAAGAACGTCCTGGAGTTCTCCCGCGACTACGGCCTGCTGCCGGTCACCGGCTCCGCCTCCAACGCCATGAGCGCGTCGAACTCCCCCTCCGACCAGGCGCTCCACCCCTTCCTGGAGCAGCTGCCGACCTCCGAGCTGTACCCCGTCGGCAAGACCTCCTGGGCGGCGGTCAGCGCCGCCGTGAAGAAGACCATCGGCCAGGCCGTCGCCCCCGGCGGCGACCCCTCCGGCGTCCTCACCCGCCTCCAGGCGGCGGCCACGGCGGCCGACAGCAGCAACGCGAACTGACTGTCGGTACCCGGCGCTACGGTGGCCCCATGGAACTCGGCGACCGCGAACAGGCCATCCTCGCGCTGGAGCGCCGGGGCTTTCCCGGCCCCGGCGCGAAGGAGCGCGCGATCCGGGAAGAGCTGGGCCTCTCCCCGGTCCGCTACTACCAGCTCCTCAACGCCCTCCTGGACGACGAGCGCGCCCTCGCCCACGACCCGGTCACGGTGAACAGACTCCGCAGACTCCGAGACTCCCACCGCACCACCCGCTGACCCCGGGCCTCGCCCCTCGGGCCGCCCGAACCGGCTCACGCTCCTCCCCGCCCCCACCCGGCCTTCCTCCCTCGTCCTCGCCTTTGTGGCCGACCGAGACGGGTGGTGGGTGGGCGAGGCGGGGTCCGGGGCGGAGCCCCAGGGGGCACTCGGGCGACGGCTCCAGGAGTGACACCGGGCGTCCGTGGATAGGGTCGGGGTATGGACCCCATGCCGATCCCGGTCACCCCGGCCGGCCAGGCCGCCCTCGCCGCGCTGCTCGCCAAGCCGGCCACCGCAGTCGTCGGCCTCGACTTCGACGGCACACTGGCCCCCATCGTCGCCGACCCCGAGCAGGCCCGCGCCCACCCCGACGCCGTACCCGCCCTCACCGCCCTCGCCCCCAAGGTCGCCTCGATCGCCGTGATCACCGGCCGCCCGGCCGGGGTCGCGGTCCGCTACGGCGGCTTCGCGGGCGTCCCCGCCCTGGACCACCTCACCGTCCTCGGCCACTACGGCGCCGAACGCTGGGACGCGGCCACCGGCCAGGTCACCGCCCCCGCCCCGCACCCCGGCGTGGCCGCGGTCCGCGCCGAGCTGCCGGGCGTCCTGGAATCGGTGGGCGCCTGGCACGGCACCTGGATCGAGGAGAAGGGCCGGGCGGTCGCGGTGCACACCCGCCGCGCCGCGGACCCCCAGGCCGCGTTCGAGGCGCTGCGCGGGCCGCTCACCGACCTCGCCACCCGGCACGGCCTGATCGTCGAGCCCGGCCGGCTGGTCCTGGAGCTGCGCCCGCCCGGCATGGACAAGGGCGTCGCCCTCGCCGATCACCTGCGCGCCACCGGCGCCGAGTCCGTCCTCTACGCGGGCGACGACCTCGGCGACCTCCCCGCCTTCGCGGCGGTGGAGAAACTCCGCTCGGACGGCGTACCCGGCCTGCTGGTGTGCAGCGGCAGCACGGAGGTGACCGAGCTGGCCGAGCGCGCCGACCTGGTGGTCGACGGCCCCGAGGGCGTCGTACATCTGTTGCGCACGCTGGCCGCGCGCATGCCCTGACGCGTCAGCGCTTCACGGCGTCCAGCGCGTCCAGCTGGTCCAGGAACCAGCGCGTGGGCGGCAGGGCCGTCGCCGCGGCGGCCAGCCGCTCGCTGCGCTCGGCCCGCACCCCGTCCGGCAGGATCAGCGCCTCGCGCAGCGCCCGCGCCGTGCCCAGCACGTCGTACGGGTTGACCACCAGCGCGTCGGTGCCCAGCTCCTCGTACGCCCCCGCCTCCCGGGACAGCACCAGCGCGCACCCCGCGTCGGAGACCACCGGGATCTCCTTGGCCACCAGGTTCATGCCGTCCCGGATGGGGTTGACCAGGGCCACGTCGGCGAGCCGGTACGCGGCCAGGGAGCGCGCGAAGTCGTCCTTGACGTGCAGCACGACCGGGGTCCAGCCCGGCGTGCCGTAACGGGAGTTGAGGTCGTCCGCGACCCGCCGTACCTCGGCCGTGTAGTCCCGGTAGACCGCGAGGTCCTGCCGGGACGGATACGCGAAGGCGACGTGGACGACGCGCTCGCGCCACTCGGGGTGGTCCTCCAGCAGCTGCCCGTACGCCAGCAGCCCGCGCACGATGTTCTTGGACAGCTCGGTGCGGTCGACCCGCACGATGGTGCGGCGGCCGGCGCCGATCTCCTTCCGGAGCGCCGCCATCCGCTCCTCGACGTCCGGTTCGTGCGCCCGCTTGCGCAGGAAGTCCGCGTCCGCGCCGAGCCCGTGCACCCCGATCTCCGTGCCGGCCGGCACCCCGCCCGGCAGCACCGCCCGCGCGCAGGCGGCGAACGCGTCCGCCCAGCGGTGGGTCAGGAACGCCACCCGGTCCGCGCCGAGCATGCCGCCGAGCAGCTGCGCGCGGATGTCGTCCGGAAGCAGCGCGAAGTACTCCGGCGGCGCCCACGGCGTGTGCGAGAAGTGACCGATGCGCAGGTCGGGGCGGAGCGCGCGGAGCATGCCCGGCACCAGGCACAGGTGGTAGTCCTGCACCAGCACCGCCGCGCCCTCGGCCGCCTCCTCGGCCAGCGCCTCGGCGAACGCCCGGTTGTAGGCCTCATACGACGCCCACTGCCGCCGGAACTCCGCGTCGAAGACGGGCTCCAGCGGGGTCTGGTACAGCATGTGGTGGACGAACCAGAGCACCGAGTTGGCGATGCCGTTGTACGCGTCGGCGAACACGGCCGGATCGATGTCGAGCATGCGGACCAGCTGCCCGCCGGTCGCGTCCACCGACAGCCGCCGCCCGTCGTGGGACCGCCGTACCGCCTCGCGGTCCGCGTCGCTCAGCGCGGCGCACACCCACACCGCCTGCGCGCTCGGCCCGATCGCCGACAGCCCGGAGACCAGCCCGCCGCCGCCACGTCTGGCGTCCAGCGAGCCGTCCTCGCGCACCTGATAGGAAACGGGGCCGCGATTGGACGCGACCAGCACCTCAGCACCGTGCGTGGAAGACATACGCCTCAACCTAGCCCGGCCCGGAAACGCTCAAACGTACGGCCCGCCCGGTACGGCCGCCGTATACGACGGCCCCGGCCGTTCACGCCACCTTGCGCTCGGCGTACTCCGCGATCTCCACCATCGGCGGCCGCTCCTCGGTGTCCACCGAGTAGGTGCGCGGTTCGAAGCCGTCCGCGCCCCGCTCGAACTGGGTGAGCGAGGGGCGGACCAGATGGCCGCGGGCGAGGCGGAGCTGGGCGGTGCGGTAGATGGCCGCCGCCATCCGGCCGAGCGCCTGTCCGTCCTGGTGCCGGTGCTTGCGCACCCCCAGGTCCACCTGGGCCAGCGCGTCCAGCCCCACCAGGTGCAGCGAGTCCACCAGCATGCCCAGCTCCACGCCGTACCCGACGGGGAAGGGCAGCTGCTCCAGCAGTGAGCGGCGGGCGGCGTACTCGCCGCCCAGCGGCTGCACGAACCCGGCCAGCTGCGGCCAGTGCATGTTGAGCAGCGGGCGGGCCATCAGCTCGGTGACCCGGCCGCCCTGCCCGGTGGCACCGGCGAGCGGACGGTCGTACATGCCCTTGACGAGGTCCACGTCCGGCTCGGTGAGCAGCGGGCCGACCAGCCCGGTGACGAAGTCGGAGGAGAAGTCCCGCAGGTCCGCGTCGATGAAGCAGACGAGGTCCCCGTGGGTGACCAGGAGGGAGCGCCACAGCACCTCCCCCTTGCCGGGGACGGCCGGGATGCGGGGCAGGATCGCGTCGCGGTGCACGACCCGGGCGCCGGCGGCCGCCGCGACCCTGGAGGTGCCGTCGGTGGAGCCGGAGTCCACGACGACGATCTCGTCGACGAGCGGGACCTGTTCGACGAGGTCGTGCCGGATCACGGCGACGATCTCCCCGACCGTCGCCTCCTCGTTGAGCGCGGGCAGGACGACGCTGATCGTCTGGCCGGTGCGCTGTTTGGCGGCCAGTATCCGGTGGAGCGGGCGATCGGCCACGGACCAGGAGCGGGTGGCCAGCCAGCGCTCGACTTCTTCCAGCACGGTCTGCGGCTCCTCACTGTTCGTGATCACACGAGGTGCGCCGTGTGATCCATCTCGCGGTTCGGACGTCTATCTCAACTGTCCTGGCCTTCGGTTACAGTCTTGAACAACGCCGATGACCATCGCATGTCGGGGTGTCAAGCGGCGTTGACAATCGCATACAGCTCATCCAGAGGGGCAGAGGGAAACGGCCCGATGAAGCCCCGGCAACCCTCCAGTCGGTCTCGTTCTCCATATCGAGGCTCCCGGCTAGGGAAGGTGCCAAATCCGTCTCACGGCGAGATGCGCCGTGAGGAAGATGAGGAGAAAGGGCCTCGCCTCACATGGCTGCGCAGACAGTTGAAACCCCCCTTGACTCCGCCGTCGACCTCGGTCCGGCCTCGGCCCTGAGCTGTCGCGAGTGCGGTCACCGCGTTCCGCTCGGCCCGGTCTTCGCCTGCGAGGAGTGTTTCGGCCCGCTGGAGATCGCCTACGACTTCTCCGGCCACGACCCCGAGGAACTGCGCCGGACGATCGAGTCGGGCCCCGCGAACATCTGGCGGTACGCGCCGCTGCTGCCCGTCCCCGCCGACGTGGCCGACAAGCCGAACCTCAACCCCGGCTGGACCAAGCTCGTCAAGGCGGACAACCTCGCCGGTGAGCTGGGCGTGACCGGCGGTCTGTACGTGAAGGACGACTCCGGCAACCCGACGCACTCCTTCAAGGACCGGGTCGTCGCCCAGGCCCTGGAGGCGGCGCGCGCCTTCGGCTTCACCACCCTGTCCTGCTCCTCGACCGGCAACCTGGCCGGTGCCGTCGGCGCCGCCGCCGCCCGGGCCGGCTTCCGCTCGTGCGTGTTCATCCCGCACGACCTGGAGCAGGGCAAGGTCGTCATGGCCGCGGTCTACGGCGGCGAGCTGGTCGGCATCGAGGGCAACTACGACGATGTGAACCGCTTCTGCTCCGAGCTGATCGGCGACCCGGCCGGCGAGGGCTGGGGCTTCGTCAATGTCAACCTGCGCCCGTACTACGCCGAGGGCTCCAAGACGCTCGCGTACGAGATCTGCGAGCAGCTCGGCTGGCGGCTGCCCGACCAGATCGTGGTGCCGATCGCCTCCGGCTCCCAGCTCACCAAGATCGACAAGGGGCTCCAGGAGCTGATCAAGCTCGGCCTGGTGGAGGACCGGCCGTACAAGATCTTCGGCGCCCAGGCGGAGGGCTGCTCCCCGGTGTCGACCGCCTTCAAGGCCGGGCACGACGTCGTACGGCCGCAGAAGCCGAACACGATCGCCAAGTCCCTCGCCATCGGCAACCCGGCCGACGGGCCGTACGTCCTGGACATCGCCCGGCGCACCGGCGGTGCGGTGGAGGACGTCACGGACGAGGAGGTCGTGGACGCCATCAAGCTGCTGGCCCGCACGGAGGGCATCTTCGCGGAGACGGCGGGCGGGGTGACCGTCGGCGTCACCCGCAAGCTGCTCAAGCAGGGCCTGCTGGACCCGGCGAAGACCACGGTCGTGCTGAACACCGGCGACGGCCTGAAGACCCTGGACGCGGTGGCCGGCACCGGCCTGACCGCGACCATCCGCCCCACCCTGGACTCCTTCCGAGAGGCTGGCCTCGCATGAGCGTGACCGTTCGCATCCCCACCATCCTGCGCACCTACACCGGAGGTCAGGCCGAGGTGCCCGCCGAGGGGGCGACCCTCGCCGAGGTCATCGCGGACCTGGAGAAGAACCACACGGGCATCGCCGCCCGCGTCCTGGACGACCAGGGCAAGCTGCGCCGGTTCGTGAACGTGTACGTCAACGACGACGACGTCCGCTTCGAGCAGGGGCTGGAGACGGCCACCCCGGACGGCGCGGGCATCTCCATCATCCCGGCGGTCGCCGGCGGCTGAGCATTAACCCGGTAACCGACGGTAGCCGGGATTACCGAGCGTTTATCGAATGGCCCCTTCCGCGATAGAAGCGGAGGGGGCCATTCAGTGTGATTGAGCGCGATAGAGTTGGGGAACCGGGTTGCGGGCCTACGGGTCGCGGGCCCTGGAATGGTGCCGCCCGCACGACAAGAAGTAGCCAAAGTGTGCGTGTTTTATGCGGCTTTCGTTCCCTTTGTGGAGCCCGACTTGCCCTGAATTCTCCCTGATTCTTGGCACATTCCGGATCGGGTGCGTCCAGATTTCTCGTCCGATTGACCTGTTGCAGACGGCAGTTGGACAGATACATTCAGCCGCGGTCGACGCGTTCCGGCGCACGCCCCCGACCGATTTGGGGGGTGAGGTCTGACCCGGGTCCGCGAAGTGTGGATCTGTGCAAGGGCCAGTAATAGGGGAGTTAGGCATGGCTCAGGGCACCGTCAAGTGGTTCAACGCGGAGAAGGGGTACGGCTTCATCGCGGTCGACGGTGGTGCGGACGTCTTCGTCCACTACAGCGCGATTCAGATGGACGGCTACCGCACCCTGGAAGAGGGCCAGCGGGTCGAGTTCGAGATCTCGCAGGGCCAGAAGGGTCCGCAGGCCGACATGGTTCGCGTCACCGCCTGAACGTAAAGCAAGCGTTCTTCGCCGAAGGGCCCGCACCTCCCGGGGTGCGGGCCCTTCGGCGTGCCTGTGCCTGTGCCTGTGCCTGTGCCTGTGCCTGTGCCTGCGTCTGCGCTTGCGCGCGTGCCCGTGCCCCGGCGGCCGCATGCGCCCGTTCGCCCGGGGCGGAGACTCCCCGCCGGACCGTGGGAGGCGCTTGCACTCGACCATGCCGAGTGCTAATCATTGGCGTTAGCACTCTGAAGGTGAGAGTGACAAAGAAGGACCGGGTCGGTGAGGCCGCGGACCGGGTGGGGCAAGGAACCACTGGTCGGCTGGCCGTCCGTCGCGGGCGCGGGCGCGGTCCGAAGGAATCACCCCCAGTCCTGGAGGGACCACTTCACATGGCCAAGATCATCGCGTTCGACGAGGAGGCGCGGCGCGGCCTCGAGCGCGGCATGAACCAGCTCGCGGACGCCGTCAAGGTGACGCTCGGCCCCAAGGGTCGCAACGTCGTCCTCGAGAAGAAGTGGGGCGCCCCCACGATCACCAACGATGGTGTCTCCATCGCCAAGGAGATCGAGCTCGAGGACCCGTACGAGAAGATCGGCGCCGAGCTGGTCAAGGAAGTCGCCAAGAAGACGGACGACGTCGCCGGTGACGGTACGACCACCGCGACCGTTCTCGCCCAGGCCCTGGTCAAGGAAGGCCTGCGCAACGTCGCGGCCGGCGCCAACCCGATGGCTCTGAAGCGCGGTATCGAGAAGGCCGTCGAGGCCGTCTCCGCCGCCCTCCTGGAGCAGGCGAAGGACGTCGAGACCAAGGAGCAGATCGCCTCCACCGCGTCCATCTCCGCCGCCGACACCCAGATCGGCGAGCTGATCGCCGAGGCCATGGACAAGGTCGGCAAGGAAGGCGTCATCACCGTCGAGGAGAGCAACACCTTCGGTCTGGAGCTGGAGCTCACCGAGGGTATGCGCTTCGACAAGGGCTACATCTCCGCCTACTTCGCGACCGACATGGAGCGCATGGAGGCGGTGCTCGAGGACCCGTACATCCTCATCGCCAACTCCAAGATCTCCTCGGTCAAGGACCTGCTCCCGCTCCTGGAGAAGGTCATGCAGTCGGGCAAGCCGCTGCTGATCATCGCCGAGGACGTCGAGGGCGAGGCCCTGTCGACCCTGGTCGTCAACAAGATCCGCGGCACCTTCAAGTCCGTCGCCGTCAAGGCCCCGGGCTTCGGCGACCGCCGCAAGGCCATGCTCGGCGACATCGCCATCCTCACGGGCGGCGAGGTCATCTCCGAGGAGGTCGGCCTCAAGCTGGAGAACGCCACGCTGGACCTGCTGGGCAAGGCCCGCAAGGTCGTCATCACCAAGGACGAGACCACGATCGTCGACGGTGCCGGCGCCAGCGAGCAGGTCGCGGGCCGCGTGAACCAGATCCGCGCCGAGATCGAGAACAGCGACTCGGACTACGACCGCGAGAAGCTCCAGGAGCGCCTGGCCAAGCTCGCGGGCGGCGTGGCCGTCATCAAGGCCGGTGCCGCCACCGAGGTGGAGCTCAAGGAGCGCAAGCACCGCATCGAGGACGCCGTCCGCAACGCGAAGGCCGCCGTCGAGGAGGGCATCGTCGCCGGTGGTGGCGTGGCCCTGCTCCAGGCCTCCCAGGTCTTCGAGAAGCTGGAGCTCGAGGGTGACGAGGCGACCGGCGCCAACGCCGTGCGCATCGCGCTCGAGGCCCCGCTGAAGCAGATCGCCGTCAACGCCGGCCTCGAGGGCGGTGTCGTGGTGGAGAAGGTGCGCAACCTGACCCCGGGCCACGGCCTGAACGCCGCGACCGGTGAGTACGTCGACCTGGTCGCCGAGGGCATCATCGACCCGGCGAAGGTGACCCGTTCCGCGCTCCAGAACGCCGCCTCCATCGCCGCGCTGTTCCTCACCACCGAGGCCGTCATCGCCGACAAGCCGGAGAAGGCCGCTGCGCCGGCCGGCGGCGGCATGCCGGGCGGTGACATGGACTTCTGATCCCCCGCGGATCATCTGTCCTTCTCCGAGGGCGGTACCACCGGCTTCCCGGCCGGGGGTACCGCCCTCGGGCGTTCCCCCGGGCCGCCCCCGCTCAACAACCGGCCGCGGCCCGGAAGGTACGGCGGTACGCCTGCGGCGACACCCCGATCGCGGCGTGCAGATGCTGCCGCAGCGAGGCGGGCGTCCCGAACCCGGCCTTCCCGGCGATCTGCTCGACGGGCAGGTCGCTGGACTCCAGCAGTTCCCGCGCCCGCAGCACCCGCTGCTGGATCAGCCACCGCCCCGGGCTCATCCCCACCTCGTCCTGGAACCGGCGGGCGAACGTCCGCAGGCTCATCCGGGCGTGCCCGGCGAGGTCGGCCAGCGTCAGCGGCTCGTCCAGCCGCCGCAGCGCCCACTCGCGGGTCGCCGCGGTTCCGGCCGCGGACGGCTCCGGCACCGGCTGTTCGATGTACTGCGCCTGCCCGCCGTCCCGCCACGGCGGCACCACGCACCGGCGCGCGACCCGGTTCGCCACCTCGCTGCCGTGGTCCTTGCGGACGAGGTGCAGGCACACATCCACGCCGGACGCGGCCCCGGCCGAGGTGAGGATGTCGCCGTCGTCGATGAACAGCACGTCTGCGTCCAGGTTCACCTGGGGAAACGCCTTGCGGAAGCGGTCCGCCAGCCGCCAGTGGGTGGTCGCCGTACGGCCGTCGAGCAGCCCGGCCGCGGCGAGCGTGAAGGCGCCGGTGCAGATGGACACGATCCGCGCCCCGGCCGGGACCAGAGCGAGCGCGTCCGCGACGGCGTCCGGCAGCCGCACCGTGTCGGGTGCCGAGGTGTACGGCGGGACGACCACCGTGTCCGCGGTGGCCAGGGCGTCCGGCCCGTGGTCGGGAGTGATCCGGAAGTCCGCAGACGTCCGCACCGGTCGGCCGTCGGCCGTGCAGGTCACCACCTCGTAGCGGCCTTCCGCGGTGCCGAAGACGCGCTGCGGGATCCCGAGTTCGAACGGATAGACCCCGTCCAGCGCGAGCACGACGACACGATGGGCAGCAGATGGGGACGGCGACGGCGACATGGCACGATCCTATCGATAGTTGTCATTCCTGCCACTCCTGCCGAGGTGTCCGTCCGCCGCAGACTGGGCCGCATGAACGACATCACCACCATGCGTGCGATCAGCCAGGACGTCATCGGCGGCCCCGAGGTGCTCAAGGAGGTCCGGCTGCCCCGGCCGACGCCCGGCCCCGGGGAGATCCTCGTCCGGGTGCGCGCCGCCGGGCTCAATCCCACCGACTGGAAGCACAGCAGCGTGCCCGGGCTGTTCCTCGGCGAGCCGCCGTTCGTCCTCGGCTGGGACGTCTCCGGCGAGGTCGCGGCGACCGGTCCCGGCGTCACCCTCTTCAAGCCGGGCGACGAGGTCTTCGGCATGCTGCCGTACCCCTACGGGGCGGGCTCGCACGCCGAGTACGTCACCGGCCCGGCCCGCGCCTTCGCGCCCAAGCCGGCCGAGCTGGACCATGTCCGGGCCGGTGCCCTGCCCCTCGCCGCGCTCACCGCCTGGCAGGCCCTGATCGACACCGCGCACCTCGAAGCCGGACAGCGGGTGCTGATCCACGCGGCCGCCGGGGGCGTCGGCCACCTCGCCGTCCAGATCGCCAAGGCGCACGGCGCGTACGTCATCGGTACCGCGAGCGCCCCCAAGCACGACTTCGTCCGCGCGCTGGGCGCCGACGAGGTCGTCGACTACCGCACCACGGACCCCGCCGAGGCCGTCCGCGACGCCGACATCGTCCTCGACGCCCAGGGCAACGACCACGCCCTCCACTCCCTGCGCAGCCTGCGCCCGGGCGGCATCCTGGTCTCCCTCCGCCTGGACGACGCCATCCCGGCGCTCCTCCAGGAGGCGACCCGGCTCGGCGTCCGCGCGGAGGTCATGCTGGTCCAGCACGACCACACCGGCATGAAGGCCATCGCCCACCTCGCCGCCGAGGGCCGCCTGCGCCCCGAGATCGCGGCCACCTTCGAACTGGCGGACGCGGCAAAGGCCCACGCCCTGGGCGACACGGGCCGCACGACGGGCAAGCTGGTGCTGACGGTGCGGTGACCGGGCTGGTCCGCTCCGAGCAGTAATCCCGTTGTTCCACTGCCCCGTTCCGTCGATGCTGGGGCGGTGCCGGGGCAACGGAAGAGGAAGCAGCAGAGGGAGCGGCGGCAGAGGGCCGAGGCGGAGCGGGGCGCTGCTCGCTTCGCGCCCGAGGCGGGGCACTGGGAGGTGCTCTTCCAGACGCAGGACGAGACGGAATGGCAGTCCTACATCCGCCGACTGCGCGCGTCCGACGCGCAGATGGACTGGTCGGCGGTGCGGATGGACACCTTCTGCGGACGCCTGGTCCAGCCCACCACCTACCGGCTCAGCGTCTTCGTGCCGGGCCCGGCCGAGCCGGTCGCCGGTTCCTGACGCCTGCGGGTGTGTCAGGAACAAGCCAGCCGCTGAGAGGGCGAGCGTCCGGCGGGGTCCCGTACTCGGTCAAGAGCCTTCCCTGTGTCGTACACGTACCGAACCGGAGCGATCGTCCGTAGGGGACAGTCGGTCGACACGCGGGGCCTCGGTCACCCACAAAGACGCACGTGGAAGCTCGGTTGTGACTGTCTGTGTTGGATCTACTGCGTAGTGTGTTGCACTGCTTACGGTCAAAGCGACGCCAAAACCGTATCCCTGGAGGATTCGTGGCCCGCTTCCGTACCCGTCTGACCCTGCTCTGCTCGGCCGCCGCTCTCGCCGCCGGCGCTCTCGTCCCCGCGCAGTTCACCGCGGCGCAGCCTGCCGCCGCGGCCGAGGACCACCAGTGGGTCGCCCTGGGTGACTCCTACACCGCCGGGGTCATCCAGGCCGCGGGCAACACCTTCGAAGTCCCGCGCGACGGCTGCGAGCGCACCGACCGGTCCTACCCCCAGGTCATCGACCGCGACCTCGGCGGTCTCTTCGAGCTGACCAACGTCAGCTGCGGCGCCGCCACCATCGAGAACGTCACCGACACGCCCCAGGAGCCGATCGGCCGTCACATGCCGCCCTTCTCCGAGGACCCGGACTACCCCTTCCCCGCGGTGCCGCCCCAGTCCGAGGAGGTGGGCCCCGACACCGACGTCATCACGGTCGGGGTGGGCGGCAACACCCTCGGCTTCGCCGACATCCTCATGAAGTGCCCGCAGCTGGGAGGCGAAAGCGACGGCAAGGGCACCCCGTGCAAGGACGCCCTGGGCGCCGGGATCCCGGCCCGGCTGAAGAAGGTGCGCGAGGAGTACGACCGGATGCTCCGCGTCCTCCATGAGCGGGCCCCGCACGCGAAGATCCTCGCCGTCGGCTATCCCACCATCGTCCCCAAGGACACCTCCAAGTGCGGCTTCGGCGACCTGACCCAGTTCGGCACGATCACCCAGGGCGACCTGGAATGGCTGCGCCACGACGTCCTGGAACCCCTCAACAAGGCCATCGACGACTCGACCGGCACACAGGATGCCGCCAGCTTCGTCGACCTCTACGCCTCCTCCCGGGACCACAGCGTCTGTGACGCCGCCAAGTGGGTGGAAGGCTTCGTCACCCCGCCTGACCAGCTGTCCTTCGTCCACCCCAACGCCCTCGGCCACCGCAACGCCGCCGACCACGTCGAAGAGGCGATGCTGAACGCCATCGGCTGAACCGATCCCTCCGTGAACGGGCCCCCGGCACCCCGCCGGAGGCCCGTTCCGTGTCACCCGTCATGTGGGTGTCCTTTCGCTGCGGCGCAGGGACATCGCGGCGCGGATCGCCGCCGCGCGGCTGCGGACATCGGGGGCGGACGGAGGCGTACGACGGTGTGCGGGGGCGTGATCGTCCCGGCAGCCCGCGCAGACGCCCCCCGGCAGTGCTTCCGGGCGCCCCGGGACTCCGCACTCCGCGCACTCCAGTAGCCGGCGGGGTGCGTGGCGTGGGGCCGGTGGCGGCTCGGGCGGGACCTTGTCGACCAGGCGGCGGCGGACCAGGGCGGCCGGGCTGTGCACCGGTGTCGGCAGGCCTGCGGTCAGCGCGGTCAGCAGCGCCTCCTCGGTGGCGCCGCGCCTGAACCACTCCTCCGCCAGCGGGGCCAGCGCGGCGCAGTCGGCGGCGGAGAGGGAGAGGGCCGGGGCCGTACGGCCCAGGGCGGCCAGGAGGATGTGCGCGCGGGACCGGGTGGGGCGCGGGCGCTCCCCCGGAGGGTCCGGCTCCGGCTCCGGTACGGCGCCTCGCGTGAACGCCGCCCACCAGCCGTCGTCCCGCGCGGTACGGGACCACCACGATCGGGTGATCCAGCGGGAGCCACCGCTGTCGGACTCCAGCCGCTCCCGGCCCCGCCTCAAGTGCCCCGCCGCCTGGATGCGGTTGAGCGCGGTACGCAGTGCGCACTGTCCGTACGGCAGCTGCTTGGCCAGTGTCTTCACCGAGATGTCGGCGCCCTCGGGAAGCCGGTCGACGTACGCGGCGATGGCCGCCTCGCGGGGCGGGAGGTGCGAGAAGTCGTGCTGGGTGCGGCCGAGTTGGTCCGGTGCGGTTCGTTTGCCGTATCCCGGATTGGCCATCGGGTGGGGGGTCTCGTGCGCGGGCAGGTGGGCAGGATTAAGCTTGGCGTAAGCCACGGGATCGCCTTCTTCCGATCTCGTTGGTCAGGCCCCCGCCGGTGTTGTGAGCACTGGGCGGGGGCTGTTCGTTATGCGGGCACGCTAGAGCCTCGTGACTGTCCGTCGCAACTCGGTCGCGACAAGTCAACTCTCAGGGTGGGTGGGTGGGTTGAACCCACCACCCGTTCCCTGCAAAGAGGGCTCGAAGCTGGCGGCTTGAGCTTCGGGGGTGCCGGTGGTGACGACATGGTCGGGCTGGTCCAACCACACCTGCTGACCGTCCGGGGTGACGGTGAGGCCGAAGTGGTCGCGTGGTGGGCGGCCCTGCTCCTCCCACCACCGGTAGGCGGTCTCCACCTCGTCCCACAGACGGCGAGGGCCGTACTGCTCGACCTCGTACGTCTCGTGGCCGGGGACGTACTCCACGGTGGCCCATGACGTCCGGTCGTCCGCGAGAATCCAGAAGGTGGCCTCGTCGGAGCCGTCGTCGGCGTGGTGGAGCCGGGGGAAGGCGTCGCGGACACGGGTCCCTACGGCGAACAGCGCATCCGCGTCGCCGTCGATGTGCCGGGGGTCGAGCCGGGTCGCGGACTTCTCGCCCTGCTCGTCGTGGTAGACGTCCGCGATGGCCGCCGTACGCCCTCGGTGGCCGCGCGCCCACATGAAGGCGGGGTATCCCGAGAAGCGGCCCGACGCGACCCCGTCTCCTCCCACGTCCAGGGTGACGAACGAGTAGGAATGGAAGGAGCCGCCCCACGGCGTGACGATCCGGCCGCCGGGTGCCTGCTCGACCCACGCGTACGGCACTTCGCGCACCGTGCAGGTGCAGATGACGCGGTCCAGGGGTGCATGCTCCGGGAAGCCGGCCATGCCGTCGCCCGTGATCACCGTGACGGGCAGGCCGGCCGCCTTGAGGTTGGCGCGGGCCTGTTCCGCGACCACCGGGTCGTACTCGATGGTGACCACGTTCTCCACGCCCAGCCGATGGGCCAGCCAGGCCGCGTTCAGGCCGGTACCTGCGCCCACCTCCCCGACGCGGTGGCCGTCGCGGACGTCGAGGAGCGACAGCATCTCCAACATGATCGACGGCATGGAGCTGGACGAGGTGGGCGTACCCGGGCCGTCCTGCTCGCCGTCGTCGGTCTGGGTGACGACAGGGACGTCCCCGTACGCCCTGCGCGCCCACCGGACGGGGTCGGTGGCCTTGGAGACGCCCTCGAACACCTCGGGCAGGAACAGGCCCCGGTCCACGGCGGCGACCGCCTTGCGCCAGTCTTCCGGCAGGGTTCCCTTGTTGGTCAGGATCTCTACGAGCCGCTGCTGCGAGGTCACGCGCCCCTCACTTCTTGGGCGGGATCGGCTTGTTCCACTGGCCGTCCGACTCCTTCGGCGACTGCTTCTTGTCACCGTCCGAACCGCCCTTGCCGTCTCCGTGCTTGCCCATGGTGGTCCTCCTTCAGGTCGTGTCGGTTGCTGGTCCATCGGTCCGTCGGTCTACCGGTCCGCCGGCCGGGGGCCGGACGGCCTCGGCGCCGGAGGCGGGGGCGGGGGCGGGGGCTGTTTCGGCATGCGGGGGTCTCCCCTCCGGGAGGGGCCTGGGTAAGTTCCCGGCGACTGCGACGAGCGTAGGAAGGGCCCGCGTTCTACTGCCAGGAAATTGCGCCTAATTGCGGATCTGCGGCCCTGTCGTCGTCAACTCAGGACCGTCACGGCGCGGTTGATGAGAAGGCGGGCATGGTCGCCGTAGACGGCCATGTGGCGAAGGGTGCGGAACGCCCTCGCGTAGTCGGCGACCTCGCGAGGCTGCCGGACGTTGACCTCCGCCGTCAGGGTCTCCACCACCACGTGCGCGTCGCCGTAGAGGTAGAACGCCTCCAGCGGCCACATGGCGCGCTGGGCAGTGGATGGAATGATCCCGAGAGAGACGGACGGCAGCGACATGACGTCCAGAAGGTGCCGCAGCTGAGCGGCCATCGTCTCCACGTCACCGATGCGGTAGCGCAGGACGCACTCCTCCATCAGGACGACGAAGCGATGGCCGCCCTCGTACAGGAAGCGGGAGCGGGCGACGCGGGCGGCGACCGCCTCGGAGACGTCGTTGGGAGTGCCCTGGAAGTCGGTGATGGTCTCCATCAGCGCCGTCGCGTACGCGGGGGTCTGAAAAAACCCGGGGACGACGTTGGAGACGTAGACGCGGCACAGCTGTGCCTGTTCATGGAGGCGATAGAAGTCCTCCTGGACTTTGCGCATGCCGTCGCGCTGGAGCCTTCGCCACTCCACGTACATCGAGTCGACCGCGCGAGCGGTGGCGATGAGGTCGGCCACCTGGTCTTCGGCCCCGCAGGCGGCGCACCAGGCGCGGATATCCGCGTCCGAGGGCGCGGTCTCACCCTTTTGGATGCGGGTGGTCTTCGCAGGGTGCCAGCCGCAGCGGGCGGAGAGTTCCTTTCCGCTGAGGCCGGCGTCCTTGCGTAGGTGCACCAGGCGTACCGCGAGCGCTTCGCGGGCCGCCTGGGCGCTCGATGACGGTGATGCGGGCATGGCGGGCGCTGCGGGTCAGACGGTGTACTTCTCGTGCGGGATGGCGCGCTCCCACACGGTCTCGAACGCGTCGGCGACCATCTTCACGACGCCGGGTTCCTCGGTGAACTCGTGTCCCGCCCAGTCGCCGTCTCCGGTGAACCAGTGGAACATCACCCGGCGGCCGTCGATCAGCCAGAGATCATTTCCGGGCAGTGCGATGTCCGAGGCCATGCGCCGGGGGAGCCAGCGGACCAGCTCCCCCGCCGCCACGTTCACGACCGTGCCCGCGTGCTCGAAGCGGATGTAGTCGGTCACCGGCTCGGAGACGATCCGGGCACGCCGCATCACGACACCCCGGGCGACCGTCTCCCGTACCAGCGGCACCCAGCCCGACCAGTCGGCGGACTCCGGGTCGTTGTCCGGGTGGACTCCCGTACGGCAGAACTCGGCGAAGTCTTCGGCCTCGTCACCGACGGCGTAGACGTCGCGCATCTCCAGGTGCACGGCGGAGTGCCGGGCGGACCGCAGCAGTTCAGCGAAGTCCGGCACGTCGCTCGGCGACATCGCACGCCTCCCTCAAGATCGGCACCATCCGGGCGGGGATGCGGATCACCGTCTCGTGGGCGGGAATGCCCTTGTCGTGACCGGTGACCCACTCCGTGCCGCTGATGAGTGCCTGCAATGCCTCTTCGGCCTTGACGCCCTGAAGCACCAGGTCCGCTGTCTCCTCCTCGACCCAGACCGTCGGCGAGCCGCCGCCCTGTGTGTTGGGGTCGATTCCGACGAACTCTAGGTTCATGGTCCCCTCCTACGCCAAGCGGTTGCGGTTTCTTGCGCCTGACGCTCCCGAAGGCGGGAGGGGCCGTCAAGGGGGCGTTTTCAGTTCCGGGGAGGCTTGAGGTGATCGACGAACGCGGACCAGGCCTCGGCCCGGAACACGAGCTTCGGGCCGAGGGGGGCGGTCTTCGAGTCGCGGACCGGGATGAGGTGGGGCTCGCCGTCGGCTACTTCGAGGCAGTTGTTGCCGCCAGCGCTGTACGTCGACTTGCGCCAGCTCAGTTCAGGGGTGTTCCTCATGGGCGTAATCCTCCGCCAACGCCTCAACCAGAGCCAGGGACTTCTCCGGAGAGAGTGCGGAGGCCACGAGAAGGTCGTACACGAACCTCAGCTGGGTGACGGTAGCCGGATCGTCCTCCAGCCGCCCGCTGCGCACTCCCTCGAAGTAGACCAGCGGAGGAGCATCCGCGAAGTCCATCAGCTTCAGTGCACCCTGCATCGCCGCGTGCCCGCCCGCACTGAACGGCAGCACCTGCATGATGATTCGGTTCCGACGGGCCAGGCCGGCGACATGGCGCAGGGCCTCTGCCATCACCGCCCGGCCACCGACCTGGCGATGCAGCGCCGCCTCGTCAAGCACTGCCCACAACAACGGGTCTGTTGGGTGTTCGAGTAGACGGATTCGCTCCATCCGACCCTCCACCCACTCCTCGATGGTCTTCTCGGGTGCCGTCGGGTCGTACGTGCGGTTCACGGCCCATGCGTACGAGGGTGTCTGGAGCAATCCAGGGATCAGGAGAGGTGTGTACTCCCTGATTGCCGTGGCGTGAGTCTCCGCCTCTGCCACTACCTCGAAGGGGGCCTCGTATTTTGACCTGGCCGCAGCCTTGCAGTTCCGGGTGAAGAAGCCGTCAGCCCCCAATTCCTGATCCAGCATCCGCGCGAAATCCGGCTGCATCCGCCGCGTCCCCGCCTCCAGCTGGCCGATGTACGACCCGCTCACGAACAGCCGTCGGCCCAGCTCCTCCTGACTCAGCCCCTTGCGCTCACGGGCGTGTCGTAACTCCGCCCCCAGCAGCGCGCGCGGTGACGACGACGGGTCGAGGTCCTTCGGTCCTGCCATGGCAACTCCCCGGTCTGACAGCAGAGATTGTTGGGACGCCGTCTCTGGCCAGGTTAGAGCCGCCCTTGCCACGCTGTGTGGTGAATCACCAACACAGCGTGGAGGAATTGGAACAGTGGAAGCCAAGGAGACTGCGGCCGAGGAGAGGCCCGCCCGGAATGTCGATGAAGCGGTGGAGCGGCTGCGGTCGGCGCTGCACGAGGTCGGGATCATCCTGCCGTCGCTGAGGGTCGACCCCGTGTCCGGACTGCATGGGCATCCGTACGCCCTGGTCGATCTCGGCCGGTGCAACATCGGTGTCGCCTCGAAGCTGGCTGCTGCCTTGCGGAAGGGGGCCGGGGCGTGAGCAGGGGGCTCGCGTACGGCGTCGATCTGCGGGACGGGCGGGTCGGGGAGGTCATGGGGCGGGTCGGTGGGCGGGTGCAGTTGCGGCCCGTCGGCGGGGGCCGGGAGTGGGACTGTCCGCCCGAGTTCCTCGGGGCCGCCGCGCCGGAGGCGGTGTTGCGGGAGCGGGTGCGGCGGCTGAACCGGGACGCCCGGCTCTGGGCGCCGAACGCCGGATGAGTGTGTTACGGGTCACCGGTGGGCGAAGGCGGTTGCGGAATGCGGGGTGACGGGTGAATCGTTGATTCAGGTGGTGCAACAATGCGCATGCACATACCACTCGGTAGAGTCACTTCACCTGGAGCCCCCCAGTGACCGTCACGCCCTCCGCCTCCCGCGCGGCCAAGATCCTCTCGCGTCCGATCGAGCTGAACGGCCTCACCGTTCCGAACCGGATCGTGATGGCCCCCATGACCCGCATGTTCTCCCCGGGCGGCATCCCGGGTGAGGACGTCCGCTCGTACTACGCCCGCCGCGCGGCCGCCGGTGTCGGTCTGATCGTCACCGAGGGCACCTACGTGGGCCACGAGTCGGCGGGCCAGAGCAACCGCATCCCCCGCTTCCACGGCGAGGAGCAGCTGGCGGGCTGGGCGCAGGTCGCCGAGGACGTGCACAAGGCGGGCGGCACCATCGTCCCGCAGCTGTGGCACATCGGAACCGTCCGCAACCAGGGTCAGAACCCCTACCCGGACGCCCCCTCCATCGGCCCCTCCGGTCTGCGCATCGACGGCACCGCCGACGCCAAGGAGATGACCCAGGCCGACATCGACGCCGTGATCGAGGCCTTCGCCCAGGCCGCCGCCGACGCCCAGCGCATCGGCTTCGACGGCGTGGAGCTGCACGGCGCCCACGGCTACCTGCTCGACCAGTTCCTGTGGGCGGGCACCAACCGCCGTACCGACGCCTACGGCGGCGACCCGGTCGCGCGCACCAAGTTCTCGGCGGAGATCGTGGCGGCGGTCCGCGCGGCCGTCACCCCGGACTTCCCGATCATCTTCCGCTACTCGCAGTGGAAGCAGGAGGCCTACGACGCCCGGCTCGCCGAGACCCCGCAGGAGCTGGAGTCCATCCTGGCCCCGCTGGCCGACGCCGGTGTCGACGTCTTCCACGCCTCCACCCGCCGCTACTGGCTGCCGGAGTTCGACGGCTCGGACCTGAACCTGGCCGGCTGGACCAAGAAGCTCACCGGCAAGCAGGTCATCACCGTCGGCTCGGTCGGCCTCGACGGCGACTTCATCAACGCCTTCCAGGGTGAGGGCTCCCCGGTCAAGGGCATCGACAACCTGCTCGACCGGCTGGAGGCCGAGGAGTTCGACATGGTCGCCGTCGGCCGTGCGCTGCTCCAGGACCCGGAGTGGGCGGCCAAGGTGCTCGCCGACCGCTACGACGAGCTGAAGCCGTACGACGCGGCCGCGCTCCAGTCGCTCAGCTGACCGTCCAACCGGCCTTCCGGGCCGGGCACTTGTGATCGTCGCCGTGCGTTCCCCGGAAGAGACGTGAGGAGCGAGCATGACGACGAGCGAGTCACCGGCCCCGGACATCGACGGGCCCGTGGTGCGTACCGCCGCCGGTGCGGTGCGCGGACTGCGCGAGCAGGGACTGTCGGTGTTCCGGGGCATTCCGTTCGCCGCGCCGCCGGTCGGCGAGGCGCGGTTCCAGGCGCCCCGGCCCGCCCGGCCCTGGGACGGGGTGCGAGCGGCCGTCGCCTTCGGGCCGCCGCCCCCGCAGGAGCCGGGCATCATCAGCCGCGCGGACCAGTCCGCAGGCCTCGGCGACGACTGGCTGACCCTGAACGTGTGGACGCCCGACCCGGACCCGCAGGCGGCCCGCCCGGTCGTGGTCTGGATCCACGGCGGGGCCTACCGGGTGGGCCACGGCGGGCAGGCCGGTTACGACGCCCAGCACATAGCCCGCGAGGGCGACGCGGTGCTCGTCACCCTCAACTACCGCGTCGGCATGGAGGGTTTCGCGCTCTGGGAGGGCGCCCCGGCCAACCGTGGACTGCTGGACCAGATCGCGGCCCTGGAGTGGGTCCAGGAGAACATCGCGGCCTTCGGCGGAGACCCGTCCCAGGTCACCGTGGCCGGCGAGTCGGCCGGTGCGGGCTCCATCGCCGCCCTGATGGTGATGGAGCGGGCGCGCGGCCTGTTCCGCCGGGCGGTCGCCCAGAGCGTCCCCGGCCCCTTCTTCTCGGTCGATCTCGCCCGGGACATCGCGGCCGCCCTGGCGGCGGAGGCCGGGCACCGGCCCACGGTGGCCGACCTGGCCGCGACCGACCCCCGGCAGCTCACCGACGCCGGACCGGCGCTGAGCGCCAAAATGACCGAGTACACCGACCGTTGGGGCCAGGCGGCGCCCACGGCCACCCCCTTCGGCCCGGTCGTCGACGGCGACATCCTGCCCGCCGGGCCCTGGCAGGCGCTCGCCTCCGGCGCGGCGCGCGAGATCGAGCTGCTGGTCGGCCACAACCGCGACGAGTTCCGGCTGTTCCAGTTCCTCGCCGGGAGACTCGGCACGATCACCGAGGAGCAGGCCGCGCAGACCCTGCGGCTCTACGCGCCGGGCGGGGAAGCGACGTACCGGGAGGCCTTCCCCGGTGCCTCGGCCGGGGAACTCTTCGAACGCGTCGAGACGGACTGGCTGTTCGCGATGCCGAGCCTGCGGCTGGCCGAGGCCCACCGGGCGGGCGGCGGCCGGGCACATGTCTACGAGCTGACCTGGGCGGCCCCAGGCAACGGCGGCATCCTCGGCGCCTGCCACGGCCTGGACGTCCCGCTGCTGTTCGGCACCTTCGCAGCGGACCTCGGCGGCCTGCTGTTCCCCGACGGCGTGCCGACCCCGGAGGCGGAGCGGCTCGGCGCCTTCATGCGCCGCGCCTGGACCGGATTCGCTCGCACGGGTGACCCCGGCTGGCCGGAGTACGACTCCGAGTCCCGCCTCGTACAGATCCTGGACGCGGAGCCGAAGGTGGCGCCGTACCCGGAGGAGGCGAGCCGGCGCATCTGGGAGGGGTACGAGTTCCCGCCGCTGCCCCTGATCGGTTAGCGGTGATCGGCCGCGCGGGTCAGAGGTTGCCCATCGGCGATCGACCGGGGGGTCAGAGGTTGCCCATGGGTTCGATGTCCACCCGGACGGGGGTGCCCCAGACCCGCAGCACCTCGTAGTCGGTGAACTCGTGCACCAGCCGGTACGCCATCGCGGGCCGGGAGGAGCGCCGCTGGGCGGCGAGATAGGCCTCGGCCTCCTGCCGGTCCCGGCGCGGGGTCCCGCACAGCTGCCACTCCTGGCCGTTCCACAGCTCCGGCAGCCAGCGCTGCTGGGGCTGCGGGCGGTCGTCCCGGACGCCGTACCGGGAGGGCGCGGTGGGCACGGGCGCGGGACCGGGGCGTCCGCCCTGGTACTCCGCGCGCCGGGCGGCCCGGCGCCGGGTCTCGCAGAGCAGGCACAGGTCCGGGGCGCTCTCGTCCACCGGGCCCTGCGGATGCTCGGGGCACCGGGTGCTGGGCGCGCTGCCGCCGATGCCGTCGTCCAGCAGGTCGAGCGCGCGCCGCAGATCGGCGCGCAGCTCGCGCAGCCGGTCGTCCGGGGTGGTGGGGGTCAGGGCCTCCCCGTGCTCCCCGAGCACCCGCAGGGCCCGCCCGAGGGCGCTGAACTGGGCGTGGTTCATGGCCGTTCCCTCGTCAGTCGTTCTGCCGGTCGTGCTGGTCGCTGTGCTGGTCGGGCTGGTCGCCGTACTGGTGGGGCTCGTCGGGCTTGCGGGTGCCCTCGTGCGCCTGGGTCACCAGGTCCAGGGAGACCTCCAGGACCGCCTGGCGCCGGGTCTCGGGGTTGCCCACCAGGTCCTGCATCAGGAACATGCCGGCGTGCAGCGTGAAGATCGCGCTGACACAGCGGACCTGCTCCACCAGGGGCGCGTCCGGATCCGCGAAGATGTCCCGCAGGTCGCGCATCCGGTCCTTGAAGGTCTCGCCGATGCGCAGTTCCCGTACCGTCGCCTGGTTCTCCTGCATGAAGCGGAAGAGCGGTTCGGCGCCGACCAGGGTCTCGCTGTAGCGACGGATGATCTCGTGCTTGGTCTCCAGCGTGCGTGGCTGGCTGCGGGCCCACGCGATGAGATCCTCGATCGGTTTCGTCAGATCCTCGAAGAGGCTGACGATGATCTCTTCCTTCGTCTTGAAGTGGTAGTACAGGGCCGCCTTCGTGACGTCGAGGTGCTCGGCGATCTCGCGCAGAGAGGTCTTCTCGTAGCCCTGCTCCGCGAAGAGTTCGAGTGCCACGTCCTGGATGCGCTGGCGGGTGTTGCCGCGGCGCTGCTGCTTGGTGCCGTCCATGGTGACGCCCATCCTCGTACTCCTCGCGCTCCCGCCGAAACTTACTTGACGCCCGGCTAGTGACAGGGCTACCTTCCCAGTGTAGTGAACTAGCCGGGCGGCAAGTAAGTAGAAGCCGCAGGGGGAGTGGGAAGAACGATGGCGGACACGGTAGAAAGCGTCCCCGAGGGCAAACAGCCCAGAAGTGTGCGCGTGGTGCTGCTCGCGCTCATGATCGCGATGATGCTCGCCATGCTGGACAACATGATCGTGGGTACGGCCATGCCCACGATCGTCGGCGAGCTGGGTGGCCTGGAGCACCTGTCCTGGGTGGTCACCGGTTACACCCTGGCCACCGCCGCCTGCACCCCGATCTGGGGCAAGGTCGGCGACATGTACGGGCGCAAGGGCGCCTTCCTCGGCTCGATCGTGATCTTCCTGATCGGGTCGGCGCTGAGCGGTATGGCCCAGGACATGGGCCAGCTGATCGGTTTCCGGGCCGTGCAGGGCCTCGGTGCCGGCGGTCTGATGGTCGGCGTCATGGCGATCATCGGCGACCTCATCCCGCCGCGTGAGCGGGGCAAATACCAGGGCATGATGGCCGGCGTCATGGCGCTGGCGATGATCGGCGGCCCGCTGGTCGGCGGCACCATCACCGACAACTGGGGCTGGCGCTGGGCCTTCTACATCAACCTGCCGCTCGGCGCGGTCGCGCTCGCGCTGGTCACCGCCGTGCTGCACCTGCCGAAGAAGCGGGCCAAGGCGGGCATCGACTACTTCGGCGTCCTGCTGCTGACCGTCGGCATCACCTCGATCGTCCTGGTCACCACCTGGGGCGGCAGCGAGTACGCCTGGACGTCGGCCCGGATCATGGAGCTGATCGCCCTCGGCGTGGTCGCGCTCATCGGGTTCGTGATCTGGCAGATGCACGCCGCCGAGCCGGTGCTCCCGCTGCACATCTTCAAGAGCCGCAACTTCAGCCTGATGTCCTTCATCGGCTTCGTCACCGGCTTCGTGATGTTCGGCGCGACCCTCTACCTGCCGCTGTACCAGCAGTCCGTGCAGGGTGCTTCGGCGACCAACTCGGGTCTGCTGCTCCTGCCGATGCTCGGCGCGATGCTGGTGACCTCGATCGTCGCCGGGCGGGTCACCACCAACAGCGGGCGCTACAAGGCCTTCCCGATCGTCGGTGGTGCGCTGATGATCGTCGGCCTGTACCTGCTGTCGCTGATGGACACCGGTACGACCCGGCTGACCTCCGGCCTCTACATGGCCGTCCTCGGTCTCGGCATGGGCTGCCTGATGCAGATCACCATGCTGGTGGCGCAGAACAGCGTCGAGATGAAGGACATGGGCGTCGCGTCCTCCTCCACCACCCTGTTCCGTACGCTCGGCTCCTCCTTCGGTGTGGCCATCATGGGCGCCCTGTTCAACAACCGGGTCCAGCACGAGATGGCGACGCGGGCCGGTGCGGTGGGGCGGCACATGACCGAGAAGTCGGCCGCGCTGGACGCGAAGAGCCTGGCGAAGCTGCCGCCGCTGGTGCGGGAGGCGTACCAGCACGCGGTGTCCTCCGGTACGCACGCGGCGTTCCTGCTGGGTGCGGCGATCGCGGTGACGGTGCTGGTCGCGGCGCTGTTCGTGAAGGAGGTGCCGCTCAAGGGCAGCGGCCCGCAGAAGCAGGGTCCTGCGGAGGGCGGCGAGGATGGCGAGGATGTGGCGCCGATGCAGGTGATCGAGGCGGTGTGAGGTTCGGCTGCGCCTGAGCCTGCGCTTGCGCTGAGCTTGCGTTGAGTTGAAGACCCCGGTGGGTGTCCGCCCCGGGGTCTTCTTCTGTTTCCGGTGGGATGAGGGTGGGGGAGGGGGTGGGGTGTGGGTCGCCGTCGCCGGGTGCGGCTGAGTGGTGGGTTGCTCGCGCCCACGCGGCGGAGCCGCATATCAGACACAGCCCCGCGCCCCTGAGGGCGCCGCTGTTCGGGTGCCGTCAGCGGCCCGTTGCCAAGGTGGCGCCGCCTGTTGCCTCCAGTACCACCCCGGTCACGAAGCTGTTCGCGGCGAACATGTGGATCGCGCGGGCGATGTCCTCCGGGCGGCCGACGCGGCCCACCGGGGTGACCGCCGCCAGGCCGTCGAAGAGGGCCTCGCGCTGGTCGGCCGGCACCCGGTCCCACCAGGGCGTGTCGATGACGCCCGGCGAGACGGCGTTGATCCTCAGCGGGGCCAGCTCGACGGCGAGCGGCGGGACCAGCGCTTCCAGGGCGCCGTTGATCGCGGCGAGGCCGGCGGTGCCGGGCAGGGCGGCGCGGGCGGAGGCGGCGGTCACCAGGGTCACCGAGCCGTCGCGGCGCAGCACGGGCAGCGCGGCCTGGAGCACCTGGACATGCGGCCAGAACTTGCCGTCGAAACCGGCCGCCAGCTCGGTGAGGTCCAGTTCGGCGAAGGGGCCGCTGCCCTTGCTGCCGCTGAGCGCGAGGACGAGATGGTCCACCGCGCCGAAGTCGGCGAAGAACGCGTCCACGGCGGCGCGGTCGGCGGCGTCCAGCCGGTGGGCCGAGACCTTGCTGCCGTGCGCGCCGAGGCGGGCCGCCGCGCCGTCGAGACGGTCCTGGTCGCGGCCGGTGATGACCACCTCGGCGCCGTCCGCCGCGAAGAAGGCCGCGGTTGCCTCGCCGACACCCGAGCTGCCGCCCATGACGACGACGCGCTGTCCGGCGATCGGGTTCGCAGAAGTGTGAGTGGTGCTCATGAGTGGCTGGTCTCCCCGTGTCCGCACCGGGTCCCGGCCTGTTGCCGAGAACGTCGGTCTCGTTAAAGTGTTACCGAGACCGGTAGTCTCGTCAAGGGGGTTCGGGAACGCCGGAAGCCGGAGAGGACACACACGTGCAGGAAAGTCAGGACCCGAGGGAGCCCCGCCCGCACACCGGGCGACGGCGCAACGAGGCGGCGCGCCGGGCCATCCTCGACACCGCGCTGGAGCTGCTCGCCGACGCCGACGGGGCACCGGTGACGGTGGAGACGATCGCGCGGGCCGCCGGGGTGGGCAAGCAGACGCTGTACCGGTGGTGGCCGTCGAAGGGGGCGGTGCTGCTGGAGGCGCTGAACGAGCGCGCCGTACAGGACGTGCCGACGCCGGACACCGGGCACCTGCGGGAGGACCTGCGGGCGTTGGCGGCGGCCACCTTCGAGGCGGCGCAGCGGTCACCGTCCGGACCGGCGCTGCGCACCCTCGTCCGCGAGGCGGCCCGGGACCCGCACCTGGCGGAGCTGATCGCCACGTTCACCGAGTCGCGCCGGACCGCCGTACGCGAGGTGCTGCTGCGCGGCCGGGAGCGCGGTGAACTGCCCGCAAGCCGGGACGTGGACCTTCTGGTCGACCAGTTCTACGGCTTCTTCTGGTACCGCTTCCTGCTGGGCCACGGGCCCCTGGACGACGCCACGGCCCGGAAGCTGGCCGACTCTCTGGTGGGGTGAGACGGGGCCGGGCGCCGGGTCAGCCCGGCAGCATCTGGTAGCTGCCCGTGTTGGTCGGGGCGTGTTCCGGGAGCCAGAGGACGGCTACCGCGCCCTCGGACGGGATGTGCGCGGGGGCGCCGACCGGGCGGACGTTGCGGAAGGTGAGGCGGGCGCCGAGGACCCTGGCCTGGCCGGCCGCGATGGTCAGGCCCAGCCCGTGTCCCTGCCCGGCGCGGTCCATGCTGCCGGTGCGGAAGCGGCTCGGGCCCTCGGCGAGCAGTTCCTCCGGGAAGCCGGGGCCGTGGTCGCGGACCCGGATGACCCGCCCCTCGACGGTCACCTCGATCGGCGGACGGCCGTGCCGCCGGGCGTTGGCGAGCAGGTTGAACAGCACCCGCTCCAGCCGCCGCGGGTCGGTGGTGACCTCCGACTCGTGCACCACCCGCACGGTGACGTCCGGGTCCTTCGCCGCCACCCGGCGGGCCACGAACTCGCCCAGCAGGATGTCCTGCAACTCGGCCCGCTCGGAGGCGCCGTCCAGCCGGGCGACCTCCAGCACGTCCTCGACCAGCGTCCGCATGGCCTTGGCGCGGTCCAGGACCAGTTCCGTGGGACGGCCGGGGGGCAGGAGTTCGGCGGCCGTCAGCAGCCCGGTCACCGGGGTGCGCAGCTCGTGCGCGATATCGGCGGTGACCCGGCGCTCCGCCTCCAGCCGCTGCCGCAGCGCGTCCGCCATCGCGTCCACCGCGAGCGCCAGATCGTCGGTCTCGTCCCGTACGACCCCGCCGATGGCCTCCTGGACCCGTACGTCGATCTCGCCCTTGGCCACCTGGTGCGCGGCGGCCGCGGCCTTGCGCAGCCGCCCGGAGAACTGGCCCCCTATCAGCACGCCCAGCGCGCTGCCGCCCAGCACGACCGCGACGGAGCCGATCACCAGCGCCTGGTCGAGGTCGTTCAGCACGTTGACGGAACGGTTCGGGAACTGGCTGTGCAGGGAGAGCACATGCCCGTCCTGCGCGGGCACGGCCGCCCAGATCTGCGGCGGTCCGCCGCCGTGGTCGGAGACGTCACTGACCTGGCGGCCGTCCGCGACCTTCTCGCGCAGGGCCGCCGGCAGCCGGCGGTCGTCGATCTTTATGTCGGGGAAGTTCGTCCGCCGGTACCGCTCGTAGTAGCCCAGGGCGAGCCGCACCCGCTCGTTGGCCAGGTCGCGCGCGTTGTCCAGCATCGAGACCCGGGCCGCGTTGTGCACGACCAGGCTCAGCGTGATCGCGACCAGCCCGGCCACCAGCGCGATCGCCGCGCTGAGCTTCCACTTGAGCCCGGTCCGCAGGCCCGCGCGCTCCATGCGCCGCACCGGTCGCCGAAGGAGCCCCCGCATCTTCGCCACGCTCAGGCCTTCAACTTGTAGCCGAAGCCGCGGACCGTCTCGATCCGGTCCTGGCCGATCTTCTGGCGCAGCCGCTGCACATGCACGTCGACGACCCGGGTGTCCCCGCCCCACCCGTAGTCCCACACGCGCTCCAGCAGCTTGTCGCGGGAGAGGACGGTGCCCGGCGCGGAGGAGAACTCCAGCAGCAGCCGCATCTCGGTCGGGGTGAGCGCCACCGGCTGCCCGGCGCGCCGCACCTCCATGCCCTCGGTGTCGATCTCCAGGTCGCCGAAGGTCAGCGGGGAGCCGCTGACCGAAGAGGCGGAGTCCTCCTGCTGCGCGGCGCCGCCGGCGTGCCCGAAGCGGCGCAGCACCGCGCGGATCCGGGCGACCAGTACGGCGCCGTCGAACGGCTTGGTCACATAGTCGTCGGCGCCGGCCTCCAGGCCGAGGACGACGTCGATGGAGTCGGCACGCGCCGACAGCATGATCACCGGCACGGTCGACTCGTCCCGGATACGACGGCACAGGCTGACGCCGTCCAGTCCCGGGACCATGACGTCGAGCAGCGCGATGTCGGGGCGGTTGGCCCGGAACGCCTCCAGGCCCGACAGTCCGTCGGGCATGGCGGTGACCGCGAAGCCGTCCCGCTCCAGGGCGAGCTGGGTGGCCTCACGGATGACGTCGTCGTCCTCGACGAACAGGACGTGTGTCTGGTCTGCCATCCGGTGCTCTCAGTCCTCGTGATGTGCGCTGCGTGCCGTGGTGAACGGGGTGCCGGGTGTCCGGGGTGCCCGCCGGTTCAGCTGTCCGGTGCGGGGGTCGCGCCCTCGCCTGCCGACTTGCTGTACTCGTTGCGGGTGATCTTGCCCTGGACGAACTGCCCCGCCCTCCACTTATACGGGATCACGAACTCTCCGGACGGGCTCGAGATGGGGTCGCCCTTCTCGTAGTACTGCTTGGTCACCGACAGCACGCCCTGGTCGATCTCGGCGTAGACCGGGGACTCCTCGTTCTTGAAGACGTTCCGGAAGGTCCCGCGCGTGTCCCGGTACACATACGCCCCGACACCGACCGCGTCGGCGCAGGTCAGCACGTTGATGACGACGTCGTCCACGGTGGCGTCGGTGAGATCGCCGTACGAGACGTCGACCGGGTACTCGTCACCGCTGCACGGCTTCAGCTCCCGCTTCACCGTCGCCGAGACGGCGGGGTCGCTCTTGAGCAGCGCCACGGGGTCCACCCGCCGGTAGCGGTCGGACGGGCTCGGCGCCGGGGAGGCGACCGCTCCGGCCATCGCCGACGCATGTGCCGGGCCCTCGTCCCGGGCGCCGGTGCCACCGGAGCCGCACCCGGCGACCAAAAGCCCGAGGGCGGCGAGCGCGGACCCCACCGCGATCACCGCCTGAGTATTGCCCAGGGTCTCGTCGGACCCGGCCCCGGTCAGGCCGCGCAACGCTCCCGCTCCTCACGCTCCAGCGCACGTGCGTCCAGGTCGCGTGCCTCCAGCTCCTCGCGGAGCCGGGCGAGCGCCCGGTGCAGCGTGCTCTTGACCGTACCGGCCGACATGCCGAGGGCGGCGGCCGTCTCCTCCGTGGACATCTGCTCCCAGTGTCGCAGCACCACGACGCTCCGCTGCTTCGGAGCGAGAACTTTCATGACATCCATCAGCAGGGCCCGGTCGGCGTGCTGCTCGGTGGCGTCGTCCACGCAGGCGTCCGGCAGCTGCTCGGTCGGAACCTCTTCCAGCTTGCGCGAACGCCACCACTCGGTACGGGTGTTGATCATGACGCGGCGGAGGTAGGCGTCGGCCAGCCGCTTGTCGGCGATGCCCTCCCAGCGGCCGTACGTCCGCACGAGCGCCGTCTGGAGCAGGTCCTGTGCGTCGACGGGGTCCGGAACCAGCCGGCGTGCACTGCGCAGCAGCGCGTCCTGCCGGGTACGGACGTACTCCTCGAATTCGAGCACCTCGCCCTGCGCCATGATCAACCGCCTCCGTTCCCCGTTCACTTCGGCATCCGCCTGAAGTACCGCTTGTCCCCGTGCCCGGTGGTCCGCCGGGCACGGAGAAGAAGTTACGGACCGGTTGTCACGGCGCTGTGCGCACCAGCCTGCGGCTAGCAATCGGCTATCCGTCGGTTGTGTAACGGAAAGCGGAACGGGGTAAAGGAGGTGGTTGATATGTCCCTTTATCGGGCACTTTGTCGGCCGGATGGCTTCGTAACAAGGGCCTTCAGGCCCCGACTTGGCTGTGTGTCAGCTGAGCGGCAGCCGATACAGACCGCCCGCCAGCGGCTCCACCAGACCGTCCGTCACCAGCCCGTCGAGGGCGCGCGCCCGCTGCACCGGCTCGTGCCACACCCGGTCCAGCACCGCCTGCGGCACCGGCGCGTGCGCCTCGCGCAGCACGGCGAGCAGCTTCCCGCGCACCTGCCGGTCCGTACCGGCGTACGTCTGCCCCCGCCGCGGCGGACCGTCGTGCTCCGGCTTGCCCGCGAGCCGCCAGGCGCACTGGGCGGCGATCGGACACCGCGGACAGCCCTCGTTCTTCGCCGTGCACACCAGCGCGCCCAGCTCCATCGAGGCCGCGGCCCAGCGCGCCGCCGTCGCCTCGTCCTCCGGCAGCAGCTCGCGCGCCAGCCGCCGCTCGGCCGCCGTGGTCGCGTTCGGCGGGTACTGCACCCCCGTCACCGCCCGCGCCAGCACCCGGCGCACATTGGTGTCCAGCACCGCGTGCCGCTGCCCGTACGCGAACGACGCCACCGCGGCCGCCGTGTACTCGCCGATGCCGGGCAGCGCCAGCAGCTGCGCGTGATCCGTCGGTACGTCCCCGCCGTGCCGTTCCGTTATGGCGACCGCGGCTCCGTGCAGCCGCAGCGCGCGGCGCGGATAGCCGAGCCGGCCCCAGGCCCGCACCGCCTCGCCCGGCGCCTCCTTCGCGAGGTCGGCGGGGCGCGGCCAGCGGGCCAGCCACTCCGTGTAGACGGGCAGCACCCGGTTGACGGGGGTCTGCTGGAGCATGAACTCGCTGACCATCACCCCCCACGGGCCCGCATCCGGGCGGCGCCAGGGGAGGTCGCGGGCGTGGGCGTCGAACCAGGCGATCACGGGGGCGTGCAGCTTCTCAGTCATGGCCTTCCGATCCTGCCACGGCTCGGCGGACATGATGCGTGACGGCGCGGTCACCGAGCGTGCCCGGAAGTGAAGAACCGTGCCCGCAGCGGCAGTTGCCGGGATGATGATCCGGAAAAGTTGTGACTCCCGCGGCGGGTGTCGCAAGCACGCGCGCCGATCTCTCGTACAGTTTGCGCGTGGGATCTCTGCGCAATCCGGTCGGGCCGCTTCCCTCCTCCATCTACTGGCGTCGGAGGGCCGTCATGCTGTCGGTGGTCGCCGTGCTGGCGCTGCTGATCGCGTGGATGGTCACCGCCGGTGGCGGCGGGGGCGGCAAGAAGGACGACGGCGCGTCCAACGGCAAGAATCCCGCGCACACCATCACCCCCGGCCCCTCCTCGTCCGGCCCCGCGATCAGCCAACACCCGGGCGGGCGCGACGAGTCGAGCGGCGGGGACAGCGGCTCCGGCGGCGGTGGATCGGGCGGTCCGGCCGACGGTACGTCCGCGGGCTCCGCGGGCGGTTCCGGTGGTGGCTCCGGCAGCGGTTCCGGTGGCGGCGGTTCGGCCTCCGGCTCCTCCGGCGCCGGCGCCGTCGGTACGGGCGATGCGCTTCCGGCCTCCTCCGACCTGCCCGACTGCACCGCCGGTGCGGTCTCGTTGAGCCTGCGCAGTCTGCGCAACTCCTACTCGCCGGACCAGACGCCGACCTTCGAACTCACCGCGAAGAACGGCTCGTCGGCCGACTGCAAGGTCGATCTCGGGCCGAAGAGCGCGGTGTTGACCATCACGGCGGCGGACGCGAGCAACCCGTTCTGGTCGTCGGCCGACTGCCCCGAGGGCTCGGGGAGTCTGCTGTTCCGGGTGGCGGCGGGCCAGAGCATCACCTACACGGTGAAGTGGGACCGGAGCGCGAGCGCGGCCCACTGTGCGACGCCCTCCGGGGGTTCGGCGAAGGCGGGTACGTACCTGCTGGAAGCGAAGAAGGCGGGCTTCGCCAAGCTGAGGGCTTCGTTCGTGCTGTCGGCTGACTGAGTCGACTAAGGGGCGGGGTGGCGCGGATCGTGGTCGGGTGCGGGTAATTGGGGGCCGTTCGCGCAGTTCCCCGCGCCCCCGAAGGGGCGCGGGGGAACTCGGGAAAAAGCCGGAAAGGGCCCCAACCGCCCAACCACACCAACCCCCCCCGAACCCACGGGCCCGAGGTCCAAAATAGAGATGACG